>CAIYQO010000082.1 GCA_903928345.1 uncultured bacterium | reverse complement strand
GTGGTCGCCTTCGGCGGCTCCGTGACGCAGCCGGCCACGATGTACCCGAGCAGCAACGTCAAGACCCGCTACCTGCTGCCCTCCGGCGCCTTCGGTGGCTATCCGGTGCGCAATCTGTACGTCCAGACGAGTGCGACCGCTCCGGCGTTCGTCGCCGCGGCCTGGTCCGCTGGTGGTGGCTACATGAAGGGCCACCCGCTGTACAAGCTCGGTTACGTCGCCCCGTAAAGGTCGCGACTATTCCGGCACCCAGGGCCCGGTCGTCAGACCGGGCCCTGGTTTTTGGGGCAATCCACCGTCCCGTCCGACCTCTGAGCAGCAGCTACGGTCGCTCTCCGGCCACACGTGATCGGTTTCCGCACACACCCCTCCGCGCGCTTCCGGTATGCTGGTCGTGGTGATGAAAGCGGCGTGTCCCGGTTGACACGCGCCGGCGGGGAGGCCCTGGTTCGTCCTCTCCCAACACGGGGGAGGTGTGCATGGAGCGGCTACGCATTGGTGTGATCGGCCTGGGACACTGGGGGAAGAATGTGGCGCGCAGCTTTGCCCGCGCCCGCGACTGCGATCTCTGCTACCTGTGCGACGGCGACCCTGTGCGGCTCGCGGCACAGGCGGCGCTCTATCCGGGGGCGGTCGCGACCGCCGACCTGACCACGCTCCTCGACGATCCCACCCTGGACGCCGTCGCCCTCGCCACCCCCGCACCCACACACTTTGCCCTCGGCACGCGCGCGTTGGCTGCCGGTAAGCACCTCTTCGTGGAAAAGCCGATGACCCTCGCCGCCGCGGACGCCGAAGCGCTGTGCGCGCAGGCGGAGGACGCGGGGCGCACGCTGATGGTCGGCCACCTGCTGGAGTACCACCCCGCGGTGGCGTGGATGAAGGCGTATCTCGACTCCGGCGCCCTCGGCACACCGCTCTATCTGTACGCGCAGCGGCTGAACCTGGGCATCGTGCGCGGCGATGAGAATGCGCTCTGGTCGCTGGCGCCGCATGACATCTCAGTGGCGCTCTACCTCTTCGGTGCCGAGCCGGACTGGGTTTCCGCGCACGGCGCCTGCTATCTGCAGCCGGGCATCGAGGACGTGGTCTTCGCCTATCTCCACTTCCCCGACGGCCGCGCGGCGCAACTGCACGTCTCCTGGCTCGACCCGCACAAAGAGCGCCGGTTAGTGTTGGTGGGCAGCCGCACCATGGTCGTGTTCGACGACATGGCGCCGATGGAGACGATCCGCGTCTATGACAAGGGGGCGGTGTGCCCGGAGAGCGATGCGCCGGCGCCGGTGACGGTGCGCCACGGCGACATCGCCATTCCCTACGTGCCCGCCGGGGAACCGCTGGCCACGGAATGCCAGCATTTTGTGGATGCCGTCCGTCGCGGCGTCGCTCCACGGAGCGACGGGCAGGACGGTCTGCGCGTGGTGCGCGTGCTGGAGGCCGCCGGCCAATCGCTGCGTACCCAGGGACAGCCCGTAAGGATGCGACATTATGATCAACCGAACGTACTTCGCGCATGAGTCCGCCTGCATCGACGACGGAGCGGTGATCGGCGAGGGGTGCAGCATCTGGCACTTCTCCCATGTGATGACCGGCGCCGTACTCGGGCGGGGGTGCAAACTTGGGCAGAACGTGCTCGTATCCAGCGGCGCGCGGCTGGGCGACAACGTGAAGGTGCAGAACAACGTGTCCGTGTATGGCGGCGTGGAGTTGGAGGACGACGTCTTTTGTGGGCCGTCGATGGTCTTTACCAACATCACCACCCCGCGCTCCGCCGTGCCGCGCAACACGCTGGACGACTACCGGCCCACGTTGGTGCGGCGCGGGGCGACGATCGGCGCCAACGCCACCATCGTCTGCGGGAATACCATCGGGGAATATGCCTTCATCGGCGCCGGATCGGTGGTCACGCAGGACGTGCCGCCGTATGCGCTGGTCTACGGTAATCCGGCGCGCCGCCACGGGTGGGCGTGCGAATGCGGGTTGCGTCTGCTCTTCCACGAGCGTGAAGCGTTGTGCGAGTGCGGGTGCGCCTACGAGCAGGTAGACGACACGAGCATCCTGCGGGTGCGTTAAGGAGGCATGATGATTCCGGTTTGCGATTTGTTACCGCAATACCTGGCGCTCAAGACGGAGATCGACGCCGCCATGCAGGCGGTGGCGAAGGCGGGGCACTTCATCCTGGGGCCGAACGTGAAGGCGCTGGAGGCGGAGGTTGCCGCGTATTGCGGCTGCGCCTACGCGGTCGGCGTGAACAGCGGCACCGACGCGCTGCACCTGGCGCTGCGAGCGCTGCGCGTGGGCCCGGGCGACGAGGTGATCACCACGCCGTTCACCTTCATCGCCACCACGGAGGCCATC
The DNA here is from genome assembly GCA_903928345.1 of uncultured bacterium. Classification (GTDB taxonomy): domain Bacteria; phylum Armatimonadota; class Hebobacteria; order CAIYQO01; family CAIYQO01. The sequence goes on along the minus strand of CAIYQO010000082.1, from coordinate 74,476 downwards.
GGCATGGTAGGCGCGACGCCCGTCTTCGTGGACATCGACCCGGATACGTTCAACATGGACCCGGCGCGGCTGGAGGCGGCGATCACCCGGCACACGAAGGCGATCCTGCCCGTGCACCTGTATGGGCAACCGTGCGCCATGGACGAGATCCTCGCCGTCGCGCACGCCCACGGGCTGTACGTGGTGGAGGATTGCGCGCAGGCGATGGGGTCGTCGTACCACGGGCGCAAGGTGGGCACGCTGAGTGACGTGGGCTGCCTGAGCTTCTTCCCGAGCAAGAACCTGGGCTGCTACGGTGACGGCGGGATGCTCATCACCGACAATCCGGAGGTGGCGGAGCGCGCGGAGATGCTGCGTCGCCACGGCGGCAAGGTGAAGTATCACCACAGCGAGCTGGGGCTCAACAGCCGCCTCGACGAGTTGCAGGCGGCCATCCTGCGTGTCAAACTGCCGCACCTGGACACCTGGCTGGCGGCGCGACGCGCCCACGCGTACCGCTACAATGCGCTGCTGGCGGCGGCGGGGATCGCCACGCCGCGGGAACGGCTGGGTGAGCACGTCATCCGTCCCACGGCGGCGCTGAACTTCCCCCTCGACCGCCTGTACGCCACCTATCACCAATACACCGTTTGCGTGGCGGAGCGCGACCGGGTGCAGCGTGAGCTGGCCGCGGCGGGCGTGGGCACCATGGTGTATTACCCCGTGCCGTTGCACCGGCAGGCGGTACATGCCGGGCTGGGGCACGCACCAGGCGATTTTCCCGCCGCGGAAGCCGCCGCGGCGAGCTGTTTGAGTCTGCCAATCTTTCCCGAGCTGCAATTCGCGCAACAGGAGCGCGTTGTCGAGGCGCTCACGGCGACGGTCGCCGGGCTGAAAGCGGCATAACTGAAGGAGGAACAGCGTGCACGCCATCGATGCCTACATCGCAGAGCAGTTATCGACCATCGCCGGCACACCGGTCACCGCACCCGCCGAGACCGTTGCACGCGTATGGGCTCAGCTCGACCGGGCGGAGGAGCGTCAGTTGCCGCGCGACCGCCACGGGAACGTGCAGTACGAAGAGTTGTTGCTGACGAAGCTAAATCTGTTGGAATATCCACCCTTACATGGGGACATTACGGTGCTGCCCGCCGGCGAGGCGCCACGGTGGCCGGGCGGACACCGTTTTGCCGCCGTGCTCTCCCACGACGTCGATTACATCGTGCTGTATCCCTGGCGCGAACGGCTGCGGCAGGCGATGGAGCTGCACCACGTCATTACCCCCTGGCGCGTGGGCCGCCGGCTGGCCGCCGCGGGGGTGTATGCCGCGCTGTCGCTGTGCGGGCTGGCACGCGTGCCCGCCTTCGATGCGTGGGCGGCTGAGGAAGCACGCCACGGCTTCCGCTCCACCTTCTTCCTGTTGCCAGAGCGCTTGCAGGCGCCCACCGATCTGGATCACTTCTACCACTACGACGACCGGTTGCCCTTCCGCGGGCACAGTGTGCCGCTGCGCAAGGCGGTGCGCACGCTGCAGGGGGAGGGATGGGAGATCGGCGTGCACGGCAGCTACAACGCCGCCTACGACGGCGCCATGCTGCGCGACGAGGCTGAGCAGGTGGCGGGGCTGGTCGATGCGCCGGTGGTGGCGGTACGTCAGCATTTTTTGCGCTTCGACCGCGACGTCACTCCCGCCGCGCAGCTCACCGCCGGCATGCAGGTGGATTCCACGCTGGGGTTCAGCGGCACGATCGGTTGCCGCGCCGGGATGGCCTTCCCCTTCTTCTGGCCGGAAGGCGATCTGCTCGAAGTGCCGTTGACCATTCAGGACGTGGGGCTGCTGCGCGGCATCGGGCACCGGCAGGCGGTACGGCGGGCGCAATTGGCGCGCGCGCGGGCGCTCATCGCGCGCATCGCGCGGGTGGGCGGGGTGGTGACCCTTTCCTGGCACACGCACCCGGACATGCCCGGCGCGCTGGAGGTGTACCGCGCATTGCTGGAGACGGTGGCGGAGCTGGACGGCTGGGGGTGTACGCTGGGCGAGATGAATGACTGGTGGCGGGCGCGGCGGGAGGCGTTGCGCCAGACGCCGGTGGTAGAGCACGAGATGGTCTGACTTACCCGCCGGTGTGCGCGTCCATCACCGCGTCGGAGACGAGGATCGGCACGTCGGCGCGCAGCGCCAGGGCGATGGCGTCGCTGGGGCGGCAGTCCAGGCTGATCTCCCCGTCCTCGCCGCCCAGCACCACGCGGGCGTAGTAGAGATCGTTGGAGTAATCGTCGATCACGACGCGCAGCAGCGGGGCGCCCAACCCTTCGACGAGGGAGAGCAGCAGGTCGTGGGTGAGGGGGCGGCTGAGCTTTTCTCCGAACAGCGCGGTGCGCACCGCCAGCGCCTCGCACACGCCCACCGGCATCTCCAGCAGGCGCCCACGGGCATCGCGCGCCATCAGCAGGGGGGGCGTGGCGTCGTCCCCTTCCTGTTGCGCGATATCGAGGATCGTCAGTCGGTGCAGGTGTTCGTCGGACATACGGGGCGGATGCTCACAGCGTAAAATGCCTTCCCCTCCCCCGTCACACGACGTTACGGGGGAGGGGTTGGGGGCGATGCCGGTTACCGTTCGCTGCCGGGGCGGAGTTCCTTCTCGACGTAGGCGAGGAAGTCTTTGTTCGAGGCGGTCTTCGCCAAGCCACTGAGGAGCAGTTCGGCGGAGCGGTCCGTCTCCAGCGAGTTGAGCACGCGGCGGAGCTGCCACACGCGGCGCAGCTCGTCGTCGGTGAAGAGCAGCTCTTCGCGACGGGTGCCGGAGCGCTTCACGTCGATGGCGGGGAAGATGCGTCGGTCGGCCAGGCCGCGGTCGAGCACCAGCTCCATGTTGCCGGTCGCCTTGAACTCTTCGAAAATCGCGTCGTCCATGCGGCTGCCGGTGTCTACCAGGCAGGTGGCGATGATGGTGAGCGACCCGCCGTTCTCGATGTTGCGCGCGGCGCCGAAGAATCGCTTCGGGCGATACAGCGCGCTGGGGTCGAGACCGCCGGACAGCGTGCGCCCGCTCGGGGTGACGGTGAGGTTCGACGCGCGGGCGAGGCGGGTGAGGGAATCGAGCAGTACCACCACGTCCTTGCCCATCTCCACCAGCCGCTTGGCGCGTTCCAGCACCATCTCCTGCACCTTCATGTGATTTTCCGGCAGCTCGTCGAAGGTGGAAGCGGCCACGTCGCCTTGCACGGAGCGGCGGATGTCGGTGACTTCTTCCGGGCGCTCGTCGATGAGCAGCACGATGAGCTGCACTTCGGGGTTGTTGGCGGTGATGCTGTTGGCGATTGTCTTCAGCAACGTGGTCTTGCCCGCCTTCGGCGGGGCCACGATGAGGCCGCGCTGTCCCTTGCCGATGGGCGCGACGAGGTCGATCACGCGTGAGGAGGTGTTGCGCGCTTCCGTCTCCAGACGCAGGCGATCCAGCGGGAAGACCGGCGTGAGGTCATCGAAGTTGATGCGCCGTTTCGCCGTCTCCGGGTTGTCGCCGTTCGTCATCTCGATGCGCAGCAGGGAGAAGTAGCGCTCGCTGTCCTTGGGGGGCCGCACGGCGCCGCTCACCGTATCGCCGGTGCGCAGGTTGAAGCGTTTGATCTGCGACTGCGAGACGTAGACGTCTTCCTGGCTGGCCAGAAAGCCGTGTACGCGCAGGAATCCGAAACCCTCCGGGAGGATATCCAGAATCCCTTCGCGGAACATCAAGCCGCTGCGCTCCGCCTGTTGCTGCACGATACGCACGATCAGATCCTGCTTCTTCATGCGGTAAAACTCGGGGATGCCGAGTTCCTTGGCAATGGCGTGCAGGTCGTGCAGGGTGCGGCCTTCCAGTTCGGAAAGCTCGTAGGTGGTCATTTCTTTTGTCTGGAGATCATCCACGGGTGGTTTTACCTCTGACGTGAGTTTGGCGCGTTGACCGCGTCCGGGTTCCTGGAACACAGTGTATCCGGCGCCGGTCGTGAACGGAAGGTGCTCCGTGTGCGCTGCGTGCGCCGCGCACCCGGCTTGTATGGGCCACGAGACAGTTACAGGTTCGGCGGGGTATCGTGGCCGGCGTAGATTTCGGGTTTCAGCACGGCGACGACGGGCAGGTTGCGGTAGCGTTGGGCATAGTCCAGCCCGTAGCCGACCACAAATTCGTCCGGCACTTCGAAACCGAGATAATCCAGTTGTACCTTTACCCGGTGTCGGCTCGGTTTACTCAACATAGCCGCCACTTTCACGCTTGCCGGGTTGCGGGCACGCATGTAGTCGACCAGGTAGTTGAGGGTGAGCCCGGTGTCGACGATATCCTCGACGATGAGCACGTGCTTGCTTTCCACGCTCTCGTCCAGATCCTTCATAATGCGCACCACGCCGCTGGTGCTGGAATAGGAGCCGTAGCTGGAGATGGCGACCAGGTCCATAGAGACCGGGACGCGGATGCTGCGCATCAGGTCGGCGAGGAAGAAGACCGCGCCGTTGAGCACGCCTACCATCACCAGCGGTTTGCCATCGTAATCGGCGGAAATCTGGGCGCCCATCTCGGCAACGCGCGTGGCGATTTGCGTTTCCGTGTAGAGGATGGTGCTCAGGTCCTCGCGATATAACACCTTCATACGTTTCTCCAGGGAGCTATTCCCACTCGATGGTGCCGGGGGGCTTGCTGGTGACATCGTACACCAGCCGGTTGACCCCTTTGACCTCGTTGATCAGCCGATTGCTGATCTTTTCCAGTACTTCCCAGGGTAGGCGCGCCCAGTCGGCGGTCATGGCGTCCTCACTGGTCACCGCGCGCAGCACGATGGGGTACGCGTAGGTGCGGTGGTCGCCCATCACGCCCACGCTGCGGATCACCGGCAGCACGGCGAAGGCCTGCCAGAGCTTGCGGTAGAGGCCGGCGCGTTTGATTTCGTCCACAATCACGTGGTCGGCTTCGCGCAGGATCTCCAGCCGCTCTTTATTCACCTCGCCGATGATGCGGATCGCCAGGCCGGGGCCCGGGAAGGGCATGCGCCAGACGATGCTGTCCGGCAACTCCAGCTCTTCGCCGAGGCGGCGCACTTCATCCTTGAAGAGGTTGCGCAGCGGTTCGAGCAGTTTCAGGTTCATCTTCTCCGGCAGCCCGCCCACATTGTGGTGCGATTTGATGACCGCCGTCTTCTTGCCCGAGCTGGTGACGCCGCTCTCCACGATATCCGGGTAGAGCGTACCCTGCACCAGGAAGTCCACGTTGCCGATGGCTTTGGCTTCTTCGGAGAAGACTTCGATAAATTCGTTGCCGATGATTTTGCGCTTCGCTTCCGGCTCCGTCACCCCCGCGAGGCGCGCCAGGAAGCGTTCCTCCGCCTGCACGTGGATGAAGTGGGCGCGCAGGGCGTCGTGAAAGGCGCGCTCCACCTGTTGCGCTTCGTCCTTGCGCAGCATCCCGTGATCGACGAAGATGCAGGTCAACTGGTCGCCGATGGCGCGGTGCACCAGGGCGCCCGCCACCGCGGAGTCCACCCCGCCGCTCAGGCCGCAGACCACGCGGGCGCTGCCGACTTGCGCGCGGATGTCGTCGATGGCCTGGCGTACGAAGTTGGCCATCGTCCACATCCCGGCGCAGCCGCAGAAGCGGTACAAAAAGTTGCGCAGGATTTCGATGCCCCACGGGGTGTGCACCACCTCGGGGTGAAACTGCACGCCGAACCAGTTGCGCTCGAGGTTGGCCATCGCCGCCACGGGGGAGTTTTCCGTACGCGCGGTTACCACGAAGCCCGGGGGTGGGGCGGTGACGCAATCGCCGTGGCTCATCCAGCAGATCAACTGCGGGTTCAGGTCTTTGAACAGGTCGCTGCCGTCCACCACGTGCAACTCGGTGCGGCCGTATTCGCGCTTGTCGCCGGGGTGCACATCGCCGCCCAGGGCATGCGCCATGTATTGCATCCCGTAGCAGATGCCCAGGATGGGGATGCCCATCTCGAACACGGCCGGGTCGCATTCGGGCGCGCCGTCGTCATACACACTCGCCGGACCGCCGCTGAAGACCAGGCCTTTCGGCTTGAACGCGGCGATCTTCTCAGCCGGTGTATCGTAGGGTAGCAGCTCGCAATACACCTTGCACTCGCGTATGCGGCGGGCGATGAGCTGACTGTATTGTGCCCCGAAGTCCAGGATGATGACGACTTCGTCAGGTCGTGTAACTTGCGGGGATGTCGACGGGGAACTCATGCCAATCCTTTATCTGCTCGGGCGGGGCAATCGCGTCCTGCGACGATCACTCCTGGCGTCGGTGCCGGATCTCTACGGGTGCGCCTGAGTTAACACCTACTCCCGTCGCCGGGATACGGCAAACACGGTGGGAAAGCTCGTAGAGGAATGGCGCCGGAGTACGCCGATCATCTTATACCATATCCTGCGGATTCCCACAAGGGGGTGCGGCAAAATTTTTAGGACACGCGCGACGGGGGCAGAAAATCGTCGTGGCCATTTTGCCCGATTTTTTGCCACCGCGGCAGGGAATGCCCCCCTCCTGTTGAAGGAGGAGGGCGATACGCAAGGGGTTGCACGCGCGCATGGAAAATACAACGACGGTGTCTACGTCCACACGCCCGGGCTTCGCCCCCGGCGAGCTGCGTCAGGCGCTGTGGCACATTATGATCGCCTGGTTCTTCGGCGCGGGCTTCTCGGCCATCATCGGCAGCGCCGCGGTCATCTCCTACCTGACGAAGTTTCTCAATACCGACGACCTGACCTTCTCCCTCATCATGGCGGCGGGCCCGTCGGCGGTGCTCTTTCAGTTTCTCGGCGCTTATGTCACCGAACGCACCGGGCGCACGAAGCTCAACTTCCTCATCTTCGTGTCGATCCACCGCCTGCTCTGGTTGGGGATCGCCCTGGTGCCGCTGTTCGCGCGCCACTTCTCCCCGTCGGCGCGGGTCTGGATCACGGCGGCCATTATCTTCATTTCCGCGGCGTTGGCGAACTATGGCGGCGCCGGGTGGACGACGTGGATGTCCGATATCGTGCCGGGCGCGCTGGCCGGGCGCTTCTTCGGGGCGCGCGCCTCCCTGGGGTTGATCTCCATGGTGGCCACCAGCTACGTCGTGTCCGCCTTCCTCGACAGCCATCCCAATCAACCCTGGGTCTACGCATTGATCTTCACCGTCGCGGGCCTCATGGGCGCCACCGATATCTTCCTCTTCTGGCCGATCCGCGACCTGCAGCGTCCACGCGGGCAGACCCCGACGCTAACGGAACTCTTCACCATCCCCTGGAAGGACGCCACCTTCCGCGGCTTTACCCTCTACCTCTTCACCGCGTGGATCGCCTACAACAGCATGGGCTCCTTCCTCGCGCGCTATTGCATGGATCCCATCGCGAAGCAAGGCCTCGGGATGAACGTTACGCTGACGAACGTGCTGATCTTCGTACTCCCCTGGGTGGCGATGGCGGTCTTTTCCCCCTTCTGGGGCCGCGCGGTCGACCGGCTCGGTGTGCGCCCGGTGCTCCTCGCCAGTTCGCTGGTGCTGGCGGTATCGCCCATCGGCTGGATGATCTTGCGCCCGGGGTGGCTCGTGTTCACCGTCATCGTCTGCCTCGCCGGCGGCGTGGTGTGGCCGGGTTTCGAGCAGTCGATCATTTATATGCAAGTCAAGGGGTTCCCGCGGGAGCGCAACGCGGTATATAACGCCACCTACCTGGTGGTGGTCGGTATCGCCACCATGCTGGGGGTGCCGCTGGGCGGGGTACTCGCGAGCCTCGGCGACTGGACCCTTGCCGCGCTGCATCTGCCCGCCGGCATCTCGCACTACCAGCCGCTCTTCGTCATTTCTTTCCTCATGCGCATCGCCGCCCTTCTTTTCGTCTTCCCGCGTCTGCTGCCCGGTTCGGGGCGGCTGGCGCAGGTGCCGGGCACGCTGCTGCGCGAGATCGCCGACGTGTTGCCCTTCGGGTATGACCTGCGGCGCGCGTGGAGCCGGAAATAAAAAAAGTCGCCGCGGACCGGAGGGTCCGCGGCGACGGGACGCATGGGGCGCGGCGTCACATCGGATACGTATAGCTCAAGCCGTACGTGGTGATGTGCTGCTTGCGGATGGTGCCGAGGTTGACGGACAGGCCGGGCAGCGGGGCGAGGCGCAGGCCGGCGTTGAGGGCGGTGCCGTCGTGCTCTACGCTGACGGTGGCCATGTTGAACGCGTCGAGTTCCACGGCGCCGAAGAAGCCGCTGAGCGGGACGGCGGTGTTTTTATTGCCGCCGGCCGCCAGCCCAAGGTGGGCGCGGAGGCCGTCGATGCCATACAGCTCGGTGACCGGGATATCTTCCGTCGCCACCAGGTAGACATCGGTGTTCACCGAATTCGTGATGTCCAGCGCGCCGACGGCGATCCCGGGCTTCATCGCCGCGGGGGCCAGGAACTCATATTTCGCGTTGACGATGGTGGTCTTCACGGCGGGATTCACCACCTGTTCCACCTGGCGGATGTGGGCGAACCCAATCTCCAGCCCTTTGAAGGCACCGTAGTTGGCGGCGTAAGACTCCCCCAGGGAGCGCTCGTAGCCATAAAGATTCACGTTCACGGCTCCCGGCGCGAGGGTGTCGGCGGTCGGGATGGTGAAGAGGCCCGTGGGGCCGAGGGGACTGGCGGGGGGAGCGGCGTAGACAAGGCCGGCCCCCAGCAGGGCGAGCGACAGAACGGCGGCGCGCAGGCGCATGGTCTTCCTCCTTTGCAATAGCGACGGCAGTGAATGGTACGGGAATGCCCGCTGTCGCAGCGAGCTAAGCGGTTTGACACGCAACCGTAGGAAACGGTTCGCTGCGGGGCGGCCTTTTCCCTCCTGGAAATCTTTCGCCGGACCTCTTGCGATGGCGGGCTGTTTCTGGTAGTATATGCCCTGCCGCAAATGGCGGCGAAGTGGAGACGAGCAAACCGTGGAAATTACGAAAGTGGCCAGTTCAGCGTTTCTGATCATTCAGGTGCTTGCCGCGGCCGTGTTGATTTTCATCATCGCGATCCAAACGACGAAGAGCGAGCAAAGCGGCGCCGGCATGGGCGGATGGGGCACCATCGGCGGGCAGGCGACCAGTCAGATCAGCAAGTTCGGGTTGGATGCCCAGTTGACGCGCATCACCACCTGGACGGCGATTGTCTTCTTCGTGGTCTCGATCCTCTCGGCGTATTTGGAAGCCATCGTGCGCCACGCCGTAAAATAAGACCCCCTTGCCCGGGTGGCGGAAATGGCAGACGCGCCAGGTTGAGGGCCTGGTCCCCGTTATGGGGGTGCTGGTTCAAATCCAGTCTCGGGCACCAATATTTGAGATCAAAACGCCCTCGGAGGTAACTCTCCGGGGGCGTTTTACGTTGGTCGGTGTAGTACAAAAGTAGTACATTTTGATTGCCGGTGCCCTCTAATCCTCTCCGAGAAGCCGTGTCACGGTGTCGGAGGCCACTCGCAGCGAGGACTCGGACGCGTGGGCATACGTCGTTTCCATTGTGTGTATGCTATGCCCTGTACGGGCGGCAACGACGTGGTCGGGTACACCATTTTCGAGAAGCATCGTTACCATGCTATGTCGAAGCCCGTGTAGCGTGATGCCGAGTTCAGATGCTTTTGACAACTCGGTGAACTTCTCTGATAACTCTTTCAACGACAGATGATTCACCCCGTCGCGCGTGCAGACGAACTCGTCGGCACGCGGCTCTTCGCCCTGCCTCGTCGTGACTTCCGCGCGGTGTGCGTCTAGCACGTCACACAGCACGGGGGGGATATCGACGGTACGGTGCCTGTCTGTCTTCGTCCCCTTGACCACGTGCCCTTGTCCGCTCACGATAGCAACGGCCCTGCTTACTTTCAGGGTCTGATTTCCTTTGTCGTAGTCCCCCCATTGAAGCCCGGCAATCTCGCCACGTCGCATACCGGTGTACACGGCAATGAGGAACGGCAGGCGGTAGATGCCTGCGCCGTCTGCCGCTTGGATTACCTTTTTCAGACCGTCGGCGTCTGTATGCTGTACGGTGGGTTTCTTTTGCTTCGGTATCTTCGCGCCGGTCGCCGGGTTACTCGGGCAGAGCTTCCATGCTATCGCGTTCTTAAACAACGCAAGCAATATGGAATGTATGTTTTTTACCGTCTTCGGACTGAGGGGCTTGGCGTCTCTATTCCGCAGTTCGCTATAAAACTCGACAAGGTTTAGGGTCGTGATGGATTCTATGGCCTGCTTGCCGAACTTAGGGATCAGGTGCTTGTTGATCGTAAGCTCGTACATCCTGCGAGTCGTGGGTTCCAGGTCGTCGGCAAGCTGAATGAACCGCGTGCAAAGGTGTGCGAATGTCCCTTCTTCCGCCACGGGGGCGGGGTTCGACGCGTTGACGCGTAGGGCACGCGGTTCTTCACCCTTGGCAACGGCCTCGTTCGCCGCCCTTAACGCCTTAACCGCCCCCTCTTTACCCACCCCCGGCGCGACTCGCTTTACCCGTTTACCTTCTGCGGACGTGAATAGGATATACCACGAACCCTTGAACTCTTGAACCGCCCCCGGAATCTTCTCAGTGATGGTCTTCCCGTTCTCCCTGATCGTGTACTTCATTCGGTTAACCCCCTCTATATTGTGCAACGCCTCGCGCCGCCGCATTAAATGTACTACGCACTAGGACCCATGTCAACCCCTGCGCCGAAATAGTTTGGCGGGGCGCGGCCCCTCACTAGTGAATATGTGCATATGCGCTCACTATCGCCGTAAAGGCCCCTGGGAGCCCCGTAGCGCCGACTGACCCCGAGAGATAGGGGTTTCCTATACCGCGTCGCGCAAATCGGCGTGTAGCCCGTTGTGGCGCGTAAATTTTTGCACCCTTTTGCGTGAAAACGCCAACCTTCGCGTATTTATCACTATCGAGCTATAAAAGAATATTAAAAATAGTTTCGCCGGTACTCGTTTTTCATGCAACTTTTGACGTATGTATATACGGTAGGAAGGACACAATCTGTCAACGGTACCGCACGGCCTCGGCGACCAAAAAATCCCATGAAAGATACTTACGAAATATCTTTCAAAAACCGCGTTTTCGTGCTTGACATTCTGGAAATGCGCGCCTAATATATAGAGGTATTCACAAAGGGAGGGTAGGCCGTTATGGGCGGTATACTGCGGCAATTGCGGGCCGGTGCGGGCCTCACATTAGAGGAGGTCGGGGCCGTGACCGGGTACCGCGCGGCAATGGTCTGCAGGATCGAAAGGGGCAAGCGGAAGATATCAACGTCCAAGCTCGTGAAGCTCCTGCGATACTACGGCTTCGACGCCGACGGCATCGGGGAGGTCGTGTCGGCGTTGGCGGACGAGCCTGCCGAAAAATAGTTGACGGATAACTCGTTGGCACACCCTGGGTTTGACGTATATATATAGGTAGAGGTGCAAGGCAATGCGTAAACAGCGAAGGACACGAGCGACGGCGACCGCGGTCCAGGTAGACGAGACCGGCGCACACATCGGGGCGAACGGCCATCCGGTCGGCGGGTGGATTGACGAAGACTCGGGCGAAGTCTATGTCTTTGATAATATTATTGTTCAAAAAGGCCCTCACCCGGCCACGGTGATCGTGCCAGCCGATGCCGAATATCTGACCGTCGCACAGACGGCCACTCTCCTACAAATAAGTTATGCTTCTTGCTTAACAGGTATTAAGGAAGGCACGATTCCGGCGGTGCGGGTCGGCGACTGGCGGGTCAACCGGATGGCGCTGGCGGCCAAGTTCGGTGGTAGTGAGGGCGAAAAGTAAACGTTTCATCAACGAGCCGTTTTTGACTGTATCATAGCGTATCACAACGTACCATGGTACATAGTGATACCATGGTACTGTTAGGGCTCAATTGTATACATAGTACGGGCGCGCAACGGGGCGCCGGACAAGGGGGTGAAGCGAACGGCGAGGGGCCGATGGGTGCGAGGGGGTTGACCGGAGACACCGAGCCCGGCACGGGGGACACGACGGGGAGACCCGGACGAAGGAGGCAACATGCTGGACATTATGCTTACGGAATTCGCAAACAACAACATGGACCCGGGCGACCTCGCCACCGTGCGCGAACAGGCCGAAGCCGCGGGGGTCGGCTTGTTGAACGGGCTCAGCGAAGAACAGAGGAACGACCTATTTACCCTAGTCACCTTCTGCGGTGCTGGGTACACGGGTGCGATCCTACGCTACGTCGCGGGGGCGAAGAGCGCCGCCACCAATGACGACCTGCGCGAGATCATCGACGGGGTACTCACGCACCTCTACCGCTAAGCGTAAAGCGAAACGGCGGGGCCGGGCATCCGGCCTTGCCGTCTACCCGACCGGCGACCGGGTACCGATGAGCACAGCCGACAAAAGGGAGATGTTATGTTATTCAGCACCCACGAGATTCGACGATGTCCAGACGAGTGGAGGGCCTTAGTAGAACTGGTGAGCCCCAGGTACCCCCGAGGGTGGGAAGGTGAGGACCTCGCCACACACGGGGCGTGTCCCTTCACCCCCGAGGAGCAAGACGCTCTTCTCTCCTTCTGCACGCGAGCATGGCGGCGACGGGTCGCCCGCGAGCGTCTGAACGGCGAGGGTGCCATAGATTGTGTTGTCCGCCTGGACGAAGAGGACCGACGGCAGCAGCTTCGCGCCGACTGTGCCTCCCTCGCTAGCTTCTTTGATGAAAACCTGCGCCGGCGCACCGCCCTGGAAGAACGTCTGCGGTGCCAGTGTGTTGCCCTGCGTGCCCTCGGAATCGAGGTCGAGGCGGAAGATGTAGCGATTGAAGGTTTCGATTTCTTCACCCGCCAGCGCGCGGCGGAGATCGTGGGCATTGACGTTGACGTGCTCTTCGCCTTGGAGGTGTAGCGATGCCACGCAAACGCAAAACACCGGAAGAGTACGCGCGCGCGTGCGCGAGGAAACACGGGCACGACGTAGGGACATTTACCCCGGCAGGTGATGGGCTACAGGTGGGGCGGTGCGCCTGTAGTTACGTGGTGTTTCTGCACGCCGACGGAACCTTCGACGGGTCGGCGACCGAGCGACGGTGTAGAGAACGGGCGCGCGGTCGCGCCCTGGTAATCGACAGACACCGGCTTGTCACGGGGTAGGGGGAGAAGATGCGTAAGTTATTCCCAGGGTGGGCTTCGACCGGGGACGCCCTGGTCGAAGCCCGCGAGCGAGTAGCCGGGGCGTGGGTGACGACCAGGGCCGCCTTGAACGGAAGTGACGCCGGCGCGGCGCGTGAGGCGTGGCGGGCGTACACCGTTGCGGCCCAGCGATACTTGACATTGGAACGGCAACAGCGAGAAGGGGCGGGGGCAGACGTATGAATTGGTTATACCAAGATAGTCTCGATATTTGGACGGAAGATGTCGAGGGCGCACCCCTCGACGATGTGCCGGAAGACGGAATCCTTCTGTATGCAGACGTGCCAAACCGTGTGTTGACCTTTGAAAAAGGGGTGCATCACCTGCGCTTTGACAATATCACGATTCACGGTAAGGGGGTTCGTCTGCGGGTGCAACTCCTGACTCTAGGGGAGGTCCTGATAGGAGAGCCTCTGGTCGGCGAGGGCGACGGGGTACTGCTGGCGGGCCGTAAAAAATGGGCTGAGTTGGTGGGTGGCGGTTCCCGCAAGATCGAAAATTTTGTGCTCTTCGCGGCGGAGGTATTGGAATCCATGCGAGCAGCGGGTTCACTCGCCCCGTTCGCCAGCATAGCACCCCTTCCCGGTGCGCGTGTATACGACGGCCCGGCCTTCGCGAATTTTACGACGGGCTCAGGCGAGAAGAAGCCGACGTACACGGCGCGGGGTCTGGAGGAAATCGCCCGCGACCTGTTCACCTTGGGAAAGGGCTGGCCTAAGGTGATCGGTGGAAGCAGTACGGTCGGAGGGGAGGGCGGTCTATTGGCCGTGCTTCATCCTTCCGGGGCGACGCGTATGTTGTCCAGCGCCGACGACCTCTTCGCATGGGTGCGGGAGTCTATGCCTGTCGCGTGGAAAATGGGGGACGACTCGACAACCCCGTCACCCCTTGCCTTCGTCACGAAGGGGGAACTTATCTCGAAGGTCTTCGCGAGCGCAGAACGCATCGAGTCAGTCGAAATGTTACCCCACGTGCCGCCCCTTCCTGGCCACGTCTACACCTGGACGGCGCCGGAGGGGTACGAGCCGGACGGGCGCCACCTGGACACCCTCCTCGCGTTCTTCGACAACCTGGAAGACGAGACCGTTGACCGCCCACTTCTACGGGCGGCCCTGTTGACACCGTGTTGGGGTGGTGACTACGGCACCCGCCCGGCTTTCGTCATCGAGGCGGATAAATCACAGTCCGGGAAGACGACCATCTCGCGGGTCGTCTCTGAGGTGTGGGGAGGTCTCCTGGACCTTCAACTCGACAGCACGCGGCACGTGTCGCCCGACGAAATCAGTAAACGCCTGTTGACCCCCGGTGTGCGTCACCTGCGGATTCTTCGCCTGGACAACTGCCGAACGGAAATCGGGGGTCAGGTGGTGGAGTCCCTGGTCACGACCGACCGGTTTCGGGGGCGGCAGATGTACGTCGGGGAAGGCGACCGGCCTAACACGACGACGCTCTTCATCACCGCCAACGCGGCCCGTCTCACTGTTGACGTAGCGAACCGGTCGGTTATCCTACGGCTCGTCGAACACGGCGGCGACCCGTCGTGGGGGGAACGGGTTCACGCCTACGTGACCGAGCACCGGGCAAAGATCATTGCCGACTGTGTGTGGTGGCTCACGACCAAGGCGTCGGCGCCCCATACGGTCAAGGCCGGGTGGGGGTCGTGGGTGCGCAATGTGTTGGCGAAGTGTGCCGAAGACCCCGATATCGTGCTGCACGCCGTCCTTGATCGGCGGGGTGACCACAACGCCGATCAGGATGAGGCCCAGGCGGTCTTAGAGTGCTTGCGGGAGTACACCGGCACGCCGTACAACGATCCGTCGGGGGCAGGGGTGTGGTACTTCGTGAGTCGTACAGACGCTCTGCTCGGGCTCGGACGCGACTTGGGGAGACACTTCTCCTCACGCTCGTGTACCGCCCTATTGAAGCAGTTAATCAAGTCGGGGGCGTTCGGGGGCGCGGTCTCCGAACATATGACACACAGTGGCAAGCGGGGGTACCTGGTTCGCAGCGCGGCGAGTGGGGGCGCGTCGGTACAGGCGACGCCCTCTGGTGAGGTGGATTACGACCAGCTACTCGGGCAACCGTAGCACTTGCCGCACTTGCAGCACTTTCGGGGGTGACTCCCAACACCTTCCCCTATATATCACTATCACTATAGTGAATGATTTTCCTGTGGGGGTTCTAAGAGAGGTCATGTAAAGTGCTGCAAGTGCTACGCCCGCACCGCCCGGAACCCTTCCCGCAGGGGCTTGAACAGTTATAGGATTCGACCGAGAGAGAGGTAAACACCATGAACAAAGAAGACATCTTCGACCGCGCGACTCTCCGAGTGGAGACGATCACCCACGCCGAAGGCGTAGACACCTACCGCCCGGCGGCGCGCCTGCGCGTGGCCCTGCTACGGTGGGCACACCTGAACCGCAAGGCGGGCACGTGGTCACCCGCCGACGACGCGTGCCTCCTTCTCCTCCTCAATGCCCTTGACCCGTTCGTCCGAGGGCGGGTGAAACTCGGACGCGCCCCTCACACCGGAGGCCGGTAGCCATGAAAATCTTTATCGGCATCGACCCCGGCCAAACCGGCGCCGTGGGTATCCTCTATGAAGGTGACACCCGGAAACCGGAAGTCTACGACCTGAGCGCGTCTCAGGGCGACAACGCCGTCCTTCTCGCCGAACTCGCCGACCGTCTCCTCGATGAAGGCACCCGTCGCCGTGATATTCACGTCTGCCTTGAGCATGTCGGCGCCATGCCAAAGCAAGGAGTGACGAGCAGCTTCAACTTCGGGAAGTCCTTCGGGGTGCTGCTCGGGGCTCTGTACGTGTGCGGGTTGGGGTTCACCACGGCAACCCCGGCACAATGGACGGCGAAAATGAAAGACGCCAGCTTCACCGGACAAGCACGGAAGGACAAGAAAGCCGCCAGCCGCGACCTTGCCCGGCGCCTCTTCCCCGACCTCGCATCATCCTTGAAACGGGTCAAGGACGATGGACGGGCGGAAGCCCTGCTCATTGCCGCCTACTGCCGGGAGACCATCCTACACCCGCCCGCCAAACCGCCGCGCTGGACGCCGCCAGAGGACGGAATCGACGTGTCGGATATATAGACCTGTAACTTCCGCCCCGAAAGTGTTTCGACGCGCTACGGGCACGCTAGGCCCCCTGCAAGACAAACTGGAGGAACACCTTGAGCACACAACTACACGTGAATGTCCAGAGCACTTTGACTGGGTACTATGCCGCGATAAAAGACGCGACGGCAGACCAGAACGCCTACGAAGAGACCACCCGGCATATGCGCCACCTTGAGGCCCTCGTGACTGGGGACGGGTGCCTGCCGTCGGTCGGCGTCTCTCGCCTCACCCCGTTATATGGCCGGCCCGGTAACCCGATACCCGGCGACCCGACCGCGACCGGATATGCGGTTTTCGAAGCCACGGCAAAAGGCATCCTGCGTGAGATAGATCGTCTGCGCCTGCGGGCCGCAAAGTACGAGACCAGGGCCTCGGACCTGTTCGCGAAATGGTTTCCCGTGACGAAAGCCCTCGGACGCCTCACCCCAGAAACCCGCGACCTCTTAGAGCGTCGGTATCGTGATGACCAGACGTTGCGAGAGATAGGCGCGGAACTGTACGCTGACGCCTCGACTATCGGGCGCAGGATCGACGCAGCACACGACGCGTTCGCCGTCGCTCTCGGTCTTGCACCGTGGGTGACCCCGCGACGGAAACGCCCCCATATCCGCGTTGAAGTCTTCGCCTGAATCTATGCAACAAGAACGCAACGCACACGCAACAAAAAAAGGGTGGATTAGTGGTATGATGGTAGTGTCGAAAACTGAATACACACTCCCTCGCAGGGCGGCTCAGGTTCGTTACCTCCACCTGGGCCGCCCGCCCCCTTTGCCTGAACTATGTCTACATACGAAATAACCGAAGATCAACTCCGCTACTTCTATAAACGGCTTCCCTCCCTCCTCGATGCGCTTCTCGAAGACGACGACGAGGGGCAGGAGGAAGAGCCTTATGCCGATGAAGCCGAAGAAACCGTGTAACGCGCCCGGCTGTCCTAAGCTCACTCGCGGAAGTTACTGCGAAGACCACGCCCGACCCACCTATAAGACCGATACCCCGCGACTTTCCTCCCGCGCGCGCGGGTACGACAACGCGTGGGAACGTCTTCGCAACGCATACCGCGCGCAGCACCCGCTCTGTGAAGCGTGCGAAGCCGCCGGGCGTGTCACCCTGACCGCCCTGGTGCATCACGTCCAGCCGATAGACCAACGCCCCGACCTCCGCCTTGTATGGAATAACCTGCGTTCCCTGTGCAAAACGTGTCACGAAAAGTCACACGGTTTTGATACAAAAAGACAGACCTGATTATCTCACTTATGTATCGGGGTAGGGGGTGTCGTTTTGTATCAAAACCGAGTCTAGGGGCCGGCGGGGGAGCTTCATACGCATCGGCGCGTTTCAGACTATACGGGGTACAACACCATGGCCGACCAGCTCAAACACTTAAAAGACTTGAAACCTGATAAGAAAAACGCCCGCAAGCGCACCCCGCGCGGCAGCGATCTTCTGACTACCTCTTTGCAGGAACTTGGCGCGGCCAGGTCTATCGTGATTGACGAAGACAATGTCGTCCTGGCTGGCAACGGCACAGTACAGGCAGCAGCAGGGGCCGGCATTGATCGCGTCCTCGTCGTGCAGGTCGAAGGTGATACCCTCGTCGCCGTCCAGCGTACCGGGCTCACTCCCGCACAGAAGAAGCGGCTCGCGTATCTCGACAACCGGACAGCCGAACTCGCCGCGTGGAATCCCGAAGTGATCGCCGCCGACCTCAACGGCGGAATCGACCTCGCCGACTGCTGGGATGAACAAGAGATTGACGCCTTGATGAGCACCGTCGCCCCGCCCAACTTCCCGCCGTCCGGCGAAGACTCGCAAGGGCGGCTCGACAAAAAGAAACCCCTCACCTGCCCCCACTGTGGGAAAGAGTTCACCCCATGACCCTCCGCCTCGATTGGTGCGATCATAAAGCCGCTGAGTACGCCGTCCTCCATTGGCACTATTCCCACAAGATGCCTGCCGGGAAGCTCGTCAAAGTTGGTGTTTGGGAAGATGAGCAGTTTATCGGGGCCGTGATCTTCGGACGCGGCGGAAATAATCATGCCGGCACCCCCTACGGGCTAGCACAGACGGAAGTATGCGAGCTTGTTCGGGTCGCCTTGTGGAAACACGAAGCCCACGTCAGCCGTATCCTCGCCGTCGCCTTGCGCCTGCTGAAAAAGCAGAGCCCCGGCTTGCGGCTCATTGTCAGTTATGCAGACCCGAAGCAGCAGCATCACGGCGGCATA
Organism: uncultured bacterium; assembly: GCA_903928345.1. Classification (GTDB taxonomy): domain Bacteria; phylum Armatimonadota; class Hebobacteria; order CAIYQO01; family CAIYQO01. The sequence goes on along the minus strand of CAIYQO010000082.1, from coordinate 55,998 downwards.
TACCAAGCGACCGGATGGACATACGCCGGCCCCTCAACGGCACAGGCGGCCCTGCTCGTCGGTGGCATATCAATGCACAAGCGCACCGCGTCAAGCCTATACGGCACCGCGTCCCCTGAGCGAATCACGGCCATTACCGGGAGTCGCGCGGCATGGGAACCGACGACGTGGAAGCACACGTACCTCTACCCTCTCGACGACAAGATGCGAGCGCAGATCGCCACACTCGCCAAGCCCTATCCGAAACGCGCGCCGGTCGTATAGTCGCGGTACATCCCGTTTCCACGGGAAAGGGGCGGTGCAATTCCGACCCCGGCGCTCCATTTTAGAGGTCCCTGTATGGCAGGCCGAAAACCAACCCCAACCGCGTTGAAAGTGCTGCGAGGAAACCCCGGCAGGCGACCTCTCCCCGAGCACGAGCCCCAGCCCCCGGAGTTCAAGACCTTTGAACCGCCGAAACACCTCTCGACCGTCGCGCGGAAAGAATGGCGCCGCGTGGTGCCGATACTCGTCGAATCGCAACTTCTCACAGAAGCCGACATCACCGCTTTAGGGGCGTATTGCGAGAGCTTCGCTATGTGGGTGGAAGCGCAAGCTAAAATCCGCGAACACGGTCTTCTCGTGATGACACCGAATAAGATTCCGATCCAATCCCCATACGTGAGTATCGCAAATAAGTCCCTCGCGAATATGTGCAAGTTCCTCTCTGAGTTCGGACTCACCCCCGCGTCACGTACTCGGTTGACGGTTGCACCGAAGAAAACAGGGAACCAAGATGAGGAATTCGACGCCTTCCTCAACGCCGATGACTAAAATATCTTTACACCCTGCCGAACAGTACGCCGCCGATATTCGAAGCGGAAAGCTCGTCGCGAGCCGGTACGTCAAACTTGCCGTTGACCGCTATTATCGCGATAGGGAAACGGGACACGAACGCGGTATCACCTTCGACCGGGCCGCCGCACAACGAACGATAGACTTTTTTAGGTTTCTTCGACTGACCGACGGGGCGTGGTCCGGTAAGCCGTTCATTCTCGCGCCGTACCAACAGTTTATACAATGGAACTTGTACGGGTTTAAGCGAGAAGACGGCTCGCGCCGGTTTCGCAAAGCGTATTGCGAAATCTCAAAGAAGAACGGCAAAAGTACGTGGCTAGGCGGGCTCGGTCTGTATCACCTGTTAGCCGACCACGAACCATCGGCAAATGTCGTGTCTGCGGCGACGGGACGCGTGCAAGCAAAAGAGGTGTGGGATTCGGCGCGGAAGTTCGTCTTAAAGTCGCCGCTTCTTAAAAAGCGCGTAGACGTGCGGCAGAACAACCTTTCCGTCGTGAAGACGTTCTCAAACTTCTACCCGGTCTCGTCAGAGGCTAACACGCTTGACGGGAAGAATGTGTCGTTCGTTTCAATCGACGAATTACACCGTCACCCGAACCGCGAAATCTACGACGTATTCGCCGGGTCCGGTATCGCGCGTACTCAGCCGTTAATGGCGATGATTACCACGAGCGGGTTTGATCGTCACTCGATTTGTTGGGAGCAACGCGATTATACGCGGAAGATTCTCACACAGCAGATTTTTGACGACGCCTTCTTCGGCGTCGTCTATGGGTTAGATCAGAAGTACGACTGGCCCGACCTGGACGCCGACGACGATTGGTGTGACGAAGCGACCTGGACGAAGGCCAACCCGAATCTCGGAGTGAGTATCACCCGTGACGCCCTCGCCGACATCGTGCGGGAAAGCTACGAAAAGCCCGCCTCGCAGAATAACACGAAGCGTCTTCACTTCGGAATCTGGACTCAGAGCGTTTCCCGATGGCTTGACCCCGCCGCGTGGGCGGCTTGCTACGCCGACTACACCGAAGAGGACCTTCTCGGTCGCCCCTGTTACGCAGGCTTGGACCTTTCGACCACGACCGACCTTTCCGCGTTCGTGCTGGTCTTTCCACCTATCGCCGAAAACGAGCCGTACAAGGTACTCGCTCGTTTCTTCTGTCCAAGTGAGGGCGTACACCGCCGCGCCGCAAAAGACCGCGTGCCCTACGACGTATGGCAACGCGAGAGCTTCCTCACTGCCACCCCCGGCGACGTGATCGACCACGAGTTCATTCTCGCACAGATCGCAAAAGACTGCGACGCCTTCGACGTGCGCGAAATTGCCTTCGACCGGTGGGGCTCGCAAGTCATCACCGCGCGCCTGTCCGAGGGTCACGGGGAGAACTTCCTCGTGCAATTTGGGCAGGGATACGCCAGCATGTCGCCGCCCTGCAAAGAGCTTGAACGGCTCGTAGCCGGTCGTGACCTCACTCACAACGGCAACCCCGTCCTCTCCTGGAATATCGACAACGCCGTCACCACCTCGGACGCGGCAGGCAATATCAAACTCGACAAGGCAAAGGCGACCGAGCGCATTGACGGCGCCGTCGCGTTAATCATGGGCCTGGACCGCGCCACGCGTCACGGCACCGCCTCCGCCCCGTCGGTCTACGAGTCTGCCGGTATCACCTTCCTTGGATAACCACGTATGAAGCTCTTCGGAATCAACCTATTTGAGCCGCGCGCCACGACCCCGCCTTCGACCGTCGCCGACCCGATGCCGTGGCTCGTCGAAGCGCTTCGCGGCGGGTGGCACTCACACCGGGCCGGTGTCAACGTCACTCCCCATAGCGTGACCGCCCTGTCGGCGGTCTTCGCCTGTACCAGGGTGTTAGCCGAAGACATTGCCACCCTGCCCCTTTACCTCTACCGCCGGGGGAAAGGCAACGAACACGCCCGTGCGACCGAACATCCGCTTTTCAACCTGTTGTCGGTCTCCCCGAATATCGAAATGCCCGCGTTCTCCTTCTTTCACCTGAGCGTATGGGATCAAGTGCTGTGGGGCAACAGTTACGCCGAGATAGAGCGCGACGGATACGGCAGCGTGACGGCCCTGTGGCCCATTCCCGCCCTGTTTGTCCTTCCGTTCCGCGCGCCGGATAATACCATCGCCTACCGGGTTTCCATCCCCGGCAGTGCTATGGTTACGTTACGGCGCGAGGACGTGCTCCATGTACCGGCCCTGGTCACGGACAATATTGTCGGAAAAGCCCCGTGGCAACTGGCCCCCGACGTATTCGGTTTAAGCACCGCCGTTGAGACTTTCGCCTCCGCCTATTATGCCAACGGCGGACACTTAAAGGACATCCTCGAATACCCCGGCAAGCTCTCCGATGCGGCGAAGAAGAACCTGAAAGATTCCTGGTCGTCCGAGCACGGTTCGCTTGATAAGGCGCAACGTGTCGCCCTCCTCGAAGAGGGGTTAAAATACACCGCCGTCCAGTCGAATTTGAAGGACATTCTGCCTATCGAGCAGCGCCAACACCAAACCCTCGAAATCGCCCGCCTCTACCGTATGCCCCCGCATAAAATCGGGGTACCTGAACGCACGAGTGGGGCAAGCGCCGAAATCTCGGGGCAAGACTACCTACAAGGCACGCTTCGCCCGTGGTTGGTGCGCTGGCAGCAGTATTGTGCGTTTAAGCTCTTGAAGCCCTCCGAGAAGGCACAATACTACTTCGAATTCTATGACGCCGACCTTGTTAAGGCGCCCCTGAAAGACCGCTACGAAGCCCACGCAATCGCCAGACAAAACGGATGGCTGAGCGTGAATGATATCCGCCGAATCGAAGATATGGACCCGATTCCGAACGGCGACCAGTACCTCACCCCGCTAAATATGGTTCCGCTCGGTACCCCGCAGGATTCCACGGCCGACCCGAATCCGCCAGAGCCGGGAAGCCTTCGCCGCAAAGCGTCCGACCCTGTCGAGCAACGCGCGGCAATAGCACCACCGGATGGCACAGACGCCCGGCGCGCCTTGTGCCGGTCATTCGAGCCGGTCTTCTCGGACGTGCTCACGCGCGTACAGGCACGCCAACGTGCCGATGTGATGCGGCAAGCCGGAAAGTCTTCGGCAACAGACGCGGCAGGACTGACCGCGTGGGTGAATGACTACTTCGATTCCGAACACCCGGCCTATGTCGCGCGGTGTGCCAAGCCGACACTGACCACCTACGCGCGCGCCCTCTATGGCACGTTTCCCGACGCCGAAGACATCCTCCCCGACGCCGTAACCGGGATGATTGACGACCTGTGTGATGGGCTCGCGACTCGCACCTGTCTGCACGCCCGGAAAGCCCTACAAGGCGCCTTTACCAATAACCTGCCCCTTGCCGACACCTGTTCTACCCACTTCACCACGCAGGCAGCGGACGGGGTAGCCGACAAGGCCGCGCGATCCGAAGCCGCACAATGCGGCAACGCCCTGGCCCTCGCGTCAATGCGTGCCTGCGGCATCACGTCAAAGCGATGGGCAACCGGCGCCGACGAGTGTGGTCTTTGCCAGAGCATGAACGGCAAAACCCTCCCCCTCGACGAGCCCTTCACCGTGGCCGGCGTACCCGTGACTCCCGACACAGACGGGCAGACACCCTTGACCCCGACCAACGACCTTTTACACCCGCCCCTACACGCGGGGTGTCGTTGCCAGCTTGCCGCAGGAGGGAAGTAGATGGAGACTCGACATGACCGCAGACACGTTGACGCCGAACTCCGCGCGGCAGAAGTCGGCGATGGGGTGAAACGCCTTCGCGGATACGCCGCCCTGTTCAACACCCCAACCCTAATAGGTGACCTCTTTTGGGAAGTCATTCGCCCCGGCGCGTTTGACGCCGTTCTTGCCACCAGCCCCGATGTACGTTGCCTGTGGAACCACGACGACGACACGGTGTTAGGCCGGACCGTCAACGGGACCCTGCGCCTTGGGGTAGACGACGCCGGGCTCTGGTACGAGACCGACCTCCCCGCGACCGTCGCCGCGTCCGACGCCTATATCCTCGTGCAACGCGGCGACGTGTCGCAAAGCTCCTTCACCTTCTCCGTTGAAGACGACGGCGAACGGTGGGGCGTCCTTGACGGCAAACGCCTGCGCGAAATCGTCTCTTTCGACGCCCTCCTCGATGTAAGCCCTGTGATCTTTCCCGCGTACCAGCAGACTTCTGTGTCTGCCCGGACGATAGCGAGTGCAAACGCTCACGAAATCAACACTGCTGGCGGCTCTGCCGGGTGTGGAATTCAGACAGCGAAACGCCTCCAAAACCTCACCGAACACACCCTTTAAGGAGTTATTCCCATGCTACAGAAGTTGATTGACGAGCGCGCGACGCTCGTCACTGAAGCCCGCAAACTGGTCACGGACCACGAGCAGGATTGGTCTGCCGACCACGAGCAGCGCCACACCGAAATGCTTGCCGACGTTGACAAGCTGAGCAAGCGCATTGACCTGTTGAACAAGCAGAGCGCCCTTGAATCCGACCTGTCGCGCAGCGAAGGCCGCAAGGTCGTAGCCCCGGTGGGTGACGAGCAGCGCAGCGCCGTTGAACGGGCCACCGCGCACACCTCCGCCGACACCTTCTCCGCCCGTTCGCTCGTGCGCGCCGTGATTGGTGACTACGAGGCCGTCACTGAAGCCCGCGCCCTTGGTCTTGGTACCGGCGCGGCTGGCGGGTTTCTCGTGCCGACCCTGCTTAACGCGGCAATCGTCACCGAGTTGAACCTGTTCTGCCCCTATCGCCAGCTTGCCACAGTCCTGAGCACGACAAACGACTTGAGTATCCCGGTCGGCAATTCCGACGGTACCGCGTCGTGGATCGGCGAGGGAGATCCGATTACCGATAGCGACGAGACGTTTAGCGACCTGGTGTTAAAAGCCTACAAGCTCGCCGCCCTGGTGAAGATCAGTGACGAACTGCTCGCCGACAACGCGACGAACCTGGACGCCTATCTCGCCGGACAGTTCGCACGTCGCTTCGCCGCAGCCGAAGAACTGGCGTTCACTTCCGGCAACGGCACCGGTAAGCCGTCCGGCTGGACCTCCACCGCTCAGACGGGCGTCACGACCGCCAGCGCGACCGCGATTGCCGACACCGAACTCATCGACCTGTTCTACGCCTTGAAGCCCGGATATCGCCGGAACGCTTCGTGGGTGATGAACGATGCGACCATCTCGGTGATCCGCAAGATGAAGGCGAGCACGGCGGGCACGTTCCTGTGGCAACCGTCCCTTGCCGTCGGACAGCCGGACACGATCCTCGGGCGCCCCGTGATGTACAACAACAGTATGGACACTATCGCCGCGTCTAAGGTGACTATCGGCTTTGGTGACTTCTCCTTCTACTACATCGGCGAGCGCGTCAACGGTCGCACCCTCCTGCGCTTGAACGAGCTATACGCGGGCAACGGGCAGATAGGTCTCCGTATGATTGAACGAATCGACGGCGGATTGACGGTCCCTGAGGCCGTGAAGAAGCTCGTGCAGAAGAGCGCCTAACCCGTCGGCGTAACACCCGACACGACATGACCACGCGTAGGCGAGGGGTCACACCCTCGCCTACGCTAGAGGTATCCACCCGTGAAACAAGACACCTGCCGCGACGTGAAAACCGTCCTGGCCCTCGCCCCCGACACGTATACCGATACGGCGAATGGCGAGATTGTCGATTGTGAGGGGTTCGGGGGCGCCACCCTGGCCCTGCTCGTCGGCGCCGCAACGTATGCCGACGGCGCGGCGTTCACCGTCGGACTTGAACACGGCGACACGGCCAATTTGTCCGACGCCACCGCCGTACCGAACGCACAGGTCGTCGGGATGCACGCGGCAGAGGACCTTTCCGCCTATCTTGCCTATACCGAAGCCCCCACCGCCCCGCAGGTTGTCGAAATCGGTTACCTGGGGGAAAAGCAGTATCTCCGACTCACTCTCACAAAGACTGCCTCGCCGTCCGGTGTCTTCGGCGCCGTCGCCACTCTGCAAAACCCCGCCCGTCGTCCTATCTAACCCCGAGAGGTTCCCGTTATGACACTCGTCGTCACCACGCAACCGGCATCCGAGCCGGTAACGCTCGATGAAACGAAGACACACCTCCGCGTGACCGACACGAGCGAAGATACCCTTATCGGGGGACTCATCACGGCGGCGCGTGAATATGCAGAGCTGGTCACGGGTCGCGCCTTTATCACACGGGCGTATACGCTGACTCTTCCGGCGACGGCGACTATCACCCTCCCTTTTCCGTACCTTGTCGCCGTGACGGCGGTCACGTACACCCTACCGGGAGACGTTGACCACCCCCTCGGGTACGAGATTAACGCCGCCTATACCGTCAACGCTTTTCCGTCACAAGCCGTCGTAACCATTGACCCGCTTCCTGTACAAGCCGTGACCGTCAAGGTGTGTTATACGGCAGGGTTCGGCACGGCGGCGACCAGTGTTCCTCGCACCCTACGGCAAGCCCTACTTCTCCTCGTCGGTCACTGGTACACCAACCGTGAGACGACCGGCGCACGGACGACCGACCTCCCGTATGCCGTGGACATCCTCCTCAATATGCACCGGGTCACGTGGTAATGAGTATTCGCGCCGGACAACTTATCGAGCGAGTCACCTTGCGAAGCCTCACCCAGACCCCCGACGGGCTAGGCGGGTACACGCAAACATGGTCGGACGTGGCAACGGTGTGGGGGCAATTCCTTCGCGTCCGAGGCGGTCAGATCATGGACGGCGGTCAGCCGGCCAGCGCCTCGCGCGCCGAAGTGCTCATTCGTGTTCGTTCAGACGTGACCCCGACTATGCGCGCGGTCATTCGAGGCGTCACGTATGAAGTGAAAAGCGCCGTTCCCCGTGACCGCGACGCTCTTATCCTCGACATTGAAGAGGTGAGGTTATGACGACCACACCCCCGAACCCGTTACAGTTCGCCCCGCCTCTCGTTGCCGTACAAACCGCCGTATATACGACCCTTACCACGGCGCTTGCCCCGATCCTGGTCTATGACGCCGTCACCGAAGGAACCCCGTTCCCGTATCTTCGCATTGACGCCTTGCGCGCCCGCCTTGGGTGGCAGACCATCGGCACGCGGCAACACGTCGTCACCTTTGACTTGAAAGCCTTTAGTGGTGGCAAGTCGGGGGCACAAGGGAAGGCCGTTTGTTATGGGCTTCTCAGTACGGCGGTTCATGCCTTGACCGGCGCAACCCTTACCGTGACGGGTTATACCGTCCAACTTATCTCCCCCGGAAACATCGATGTTTCCGACGACCCTCAGCCGGGCGTCTTCAACGGTACGGCTGAAATCGAAATAACCCTGACTGAGGTGTAATTATGGCTATGAAGAAAAGCGTTTCCTGCGCTATCTCTCTCGACTCCGTTGCCGTGCTCGCGTTTTGCCCCGACTTTAAGTTGACGACAAAACTCGGTACGAAAACGCAACCGGCAGCGATTGCCGCCACGGCGGAAATTCGTCTGCCTACGCTCTTCGACGCGTCCGGCTCGGGGCAGTTTATCCTACAGGATTCCGATACCGCGATTGCCGGTCTTCGCAGCGCACAGCAGGCGGGAACCGCCGTGACCTGTGTCGTGGCGGATACGAGCGTCTACTCCGTGTCGATGTTTGTGTCCGATGTATCGAGCACGTACAAGAACGGCGAGGCCGTCGTCGTTGACGTGTCGCTCGAAGCCGAAGACGCGGGCGCGATGACGATTACCTCCCCGAGTGCCTAACCTCGCCTACACCCCGGCGCTTCCCCGTCGGGGTGATACCCCTTTGCCTTACCCTGGAGAAACCCGCTATGTCTACCGCCAACCCCTATCGAGGGGAAGTCATTGCCACCACAACAGACGGGGCCGAACTCACCTTGAAACTGACCGTTGACGCCCTGGTCAAACTGGACGCCGAAGGGGTCACTATCGAGCGCCTGCGCGACCTGCTTACACTGCCGACGACCGCCCCCATTCTTCACGAGATACAAGGCGTCTTGCGCGCGGCAGGGGCGGGAGGTATGGCCGATGAGTGGCAGGCGGGGTATATCACGCGCCTCTTCACTGAACTCGTCGGGAACACGTTCAATTTTTTTCCCGAAAAGACCGAGCCGGAAAACCTCGCCGACGGGGCCGTGTAAAGCCCTGGTCGTGGCGCGAGGCGTTGACTGAAGCCTTTACCGCAGGGCTCGGGGCGCGTCTTTGGTCTTTGTCTTTCCCCGAACTCGTTGCCGAACTGCACGCCTATAACGCCCGTTCCGAAGAGGCGTGGCAGCGTACCGCGTGGCAGACGGCCCTCTTAATGAACGTGACCGGCAACCTGAAAACGCCCGTCACAGCGACCGACCTTCTCCACCCGCCCAAACCCAAACGCCTCACTAAACGCGACCTCGTCAAGGCAGCAGACGGTATGCGCGCGGCAGAAAACGCCTTGCGCGCACGAGGGAACCCGCATGATTAACGCCGGGATTCGTTCCATCGGCATAGACACGTCCGCCCTCTACGGCCATATACGACAGGACGTGCGAAAAGCCCTCAGTAAGGTCGTGAAACGTGTCGCCACCGGCGCGAAGCAGCGAGCCCCTAAAGGCGCGACCAAAGAGCTTAGCGAGGGTTACACCTCAGAGACCTTCATAGACCAGGGCGGCGCTATCGTCGGTCGGGCCGGGACAAACCTCTGGCGAGCACATTTCACAGAGTTTGGTACCTACGATCAGGAAGCCAAGCCTCACCTTCGCCCGGCGGCAGACGAAGAATTTGACGCGGCAGACGGCGACATTGCAACCGAGATCAACTCGACTATCGCACGCGATACGATGGGGTAACGCCGATGGCAGGCAACGGAAAAATTCGAAAGCTCTATGTCGAGATTAGCGGCGACACCTCGAAACTCGATGAGGCGTTGATTCGCGCAAACGCGATGGTAGACCGCACAGAGAAGCGGTGGCGCGGACAATTCGGCGCCTTGTCTCGGTATACGAACGAAGTCGCCAACGGCCTTCTCGCAATCGGTGCGGCAGGGGCCGTCGCGACCGGGTACCTCGTGAAGACGGCGGCAAGTTTCGAACAAACGAGTATGGCAATGAAGACCCTTCTCGGGTCGAAAGAGGCGGCGACCGCCTTTATGAACGACTTGAGAAATTTCGAACCGAAGACGCCGTTTAACTTCGAAGACCTGTCGAAATATTCTCGCCTGTTGCTCGCGCTTGGATTCGACGCGAAGCAAGTCATTCCGACAATGACTTCTATCGGCGACGCTGTCAGCGCCCTTGGGGGCGGGTCAGACGTGCTCGAACGCGTGATAATGGCAATCGGGCAAATTAATCAAATGGGCAAAGTGGACGCGCGCGAGATGCGTGAATTAGCCCTTGCCGGTATTCCGTCGTGGCGGATTCTCGCCGAACAGTTACACAAAACCGTTGAGGAAGTGCAAGAGCTTTCGAAAAAGGGTGAACTCGCCGCAAACGTCGTCATCCCCGCCCTGCTGAAGGGTATGGAATCGCACTATGCGGGGGCGATGGCTGACCAGATGGCAACCCTGAACGGGCAGATTACGAACCTTCAAACGAAGGCGTTTAATGCGAGCGTCGCCTTAGGAAACGCCCTTCTCCCCGAAATGAAAGCCCTCGCCGCGTGGTTATCCGGGCTGACCGACCGCCTGAATAAACTGACCCCGGCGCAGCAAAACAGCCTCGCGAAAATGCTTCTGTGGGGCAGCGCGACCGCCCTGGTCGTCGGTGGGTCATTGAAGCTCTTTACAGTCATCGGGCAAGTCGCCAACGCATACAAGGTCCTCACTACGGCGAAGATCGTCGAAGAAGGTGTCACGGGTACCAGCACCGTCGCGGAAGGGGCGGAGGCCATCACCCTTGGCAGTGAGGCGACGGCGGCAAACGTGACTGCCCTTGCGTACCGTGGGCTCGCGGCGGCGAAGGCGCTAGCAATGGGGACGGTGGGAGCGCTGGCTATCGGCGCAGCCGTCGTCTATGGGGCGTCGAAGCTCGCGGAATATTACGACAACGCTCTGAACGAACGTGACGCGGCGGCAGAAGGCGTCCACTCGCAGCAGGAACAGGACCGCGCCGACGCAAACGCGGCTATGAAGGCGGCGAAAGAGAACGGCTTAACGTGGCAGAAGGCACAGGAAGTCGCCAACGAGTATCGCAATAAGACCCTGAAACTCTCGGGGAATAACCTCACGAAGCTACGACCCGGCGACAAAGCCCGGTGGATTGTTCGCGCCCTGACAAAGGACACCCCGCAGGGTAACACCCCCGACACAGGCAACACTCCCGACACGAAGCCCGAAAAAGACATCATGGGCGACCTCGACAAGTCCCTCGGAGTCGTGGCGCAAAAAGAGGCGGTTTTAGGAGACAGGTTCGACGAAAACGCCGAAAAGGCCCGCCTCTACCAGCACGCCCTTGACGCCCTCCTTGAATCCGGCGCGTCGGCACAGGACGAACGCGTCCAGCGTGTCGCGAAAAACCTGAAAACCGTTGAAGACCGGCAGAAGTCTCTCACCGATGCCACGAAGGCACGGGAAGAGGCAGAGAAGCGCGCCGAACAAGCCAAACTTGACCGGCAGAAGGCGATTACCGACTCCCTTGACCGCATGAAGCAGCTTTATTCGGACATATTCGGGAGTTCGTTTCTTTCGAATAAAGATGTACAGCGGGGATTCGAAATCGCACAACGTCTCAACGTGACGGGTGGGGCGACAACCTCTCCCGGTGGCATGATCGTCACGGTCAAGGCCGATGGTATCGACATCAACGGGCAGTTTACCGCCTGGGGCAGGCAAGCGCAATTAGACCTGAGTCGCGCCGTCAAGAGAGGGCTCTCGTAAACATGACAGCCCATACCGTAACCGTCCCGAACCCCATGACCCCGTACACCCGCGTGGAAGTGTTTAGTGATACCGGCGCATATCGCCGCAAGTGGACGCTCCCGAGCCCCTACGCGACCCGCCTGGCCGTTGACGCCGCCCATAACCGCGTCTTCGTCCTCGACTACGTGGAAGACACCAGCACGGTTACCCTTGAAGGGGGCGGTACGGTTGAAAACCGGTACATCTTACACCTCGCGCCAATGATGCGTGTCTACGACCTTCGCGGGAACTTGTTGAATTCGTGGCTTGTCTCTGTGCCTGAAACGTGGTCAGAGACACGTGAGAGTGTAGAGTACCACGGCACTATATGGCCCTTCCGTTACGGCGGCAATTCCTATCCAGTGTCTGATTACGGCGGTTCATATCAGTACGATACCGACGACGGTTTTCCGCTGGATAACTTCGACATCGAAATGTGCTGTGACGGGGCCGGAAACGTGATTGTGACCGGTCAAGGTCTTAGCGATGTGAGCGGAGGAGAGCTTGCGAGTACCATTGCCAGCTTCAACCCGTGGGGAGAGGTGAATTGGTACCGTCACCGTATCGGCATAAGCACGGTTGAGGATGACCCGCGCGAGGGATACCTTGGTTATTACACGCGCCCCGTTTATGACCCGGCAAATAACCTGCTATGGGTGATGCGTGGCTTTAGAAGCGATATGGGCTTTTTAGAAGGTAACCCGCTCCCTGTGCCGTATGACCCTGACACCTTCACCCCGGCATGGTCATGGGTGTTCACCGGGTTTCCATTCTCACCTCCGCCGTGGGAAGGCGGTACCCCTCTACCGTGGGCGGGCTGGCCGGATTTGCCGTTCTATTTGAGCAACGGTCAACGCTACGTGTCCTATCCCGACGGCACGCGCGCCCTGGTGATTAACGAGGGGTGGGTCGATGCCTTCACCGCTTCCCCGGCATGGACGCCCACGACCTTCTACAGCCTGCCACTCGGTACGTTACCAGGAGATCGCGCCGCTTTATCACGGGAGTTTCGCCGCACAATTGCCCACCCCAGCGGGGGCGTGGTCACCCTCACACGTCGCCGCTATGACTCGCTAGACAATTGGGAGCATTTAGCCTATACCGGTGTTCCTTCAGACTTCGTGCGCCGTTCCTTTTGGGCTATAGAGCGATTCGCGGAGGGCGGGGCATTTGTCGCCGGCTGGGGAGAATCCCCGTGGATTGAACAAGCATACCGTAACGGGCGTATATACCGACCCCTTGACCTCAGCTATAGCACGACCACCTCGGAGGTGTTCGTGTTAGACCAAAACTGGCTACCCTCTGGCAAAGTCACCCCGCCCGATGACGGCGACCTTGCCGACCGCCTTTCGACCCTCTACGACCCGCGTACCGGGTTCCTTCATGCCGTTGCCGAAGACGCCGACGGCATGGTCACGTACTATCGCGCGCAAGGCTCGGGGCCGTGGCAGGTGACGACGATCATTGCCGTGGGCACGGACCCGGGCGTGTTTCTCACCGCCGACGGATCGGTCGCCGTCTCTCTCAACGGCCCCGGCCCTGTTCGCTACCTGTCACCTGACCACGGCGAGACCTTCACACTATGGCTCACGTAAAGCGATTTAAGGGCGGCGACCGGTACGTCGAAGTGTGGTGGCAGGCAGAAGACGGCGACACGGCGGCGCAGGTGTGGCTCGCGATCAGTGGGGGAGACCCGTTCGCCGCCTTCGACTGTGCCGACAACGGCGCGCGGTCTGTTGACATTGACCAACTCTCCGACGGGACACTCATCGTCACGATGAAAGACGCACTCAACCCGCCGACCCGGAAATACTCACACGATCAGGACGCCCGCGCGTGGCAGGACACCCTCTAAAATGCTCACTTCTTTTAGTGTCGAAGTTCTTCCGATCACCGCCCTCAGTCTGCAACGCCGCGACCGGACCGGTATGGTCGTACAGCAGCATTTGGGCGACCCGCAAACATGGAAAGGCTGTGCGGTAGACGGCGCGTATCGCACCGATAACGGGCTCGTACTGCTCGCGCCGGAATGGGAAGCCTTCTACAAAGGCGCCGACATGGTCAAAGGCGATTTTACCGGCGACCTCGACAAGTTCACGGCGGCGCCTGCCGAAGGCAAACGCGTCCACCTCTGGCACCTGAATAGCACCCCCGACGACACCGCAACCGTCACCAGCCGGTACTTACTTCCCGCGCGCCCTCTCCTTGTCTGGAATATCGAGCGGTACCCATACCCGCAGGGGCAGACGGTACAAGCCGTCTACGCCTTGTCGTTCGGGCGGGAGTGGTCGCTTGTCGTGCAAGGGTTTCCGTCGTATGGCCCGGCGATACTCTACCGCAACGGTGTAGAGTTTGCCCGGCAGGATATTCCCGACAGCGCCCGGCAACAGTACGTCGAAGCAACCTCCTTGCGCCTCGAAATCTTCAACCTGGGCGACGACCTCTATATCACCTCCCCGGCCCTTGGCGGGCTCTGGACGGTCACAGGAACAGGCGCCTTGGTTTCCGCCCCCTTCACCGTTGCCAGCACGGGCGGGGTGTGGGGCTTCAACCTGTCACCGCTTACCTTCCCCGCGTCCGGCACTATCGAGACGCCTGTCCTTCCGCGTTGGTGGGATTACCAAGGGAAGCCGTTCTACTGTGCGACGTACCCCCGCAAGTGGGCACAGATTACCGACCCGCAAGACCCCGGCCTTGTTGACCCGTTCGGCGGGCCGGGCGAAGGCACGGTGTCTGTCGAGCAGTTTGACGAAACGGCGACGAGTTCCCGGTATCGCCTGCGCCTGTCGGCGCCTGCGTCCGACCCGTCCCACTCGCCGTTTCTCTCCTACTGGCAAGGGTGGTACTACCCGGAATATACGACCCCGGACACTGCCCCGACGGCCCTTGATGTGACCGAGTACGTCACCAGCGCGAGCCTGCGTCGGACACAAGACCCCTTCGGCGACACCCTCACCCTTGAACTCAACAACAACGGCGACACCCTCCTTACTGCTCTGCAAAGTGCCGACCTTGACGCGGGGCAAGTCGTTCTCCGTTTCGCTGTTGCCGTGGATTACGAAGACGGCGGCGACCCGGTAATTCTCTATTGGTGGGGCATTGTCGATGTACGCGGCTATAAGAATGAGCACGCCTTAGGCGCCTCGTCTCTCGTCGCGATAGACCTGTCGCACACGGGGGCGGGCGAAATACGGTTCAGCCCGTGTGTCGCCGGTTTCAGCGCGACATACGGCTTTCTCTTGCGCGCGGGGTTTGCCGGTATTTCCCCGACGTATACACAGATCATCGACCCTTGTCACACCGTCTTACAGTCGCCTGAGCACGGGTGGGATTCCCCGCCCTGGCAAGCGCAATTCAGCGCAAAGGGACTCGACACCCTGCGGGAAGTCCTCGCCTATACCGGGGGCGATATGGTCGCGCGGTTTGCCTTCCCTGACAACGCCCCGTCGTTTCAGATCCGAAAGAAGAGCACGGAATCCGTCGCCAGTTACGACGCGGAAGACGCAAGCCCTCGGCACTCGATAATCTCCCTGAACCGCCTTGATGACACCTCGGGGGTTGGGAATGACTTTTGGGCGATGGGGACGGTCGATAGCGGCGACACGGTGTATGCCCACCTTGAAAGTGACCCGCTCTTTTTTCAGACGGGGTACCGGGTCAGTGTTTCAAAAAGTGATGGGAATGCCGTCACACCCGAGCAACTTTCGACCGTGGCCCTGCGTGAGATGCAGGCGGCAAAGCCCGCCCCCTACCGCGACGAGTTAATCCTTCTCAACGGTCACACCCTTACCCCCGGCGACGTGCTCAGCGTCTCCTCCCCGAAAGCCGACTACGGCACCCGCAGGGTCGAAGTGGTCGAATCGACGGTCACGGTCACGCGCGGGTGGGTTTCGACGGCGGTCTCTGCCCAGGAGTTACGGTAATGCGTGAATTCGAAGGCTACCTCGCGTTAATGTCCGAGGCGGTACGCAAGGCGCGCGGCGGCAACGATAACACCACCACGACCCGCCATCCGTCGCCCGGCAACACCGGAACCCCGCCCGGCGCGGGTGTCTCCCTTGCCCCTGGTGACGGCTCGGGCGTCCGCTATTGGATTGCAGGCGCCGACGGTTTCGACGACCCCGACCTCACCTTCTAACCCTCCCCGTCCCGAATGAGACCACGCCCTCGCCGACTCCTACCAGGTCGGCGTCTTCGTGTGAAAGGCTTTCCGCAGATGAGCACCGATGCACTCTATACCTCTACGGACCTGCTCGCCGCAGGCACGTCTGCCCCCGACGCCTTGACAAAGATCAACGCATTCCCCGCCCTGGCACAAGCCGAATTCGAAACGCGCGACCGGCTGACTACGGGCGCATACACATTGCCCACACTCACCCTGCATGACGCATGGCAGACGGTCGATGTGATCGGCCTTGACGTGCTGGTGAACGGGAAGGCCGTCCGACATGACGGGTCGTTTCACTTTGCAGGGTTGCCGGGCGGTACCTATTTTTTGCAAGTGCAGGACACAGGCGCGCTCACCCCGAGCACCTTCGCGTATGCCGACCGGTTGACCCTCGGCACAGTGCAATGGGGCGCGCCGGGGTTCGGTACGCTCACGCGCACGATTACGGTCGGTCTCACCATCACGGGGCTGACAGGTGGCGGTGGTGGTACAGCCGGCGCAACCGGGGCAACCGGGCCTGAGGGGCCTATAGGCCCTACCGGCCTTCAGGGCCTTACCGGCCCGACCGGGGCGACTGGCGCAACGGGACCGCGCGGCGCGCAAGGTGACACCGGACCCGCAGGGGCAACCGGTTCGACCGGCCCGCGCGGGAGTGACGGCGACCCCGGCCCGACGGGCGCAGGTGGCCCGACCGGTTTACCGGGCGCTTCGTATGAACGGTCGGGAGACTTTGCGATTCTCTCCTGTACCGGTCTCAGTCTGACCCTCAGCGCCGGATACCTTGCGGCAGGTCAGCGCATTCTCTTTCGCCCCACAACGGCGACGGTCACGGTTCCCGACGGCCTATACGATGACGCGTACCGTATCTGTGCAACGACGCTCGGGAATGAGATTTTCTTAGGGGTGTATAGCTTCAACGACTACCCCGACTTGGTCTTCCCTGGTACCCCGCTGTACGACACTTTACGGCAAGCGCACGCGATCAATCCTGCAATAACGACAGACCTTCGCGCCCCTATCGGGTGGCAGGTGGGGCCGACAGGGGCGCAAGGCCCGACCGGCCCGGCAGGGACGGGTGGGGGAAGCGGCGCCGGCGGTCTCAATGTGTGGCAGCGC
Source organism: uncultured bacterium (assembly GCA_903928345.1). Taxonomy (GTDB): domain Bacteria; phylum Armatimonadota; class Hebobacteria; order CAIYQO01; family CAIYQO01. Next base: position 38,988 of record CAIYQO010000082.1, on the reverse strand, counting down.
GCAGAAATGCTGTCCGCGTCGGACGTGTCCGGTGTCACGGCGGCGACCCCTGTCCTGGGAGGGCCGTCTGTGGGTGGGTTCCTTCTACGCGGCGATACGGATGTGGCGTACCAGATTGCGCCGTTATTGGCGAATCCGGGTGCGTCCAAGCTAAAAGTCGCCGTCGTGTCACGTGCGAAGACGGTACCGGGCGGCGCGGCGAATTCGGTACGCAAAGTGAAGGCGCGTCTTCCCCTTGCACCCGCCGTGTCGAACATCAATAAGTACGTGTTTCTGCCCGGCTACAATCCGTCGATTCCGAAGTGGGTTGTGCGTATGTTCGACGCCAACGGTGACGGGAGCATACTTCACGAATTCCAACCGACCAGCCTACTGAATTACGGCCAGCCGTTAGCGGTATCTTCGGACGGATCACGCCTTTATTTCCTCGATCAGGAAGGTGGCAGTGAATATAGCCCGGCTGTGATAAAGTGCGTCAACACGGCTACGGGTGCGTCCGTCTGGACGGTACGCCCGGAAATACCGAGCGGATACACCTATCAAAGTGCGGCGATCATTGCGCTCTCTCCTGATGACGGGAAGCTCGCGTATGTGGGCTGCAATCACCTGTCCCTTTTCGACGCGGCGACCGGGACTAAGCTCGCTGGGCCGACGCTCATGTTCCAGACGGTGACGACGTATGGGCGCATGGTCTGGTCACCGGACGGCGCGAAGGTCTTTGTGCAACGGTTTATCACGGATACCAATTACTACCCGCACGAGGTTGTACGCGTAGATGTAGCAACGATGACCTTCACGCAAATTTCCTCGTATACGAACCCGTGGTATTCGGGGATGTACCCGCCCTTGGCTATCTCGCCGGATAACACGAAGCTCCTTGCCGGTGCGACGTATTCGTTCACCATGACGACCTTCAACCCGGCGACGCTGGCGACGCTGTGTGGCTACTTCAACAGCGACATGCGATATATGCCCGCTGCTACCTTCTCGCCGGATGGCACGAAAATCTACTGGCTCGATTACATGTACGCCAGCAATTCCGCACAAGTCCTGCAAGTATCCGACGCGTCGAATGGCATGAGTCTGATGAACTTCACCCTCACCAGCTTCTATTCCGATGGGCGGACGGGCGTTTCCGTTGACGACGCGGGTAACCTGTTGATTCTGCGTGCGAACGGTATGTCGCAAAGCTCGCTATTGGAAAAGTACAGTCCGACCGGGACACTGTTGAAGACCTACGATACGACGAATTTCCACTATGGCAGTATGCCGTCGTCTGGGCCTCCGGTCGTACCATACTTTACCGGGTCGCGTCAAACGTTTTGGGGCGCGTTGTCGGATGCCGGTACCATCACTATCTCACACCCCAACACCGGGCCGAATCCCGTTGTCGGCACCGTGGAGATCAACACCTCCACGCTTGGCGCGGTGGACAATACCCCGTTCCACCTTGTCTTTGTGGGTGACTTTGCGAACTCGCCGGTCGGCGATACGCCAGACATGGACGTGTTTTATATGTGGGGGGCATAGCCATGACACTTGAACAGCAGCAACGCGTGCGAGCGATTGACCTTGCACTCGCTCAACTTGACATTGAACTCAACCCCGCCCGCGTTATCGAGGACATGATTCAAGGCATCACGCATGACCCTGAATCCGATGTGGCGAAGCGTCGAACGCATATTATAGAGAACAAGGCGACGCTGAGAAGCGAGCGAAAAGCCATCACTGGATAATTGACCCAAAGTATCTGAATAACACGCAGCCGAAGGGCGGGGTTTCATTCCCGCCCGACGGTGGTCCCCTCTATAGCATAACCATCTTCCGACACGGACGGTACCCCTCAGATGGCTAACGAGACGAGCGAGCGCCTTGCGCGCGTTGAAGAACAGACAACCTCCCTCCACGAAGCGGTTGTCGCCTTAGTCGATGCCCAAAAAGAGACCGGGCGGCAGATCAGTGAGATGGTTTCCAAAGTCGCTGACCTTGCCGCAACCCTCGCACACCCTGACCCCGCACACTGCATACAAGGGGGCGGAATCGCCGACCTGAGACGTGACGTAACCGGCCTGAAAAGCGACCGGGACAAGGCGGCGGGTGTTCTCTCCCTGGTCAAATGGTTCCTCGGGTCGTCGGTCGTCGTACAAGGGCTCGCGGCCCTGTACTACATCGCGACACACCTCCCCCACGTATTGAAACCGTAACGAGGCAAGACTATGAAGAAGTGGACGAAACTCACCCGATGCGACGACCTTGCGTATCTTCACCCGGTCTTACGGGCAAAGGTTCCCGCCCTCCTCGCCGACGTACAGGGTCACTTCGACCCGAAGGCCGTACAATTCCGCGTCTTCGAAACGGGGAGAAGTTACGCCCGGCAGGTGCAACTCGTCGCGCAGGGAGTGAGTAAGACCTTGCACAGTCAACACCTCGTCGGGAGGGCGGTAGACATCATCCCGTTCGTCTTCCGGGGTGGCACGTGGCAACCGACATGGGAAGCCCTACTCGGGAAGGAAGGTCGCTCGTGGACAGACCTTCTCACCTCGTCGGCGACTGCACACGACCTTGACCGTGTGTACTTCACCGGCCCGCACGGCAGTTACCCTGATGGTCCTCACGTCCAGTTACAGCCCGCCGTCTCGGATACCTGCGAGGGGTGGTAACGCATGGCCGGGGCCGTTCTCTGTTCACACCTGCGCTGGCGGAAGATCGCCGACGCCGGTACCTATCACGTCGTTTGCCAGTGCCTCACCTGCGGCAAGCGCGACACCTTTACCGCCGGCGCATGGCGGTACTACTGCGAGAAAATCGCACCGGAACGAGGTATAGGCAAATGATTAGTTTCAAGCTCAGCGACCGGCAATCGAGAATCCTTGCCCGGTTCTTCAAGATGCTTCTCTTCGGCGCGGCAGGCGGGGCTGCCGCACAGATCGTCTCGGACACACAAGCCGGGCGTCCGATTAGTTTACACACGGCCTCAACGTCGGCGCTCGCGGGGGTCGCGACCGCTATCCTCGCCGCGACGGAAAAAGCCGCACAACCTGAGGCGGATGCCACAACGTCCCCGGCAGGGGAAGGGAAGTAAGGTATGGGGCATATCACCCTGAGCGAAGTCTCCCGGTTGTCGGGGCTCGACTATGACGACCTTCGCACCCGTGCCTGTCGTGGCGAATTCGAGCCTTGGCGCGCGGCGCGGTACAAGTGGCAAGGGTCACTCATCGCCGCCCTTTTGGAAGGTACCGAAAAACGGGGGTGCGCTACCAGCACCCCGACCCGTTGCGCGTCTCCTGTGTCACTACAGGGGCAAAGAATGGGCAACGGGGCGACCGTAGAAGGCTGGCGAACGGCGGCGACCGCTGAGCGTGCCGTCTACCTGTCGGACCTGCATTGTCCCCACCACGACCCGCGTGCTGTCGCCTGTGCGCTGTCGTTCATCCGATGGTTTGACCCGGCGAAGGTGTTCCTGCTCGGGGACATATGCGACTTCTACCAACTCTCTCGGTTTGACCGACGCCCCGACCGGAACCTTGAATTACAAGGCGACCTGGACGCAACCCGCGAAGTGCTCACCCGGATACGCGACGCCGTTCCGTCGGCGCAGGTCGTCTACCTCGAAGGGAACCACGAAGCCCGTCTCACGAAGTACCTGTGGAAACACCCGGAAGTCGCCGGACTCAACGCCCTGCGCCTGCCCCACCTCCTCGGGCTCGACGACCTGGATATCTCGTATGTCTCCGCCGACACGGTGTACCGTTACGGCGGGCTGTGCATCGAACACGGCGAAATCGTCCGGGCTCGTTCGGGGTATTCAGCACGTGGACAACTTGACCGACGCGGTGTGTCTGGCGTATCCGGCCATACACACCGGCTGAGCGTGCATTATCATACCGACCTCGCGGGCGTCCACTGGTGGGCTGAGAATGGGTGTCTCTGTGGGCTGACCCCGGAATATTTGAAGGCGCCGGACTGGCAGCAAGGCTTCACCGTGACCCACACTGACCCGTCGGGGCGTATCGCCGTGGAACAAGTCCTTGTGTCGGACGGGTCGGCGGTCTTCGCGGGGCGGGTGTTCGGCGGTTAGTAGTATCCCTAGTGCTCCGTGCTGAGGTGTGTCGCGCGGCAGGGAGATTGTGATACTATGTCCCTGCGTCGGGCAAGTCTAAAGATACTTACCACCTGTCTGAGTAGTACAAAAGCAGTACATTCTAGGAAAACACAGGTGATTATAGGTGATGGTGCACGCTCATTCCACGCTCAAAACGCCTATTTTACAAGGTGTTCAGACCCTATATAGCAGGTTGAGGGCCTGGTCCCCGTTATGGGGGTGCTGGTTCAAATCCAGTCTCGGGCACCATCTTTACGCACCCCCGACGTTCGCGTCGGGGGTGCGTCGTCGTTTGGTCGCTCGGGTGTGGAAGGATGGTGTGTGGGTATATACGCTGTATAGGATACTGGAAATATGTTAGTTAGGACAGGCAGCGGTTGGGTCGCCGAGCTTTATTTCGGTGAACCGCGGCGCACGAAGAGGAAAAGTGGCGCAAATATGGAATAAACACGTACATCGTGTCGATGTCGGAGTACCGGCGAGGCAGGCTATGACGGACGTGCATCCCGACAACCAAATAGTGGGACGGAAGAAGCCGCAGGGTTTCATCTTCATCTTCGGCGTCCTCGCGCTGGGCGTGTTGCTGATTATGGGCACCCTGTGCCTGCAGGTCGCCACCGACAGTTGGAACCAATCCGTGCGCGCGCGCAGCAACATGGAGGCGACGTGCCTCGCCGAGGCCGCCGCCGACGCCGGGGAAGCCTACCTGCGCTCCGTGACCACGGCACCGGCCAAGGGCTCGACGACGTGGTATCCCGGTCCGACGAGTTCCACCTGGGTCACGCTGGGCTCCGGGCAGTATCAGGCGAAGATCACCACGCGCACGAACCCCTATAACGCCTGGTATGCCAATACCTACGTGGTATGGGGCTATGGGAAATCCACCCGCCTGGGCATCACGCGTACCGCCATCCTCTCCCTGTCGCCGCAGAGTTTCACTCTGTACGGCTACTTCGAAGACACCGGGGTGAGTAACAACTGGTGGGTGTCTGACCTGTCGCACTTCCAGGGGCCCTTCCATACGAATGGCAAACTGCAGATCGACTGGTCGAAAACCTCCTCCGCGCAAATTTTCGACAGCACCAGCGTCTCAAGCGTCGCCAGCTCCATTACCTGGGGCTCCGCCGGTACGCCGCAGAATGCGTCTGACTGGGGCAAAATCTTCACCAACGTGCCGGCGAACGGTACCACGCCCATGCTCACGCTGGGGTCGGACTCGATCCCCTTCCCCACTGCGGCCACCGACCAGAAAACGGCGGCGTGGGGCTCGTCCTCCGGTTATCCGACCACTCAGGGCGTCTACGTCAATACAGCCAATATCAACTCCGCCGGCATCTACATCACCAGTGGTGGGCAGAACGTCACCACCGCCTTCAGCCTGGATGCCTCGGGCAACCAGGTGGTCACCGTCAACTCCTATGTCAAGGTCGGCAGCACACAAACGGCGTATATCTACGAGTTAACGCAAAATCTCTCCGCCAATACCACCAGCGTCCGCACGAAAACCGGGACGAATGCCTGGACCACCTCCACCGTGTATACCGGTGTGCCGAACGGTGTCCTCTACAGCGACAACACCATCTCCAGCTTGAGCGGCGTACTCGGCGACAGCTACGTGGTGAACAGCAAAATCGTGCGTCCCAACGCGTGGACGGTGGCAACGGACTTCTCCACCACCGGGCAGAAGAACGTGGTCATCACGAACAATATCACCTATCAGCACCCGCCGGTGCTCACCAATCCGTACGATCCGAATAACCTGGTCAACCTCACGGCGCCCGCGCTGGGCGTACTGGGGTATCAGATCCAGATCGGCACCTCGTGCCCAACGAATATGGAGATCGACGGCGTGTACTTGGCCACCAGCACTTCCACCAGTGGCGCGATCATCTCTAACGACATCGCCTCGCACACCCTCAAGGGTGCGATGACGATCATGGGCGGCACCATCGTGAAGACGGCGTCGGTCCTGGGACAGTACAGCTCCTCCACCAAGCAGATGGTCTACGGCTATCACGAGACGTACAAGTACGACCCGCGCATGGCCTCCGGCCCGTTGAAGGCGTTCCCGCAGACGAATCAATATGGACTCGATTCTTGGCAAATGGAATAAATACCCCCGTCGGGGCATGACCATCGTCGAGGTGCTCGTCACCATCGTCGTGGTTGGCATCGGCCTCATGGCCGCCGTCATGTGCTTGAACAGCGCGCTGATCGCCAATCAGCGGGCCAATCGCATTGCGGTGGCGACGATGGCCGCCAACCAGGTGATGAACGACGTGCGCAGTCAACGCGTCGCCGCCTACATTATTTATATGCAGAACAAGGCGACGGCGCAACCGGCATTGGGCATCACCGTGACGGTCAACGGCACCACCACCACGGTCGCCTACCCGATGCCGGCGATGTCGACGACGAACGCGCAGAACCAGACGGTCACATCTTCGCAGTTGCAGATGACCAACGCGCAGGTGTCAGCCGTGCTCGGGCCGTTCTCCGACGTGGCTAACCCGGGGATGGCTGCCAAGTTGAATACGGTCACCGTGACCGTGTCGTGGACGGGTAATGCCAAGCAGGCGGAGAGCGTGGTGCTGTCGTCGATCGTCAGCAACCGCATTACGTAGAGGATACACCCATGCGCCGACATCTCGGCATGACCTTTGTGGAGCTGCTCACCGCGCTGGTGATCGCTGCCTTGATCGGCGGCGTGATCAGCGAGGTGCTCGTTGTCAGCTTGCGGACGGTCTACTGGCGCACCAGCATCATCAACCAGGAGTTCCCGCCCGCTTACGCAACGGTGAACCTGATCAATAGCGACGTGTACAACGCGGCGTTCATCTACACCCCGACGGGGTATGCCGATACGCTCTACGTCTACCGCCCGAAGCCCGAAGACGTCGATACCAACTTGATACCCTACGGGGTCAACAAGATCCCCATCACCATCGACTTCACCAAGGTGGTGGAATACTACCTGTCCGACGCCGGCGGCGTGGATACCAATAACGGCACCTACCTGTGGCGGCGGGAATTCTCCGAGACGGGGTCGACGGCCTTAGGTACGGTGCTGAACCAGCATATCATCGCGAAGAACGTGAGTTCGATGAGTTTCAGCATCGCCTGGAGTTCCACATCGTCGGTCACGCGCATCTACAGCCTGAGTTCCATCGCGCTGGCGACGACCGGTACGGAATCCGGCAAAACGGACAACAGCGTCTTCTCCAGCACGCTCACATTCCGCAACCCACCGCTCACGACGGGGCTGCCCCCCGGTGTGGTCGTAGAGACGGCCACCACCACCGGCACGTACCCCCTCATTACCTTCCATTAATCGAGACATGTATGACATCTCCTTTCGCGTGGTTTCAAGGACGCATGGCGCTGAAAAAGGCGTTGCGTCGGCTTACCGACATCCCCCACGGCCAGTGGACGATTCGCCTCACGGTGGACGCCGTGCATCCGGCCTACCTGTCCTTTGCCGCCACCTACCGCGGGCTCTCGGTGGTGCTCTCCCGGCAACTCGTCATCGATCCCTTTGACGAGGCGGCGCAGGAGTCCGACGACTATCGCCTCTTCATGAGCGATATGATGCTGCCCGGACACGACTACGAAGCCCAGATGTTCCGCGAAGCGTACAACACCCTCGCCGCGGAGCTGCACATCGAAGTCGACGCCTTCGTACGCGAAGAACGCCGCAAGTGGCGCGAAGAGCACGCGGATGAAGAAGTGCCCGTCGCCGCGGAGTGATGCACGGGGGCGACTTCCCCCCGCCTTGCCTTCCGCCCGCTCACACCGGTATACTGGTCGTCAGAGGGCGTGCGATGCGGAAATTCTCCTGGCTCCTGCTGCTGGCGTGCACCATAGGGCTGGCGGCACCGCTATTGAAGCCGGGCGACCGGCTGGTCGTTGCCGGTGACGGCTACGTGGGGCAACACGGCGTCACCGTGCGGGTAGCTGCCGCGCTGGCGTTGCACCACCCCGGCAGCGGCATCACCGTGCGCGTGGCGCCCATGAACAACCTCGGCTTCCTCACCACCGGCCTGCCCGGCTTCTTCCCGCCCCTCCTCGACGCCGACGTGTTGAGTGTCAAGCCGCGCGTGGTGGTGCTCAGCTTCGGCGCGGAGAAGATCAAAGCCACGCCCGTCGCCGCCGCCTATCGGCAACAATGGTTCACCACCCCGCTCACCGACGCGGTGAAACGGCTGCAAGCTGCCGGTGTGCAGGTGCTGCTGACCACCCCGCCGTGCCTCGACCCCGACGCGCAACCCGCCCTGAAAGGCGCCGGCGAGGCCAACCAGGCCGCGGACGCGCAGGCGGTGCGCGATATCGCCGTCGCGACGACGGTGCCGGTGATCGACCTGTACGCCTTGCTACACGACGCCTCCACCGCGGGCAAAGCCGTTACGCCGGGCTTTTCGCTCTACGACAAAGGCGGCACGCTGACTACCAATGGGCAGGCTCTCGTGACGAACGAGCTGCTGCGCGCCCTCGGCGAGACGGGTATAGCTTCCAGTGCGACCATTGACGCCGCCGTGGGCACCGGCAAGGGCGAGGGGTGCACCGTGACGGCGGTCAAGGTTGCCGATACGACGGTTACCTTCACGCGCGACGATACCACGCTTCCGCTGGCGTGGATGGACGCGGATCAGTATATGGTAAAGGTCACCGGCCTGCGCGCCGGGCCGTGGAAGCTCGCCGTAGGCGACGTGGCGCTGGGCGCTTTCACCGCCGACGCATTAGCAGCGGGCGTCGCACTGCCGCGAGGCGGCGGGCCGTGGGCCGTCGCCGCCACGCAAGCCGGGGAACGCGCGGGACGGGCGGAGGGCTTCTTCGCCGAACGCTGCGGCACGCTCACCCACGTGATCCCCCAGCCGGATGCCGAACCCGAGCGCCAGGCGCTCCTCGCGAAGTTCGACGCCTTCCTCGACGCCTATGACGCGCACCTCATCCCCCACGCGTGGACGTGGACGCTGACAAAGGAGCCCTGATGCGACGCACCCTCTGCCTGTTCCTGCTCCTCCTTGGGCTCGCGCTGCACGCGGCGCCGCTGTTGCAGGAGGGCGACCGCATGGTCTTCTGCGGCGACAGCATCACCGACCAGATGATCTACACGCGCCTGGTGATGGATTATCTGGCGCTGCGTTACCCCGGCGTGCATGTAGTCTTTTACAACACCGGCATTTCCGGCAGCACGGCCGGCGGGTGGAAGGGCGGCTTTGCCGACCACGTGCTGGCGCTGAAGCCCACGGTAGTAAGTATCTGCCTGGGCATGAACGACGGAGAGTACAAGCCCTTCGACCAGCAGATCGCCGATGGCTACGCCGCCAACATGAGCGACCTGGTGCGGCAGGCGAAGGGGGGCGGGGCGAAGGTGGTGCTGCTCACCCCCGGCGTCATCGACGACGACACCATCAACCCCACGCGCGGCAAAGGGATCTACAACGATACGCTGGGCAAACTCGCCACGACCATCGAAGGCCTCGCGGCGCGCGAGGGGGCGCCCGTCTTCAATATTCACACCCTCATGCTCGACGTGGAGACCCGCGCCAAGGCGGCGACCCCCGGCTTCACCATGATCCCCGACGGCGTGCATCCCGCCCCGCCGGGCCATGTACTGATGGCCTATGGCCTGCTCAAAGCCCTCGATCTGCTCACCCCCGCCGCGAGCGTGACGGTTGACACTGCCACCCGCACTACGGTGCCGGCACGCTGCACGGTGACCGACTTGAACGTGACCGCCGACAAGGTGACCTTCACGCGCACCGACGCCGCGTTGCCCACCTACCTGCCCCCGGAAGCCGTCACCGCGCTGGGCAAGCTCACCCCCGTCCTCGCGGAGCTGAACGACTACCGGCTCACCGTCACCGGGCTGGCCGCCGGCACGTGGGCGCTGACGGTGGAGAAGGACGCCGTGGGCACCTTCACCGCCGATGAGCTGGCGCACGGCGTGAACCTGGGCCTGCTGCCCGGCCCGTGGACGCGGCTGGCGAAAACGGTCGATGACCGCGCGTCGTTGGCGAGCCGGCAGTATTACCGCGTCTACCACGGCCTGGGTGCGCGGCACTTCCCGCAGGTTGCCGATGCCGACACGCCCACGCTGCAGGCGCTAACCGGGGAGATGGAAACCGCGCGGCAGGCCTACATCGCGAAACTCGTCACCGCCTACGAAGCCGGCGAGCGCGCCCGGGCCGAGATCCCCGCCGCCGCGCGCACCTGGCAGTGGACGCTCACACGCGTGCCGTGAGAAGTTTTCGTGTAGCCGTGGAAGGATTGCGACTGTTTTGGTATAATTTAAAAACGGTTCGCAAAGGGAGACAAGGCACGGGCGTGCGCATGGGCAGATTGGAGCAATATCGGCTACGCATACTGACCACGCTGGCGGTGTCGCTGCTGCTGCACACGGTGCTGCTGCTCGGTATCGCCCACGCTACGCGCGTCGTCCCGTCTCCGCCATCACCCACGCATGACATGCTGCCCCGGCTGCTCACCATGCAGCTTACCGCGCCGCCCCCCGCACTTCCACGCCGCACCGGTGTGGCCGTGCCCGTCACGCGCCTGGCACCCCATTTAGCAACGACGGCCCCCGCGCACGGCGCTGGCACGCCGTTGCCGGTGGGCCGCGCCTGGGCTTCCGCCGCCGCGCCGTTGCCATTCACTACGACGGCGGTGGACACCCGCCCCGGCGTGGTCGCCGTCGCCGCGCCGACTGTCGCGGCCCCCGGGCCGACCTTCGTACCTACGGCGCCGACGCCGACCACCGGCGCCCCGCGTCATGCGGAGAGCTTCGTGGAGGCCCGCGCGGAAACGGTACAGGCGACGGGCTCGGTGATCTCCCAACCCGCCCGATTGACCCCCGGCATGTTGAGCCGCGAGCCGGTGCTGGATGACGCGCCGTCCCCCGCCGCGCCCGCCACGACTCCCGGCGTCAGCCGCGCCGCCCATCTGCTCACCTCAGGCGACCCGGAGTATCCTCCCGAGGCCCGCGCCGAGGGGCGGGAGGGCACGGTGGTGCTGAACGTCACCCTGGACGACGCCGGGCGCGTGACGCAGGTGACGGTGGCGCGCGGCGCCGACCCGCGCCTGGACCGCGCGGCGGAGCATGCCGTGCGCACGTGGACCTTCGCCCCCGCGCTGCGCGACGGGCATCCCGTGTCCGCCACCCTGCGCGTGAACGTGCATTTCCATTTGAACTGATCACCGCCCGAAAGGAACCCCCGATGAAGCAACTGTTGTTGACCCTCCTCCTGCTCGGTGCCGCGACGCTGGCCTGGGCGGACGCGACGGAACCCGCGTCCATCGACATCGACGTGACCGCGCGCCGCTGGAGCGAACCGCTGCAAAACGTGCCGGGCAGCGTGAGCGTGATTACCCCGAGCGCCGTGCAGAGCGCGGGGATGCACTCGGAGCGTGACGCCGCCGGGCAGGTGCCCAACCTGACGCAGCCGGACTTCTCCGCTCGCTGGCTCAACTTCCCCTACATCCGCGGCATCGGCTCCGGGCAGAGCAGCCCGTCGGTGACCACCCTGATCGACGGCGTGCCGCAGCTCTCCTTCGCCACCAGCAACCTGGAGCTGCTTGACGTGGCGCGCATCGAATTCCTGCGCGGGCCGCAAGGCAGCCTGTACGGGCGCAATGCGCTGGGCGGGGTGATCGACATCATCCCCGAGTTACCGAGCAGCACGCCGGGGGCGCAGGCCACGGTGAGCGTGGGCAGCTACAACCTGCGCGACATTCGTGCCCGCGTGGACGGCCCGCTCCTCGGCGGGGCGCCGCTGGGCAGCCTGAGCCTGGGCTACTCCGCGCGCGACGGCTACACCACCAACGACGCCACCAGGCACGCGCTGGACAACCGGCAGGCCTTCTTCGGCCACGGGCAACTGCTGCAGACCGAGCACAAGCCGTGGACCTTCCGCCTGAGCACCACCTGGGAGAACGACCGCGACGGCGATTACGGCCTGGGCGATCTGACCGCGGTGCGCAGCTATGCCTACCACGTGAACCACGACTACGAAGGCTACACCTATCGCGACGTGGCGCAGCCGGTGCTCACCGCCACGCGAGCGGGGGAGAATTTCGACTTCACTTCAACCACCGCGCTGCAGTGGTGGAAGGTGCAGGATGCCACCGACGGCGACTTCTCCACGCAGGACCTGATCCGCAGTAAAGAGCAGGATCAGCAGCAGGCGTGGAGCGAAGAGTTGCGTTTCAGCAACCCCGCGACCTCCACCATGGCCTTCGGGCCGCGTCTCACCGGGCGCTGGCTGGCCGGTGCGTATGCCTTCACTTCGAAGGATAACAAGGACACCAGCAGCGCCTACAGTGCCGCCTTCGCCGCCATGATGGGCGCGCAGGATGCCTTTACCTCCACCAACACGGCCACCCAGCGCGGCGCGGGAATCAGCCCGTACGGGCAGATGGGCCTTACACTGGACGGGCGCACCGACCTCACGGTGGGTCTGCGCCACGACTACGAGCACAAGTCGGCGGACATGACAGGCTTCAACCCGCTCAACCCGTTCCAGAGCGTGTCGTTGGCGCGCGATTTCAACCAGACGAGCCCGCAGGTGTCGCTGGGCTACCACCTCACCCCCGACGCGTTCTGCTACGCGTCGTGGTCGAAGGGGTACAAGGCGGGCGGCTTCAACGGCTACGCGCCGGTGGGGAAGGACGCGTACAACGAGGAGACGAGTCAGACGCTGGAGGCCGGGGTGAAGGCTAACGGCTTCTCACACCGCGTCACCGTGGATCTCGCCCTCTTTAGCACCGCGTGGAACGACATTCAGCTCGACGTGCCGACCTTCCCGGCGGGCACGTCGTATATCGACAACGCCGGCAAGGCCGCCAGCCAGGGTGGCGAGGTGGAAATGACCGTGCGACCGCGGGCCGGCCTCGATCTCTTCGGCGGCGTCGGGCTGCTCGACGCACGCTTCCGCACGGGCAGCCAGTCCGATGGCAAGGATGTCACCGACAACCGCCTGCCCTTTGCCCCCAGCAGCACCTGGCACGCCGGTGCGCAGGCGCAGCGCACCTTCGCCCACGACATCGCGGCGTTTACGCGGGTGGACGTGCAGACGACGAGTAAGTTCTTCTATGACGCCGTCAACGGCCAGTCGCAGAAAGCCTACACGGTCACGAACCTGCACCTGGGCGCCTCGCGCGGCGCCTGGCACGTGGACGGCTGGGTGAACAACTTGTTCGACGCCCGCTACGTGCCGGTGGCCTTCGCCGTGCCCCTCTTCACCGTGCCCTCCGGCTACGTCGGCGAGACCGCCGCGCCGCGCACGGTAGGGGTGTCCGTGGGTTATGCGCTGTAAATCGCATCATTGCCCCCGCCCTGGCAGGGGTCGACGCCGAAAGGGCGAAGGTAGCACCGGGGTGGGGGTATGACGGTTTCCGTAGCACGGGAAGACAACGCGCGCAAAGGCGTCCGCCGCACGCTGGCGCTCTTCAATTGGAACGTCGGCCTGCGCACCGGCTACGACGGCGCCGCGGGGGCCACCGGGTTCGTCTTCGTCGGCTTCGCACTGGCGTTGGGCATCCCCAAAGAGCGCATCGGGTTGCTCGCCACGGCGGCCGGTCTGGCGTGTGTGGGGCAGCTCATCGGCCTGCTGGCGCTCAATGCCGCGCGCAATAAGAAGCGCTACACGCTCCTCCTCAACGCCGCCGACCCGCTCATCTTCCTCGCCACCATCATCGGCGCGCTGCTCGCCCCGCCCGCGTGGCGCTTCCCCCTCATCGTCGGCGGCATCTTTTGCTGCGGGCTGGCCATCAACGCCGCCAACCCGATGGGCAGCGAATGGCTGGCCTCGGTGATCCCCCCCGGCCTGCGCGGGCGCTACCTGGGGCGGCGGATACAGATATTGAGCATCGTCGCCATCGTGATGGCGCTGACGCTGGGGGTGGTGACAAAGTGGCTGAAGGTGTATGGCGCAGTCGGCTACGCCGGTATCCTGGGTGGCGCGGTGCTGCTGGGGCTGCTGGCGGTGGTGCCCCTGCTGGGCGCGGCGCTGCCCGCGGCGTCGGCGGAGGCGCGCGTGGACTGGTCCACTCTGCCGGAGGTGTTGCAGGCCCGTCCCTTCTGGCGCTACCTGGCGGCGATGATCCTCTACAACGGCGCCTTCTGGCTCGTCGGGCCGTATTACCAGGTGTATAACCTGAAGGTGCTGGCGCTGCCGGAGCCGCTCATCGCCGGGCTGATGGTCGGCTACTACCTCATCAAAATCCTGCTGCTGCCGTATGTCGGGCGCTGGGTGGATCGCCTGGGGGTGCAGCGCGCGCTGTGGCTGGTGGCACCGCTGTACGTGGCCTTCTTCGTCTGCTACATCCTCAGCGGGCCGCACGCCGCGTGGCTGGTCTTCGTGGGGTGGACGCTGGTGGGCACCGGCGACGCGGTGTTCGGCGTGGCGGGGGCGGTGGCGCTCTACCGCGTGGTGCCGGACACCCCCGCGCGCCCGGCCTTCTTCGCCGTGAACAGCCTGCTCACCATGTTCAGCGCCGCGGTAAGCGCCGCGCTGGCCACCTGGCTCGTCGGCGCCCTCACCCACGCCACGCTTACCCTCGGCCCGCTGCGGTTGGGCCCGTTCCAAATTTTCTTCGCCCTCGGCCTGCTCCTCTACCTCCTCTTCGTGCAAGGCACACGGCTGATGCCGGAAAAGGGCGCGTGATTTCTACCCCCGCCCCGGAAACGCCCGGCGCATCGGGGGGAGGTTGAGGAGGATGAGGAGGATGGTGCCGGCAATACCGATTTCTATTGGAAAGATGGTTTGGCCAGAAAAAAATTGTAATGCATCAATAATATGTTTATAAACGATAACATACATCCCGATTATACCTAATTCGGAAACGAATATTATAACTACTATGATGTTGGCTACCCGACGTGCCCAGGTGACTCTAAAAAGTAAGGATCCACCTGCGAGTATGCAGGTTATCCCAGCGATAAAGCGGCAAATGGTTTCAGTAGCAACCAACGCAGTTAATTTGCGGTTAGGGTCGAATATATTGATAGAGAGCTCCTCGATACAGTCTTTAAAGACAAGTATGAAAAACACACCTGCCAATACCATCACAATCCCCAGTATCACCGACAGCCACGTCCTTGGCCGCGTATCCGGCATCCCCACCGCCGGGGGCGGTGGGGGCACGGTGGCGTATTCAACCGGCGGGTCGGGGAGCGTCATCACGGGGATAATATAACACAAAACGGCCCCGGCAACGTTGCCGGGGCCGTTTCTGGTTGCGCGGAAGGTCACTTCGTCGCCGGAGTCGCCGCCTTCGCCCGCTTGGGGAAGAACTGCGCCTTCACCCAGCTCCAGTTGAAGATGAGGTGGAGCACCACCAGCAGCGCCAGCAGGTAGCCGGGGAAGATGTGCACCTTCGGGAAGAGGTCGTCGCTGATCTTCTCGCGCAGCAACGCGGTCGTCACCTGCCCGAGCATCAGCAGCAGCATGAGCGGATTGATGATCTTTAACGCGGTCTTTTGCATGGCGCCCCCTTTAGAATCGTTGTAAACGGTACCATCCCCTGGATTTCATGTCAACGTCCCTGGACAGAAGATGCGACATGTGCGATAATTTCCCTCGTGTTTAGCGAGGCAATAAAATCGCGCAAATTGTCGCGGCTTTTGTTGCGCTGAGCGGGCAATCACGCAGGAATCCGGCGCGGCGCGGACGAAATTGAGCATCGACCGGCGCCGACGGGGCGCGGAGGTGAACATGCACACGATCCTTTCCAATACCCAACTGGCGCCCAACGTGACGCGCCTGACCGTGACGGCGCCGCGCATCGCGCAGATTCGCCAGGCCGGGCAGTTCGTCATCGTCCGCAGCGGGCCGGGCGCCGAACGCATCCCGCTCACCATCGCCGATGCCGACGCCGCCGCGGGCACCATTACGTTGGTCATCCAGGCGGTGGGGCAGAGCACCAAAGAGCTGGTCGCGCTGCAGCCGGGCGAGGAGTTGCGCGACATCGTCGGCCCCCTCGGGCGCGCCACCGAATTGCCGGAGCACGGCCACGCGGTGTGCGTGGGCGGCGGGGTGGGCACCGCGGTGGTGCACCCCATCGCGCAGGGGCTGGCGCGCGCGGGCGTGCAGGTGACCAGCATCATCGGTGGCCGCTCGCGCGAGTGGGTCATCTTTGAAGAGGAATTGCGCGCCCTCGGCACCACCATCGTGTGCACCGACGACGGCAGCTACGGCCGCCACGGCTTCGTCACCGACGCGTTGCGCGACGTGCTCGCCGCGGGCGGGGTGGACGCCGTCTACGCCGTCGGCCCCGTGCCCATGATGCGCGCCGTGGCCGAGGTGACACGTCCGCTGGGCGTGCACACCATCGTCTCCCTCAACCCGATTATGATCGACGGCACCGGCATGTGCGGCGGGTGTCGCGTCTCCATCGGCGGCGAGACGAAGTTCGCCTGCGTAGACGGCCCCGAGTTCGACGGGCACCAGGTCGACTTCGACGAGCTGCGCGACCGCCTGGGCACCTACCGCCAGTACGAACAAGCCGCGCAGGATCACGCGTGCAAAATGGGACAGGGGTAACTGATTCACGAAATGAACCACAGAGACACTGAGACACAGAGAACACTCGCTGCTGCTGCGGCAGCAATAGACGAATTCCTCCGTGCCGCTGTGGTTACCGTCTCTCGAAGGGTACACCGATGCCAGTGAACGAGCAGATCAGCGCGAAAGAGCGCATGGCGATTGCGCGGGTGAAGATGCCCGAGCAGGACCCGCAGGTGCGCAACCGCACCTTCACCGAGGTCAACCTGGGCCTGCCGGAGCAGTTGGCGCTGCTGGAGGCCAAGCGCTGCCTGCAGTGCAAGGTGGCCAAGTGCATCGCCGGCTGCCCGGTGCTGGTGGATATCCCGCGCTTCCTGGGCTTCATCGTGGACGGCGACCTGGAGGCCGCCGCGCGCAGCCTGCTCGGTGACAACGCGCTGCCCGCGGTGACCGGGCGCGTCTGCCCGCAGGAGACGCAGTGCGAAGAGGTGTGCATCCGTGGTCTGAAAGGCGCGCCGGTGGCTATCGGCTACCTGGAGCGCTTCGTGGCCGATTGGGCGCGCGACCACCTGACCGGCGCGTTTATGACCCCCGCGCCGGCGAGCGGCAAAAAGGTCGCCGTGGTCGGCTCCGGCCCGGCGGGCCTTACCGCCGCCGGCGAGTTGATCAAGCTCGGCCACGCGGTGACGATTTACGAAGCCTTCCATACCCCCGGCGGCGTGCTCGTCTACGGCATCCCGGAATTCCGCCTGCCCAAGGAGATCGTGCGGGCGGAGGTGGCGCGGCTGGAGGCGCAAGGCGTGAAGATCGAGTGCAATACGGTCGTCGGCAAAACGTATACCCTCGCCGAGTTGCGTGCGGAGCACGACGCCGTCTTCGTGGCGGTGGGCGCCGGGCTGCCCGTCTTCATGAACGTGGCGGGCGAAAACCTGAAGGGCGTCTACTCCGCCAACGAATACCTGACGCGCGTGAACCTGATGGCCGCCTACGACTTCCCCAACAACGCCACGCCGGTGCTCAAGGGCAAGCGCGTGGCCGTGGTGGGTGGCGGCAACGTGGCGATGGACGCCGTGCGTACCGCCAAGCGCCTGGGCGCGGACGAGGCGATGATCGTCTACCGCCGCGGCAAAACGGAACTCCCCGCGCGCGCCGAGGAGGTGCACCACGCCGAAGAGGAGGGCATCCGCTTCGACTTCCAGGTGGCGCCCCTCGAAGTACTCGGCAACGACCAGGGGTGGGTGACGGGGCTGCGCTGCATCCGCATGGAACTCGGTGAACCGGACGACTCGGGGCGCCGCCGCCCGGTGCCCGTGCCCGGCTCCGAATTCATCTTCCCGTGCGACATCGTCATCGTGGCCATCGGCACGCGCGCCAACCCGCTGCTCACCTCCACCAGCCCCGACCTGCGGCTCAACCGCTGGGGCAACATCGAGGCCGGCGAGGACGGCGCGACGAGCCTGCCCGGCGTCTTCGCCGGCGGCGACATCGTCCGCGGCGCCGCCACGGTGATCCTCGCCATGGGCGACGGGAAGCGAGCGGCCAAGGCGATCGACGCGTATTTACAAAACCTGTAGGGACTGTCCCGTAGCGTTTCGAGCGTTTATAACGCCAGCGCTCGCGCACCCTCTCGGCACGTGTGTATGTAGTCGAGCTTTGCAGGGGCTGTCCCGTGGGGTAACGAAATCGGTTACGCCACGGGACAGCCCCTGCAGTTGCATGAGCAGCTTATTCGTACAATCTTGCTGCAAGGCAGGATGCAACGGTCTCGAACAGGGGGCAACGGGACAGTCCCTGCAGGAGGTCGTATTGCCAACCCGCCGCTTGCCTGTTATGATGGGGGTAACGCTACCATCACAGCAGGAGTCGAACCATGCATTACCGCACCTTTCTCGTGGCGTTGATGGCCCTGTGCGCCATCACGCTGGTCCGCGCGCAACTCACCCTCGACCCGTCACTGCCCAAGCTCACCGACGTGGCTTTCGGCTGGGTCTCCTCCAGTGGCGTGGATCCCACGCTGCCGTTGGTCAACGGCTTCGCCCCCACCATGCTCTCGCTGCAGGATGCCGGTTACGGCACGGGCTCGGAGATCGACTACGGCGCCTTCTCCTTCGATAAGCTGCAGGTGAATGTCGACGCCGAGGTCGGCCTCACGAAAATCGGCCCCGGCATGCTGCGCGTGACGCGCTTCGGCTACATGTCGAATAACGCCGCCCTGCCCAGCTTCCCGGACTTCCTGAAGCAATTCGGAGCCATCGCGAACACGGATGGCGACTCATACGAGCTGTCGTATGCGCAGTCAATCGGTAGTACGGATCTGGGTATCAGCGTGATACCTAAAGATGTTTCGAACATCAGTATTGCACTACCAGGCGGCCTGAGCTTACCGAAAGGTACGCCACTTCCGGGCGGCGGCGTGATGCCGGTGGATTATGCCCTGCCGAAAGATGCTGAACTGGTTTCCGGCAATATGGAAACGGATTACGGCGTACGCATCGGCGGGGTACAACACTTGCCGTTTGGCGTCAAGCTCGGGGCAGACTACAGTTACCAGCGCGACCGTTCATTTTTGCAGACCGATCCTTTGATCGATATGATGATGCCGGGGATACCGAAAGAATCGCACAACATCACCCGCTGCGGCACGGTCGGCGCTTCCTGGCAGGCGCTGCCCGACACGCTGCTCTATGTGTCGCTGCAGGACGTGGACACCACCAGCGACCAGGGGTACATCCGCAAGGCGGATCTTACCTGGTACGGCGTGCAGCAGGGGATCGGCAAGAAGATGCTCGCGAAGCTGAACACCGTCGACCACGGCTTTACGAAGAATCTGATGGTGCGCGCCAACTCGCTGGACAGCGGCCTCAACCTGATGGGCACCTGGGTCACCGGCGCCGGCGCCTTCACCGTGTCCTACACGAACAGCGCCGTGCGCAGCGCGAAATCCGAACTCGGCCAGGGCTCCGCCCTCATCGGCGGGGTGAACTGGGCGTTATAAGTCCCGTTGCTCAGCACGACGGCCCGCGCGTTCACGCGCGGGCCGTCGTCGTTGTGCTTCTGTTTCGCGCCTTACCCCTGCGTGATCCGCGCCACCAGCGTGTCCATGCGTTCGCCGTGCCGGCGCGTTTCCTGCTCGAGCTTCTCGAAGGTGGGCTGCAGGGCGATATCGCGCTCCAGCGCGACCTCGAAGAAGAGCTTCTCCACCAGCGTCTTTTCCAACTCGGCGGAGTATTGCGCGGCCTGCAGCGCGGTGTAGATACCGGCCTGGGCGTTGGCCGTGAGCATTTGAATGTGCTCCTGAATGTAGTCCAGCAGGCCCGGGTGGAAGAGCACGGGGTCGAAATCGATCGCGCCGGATTCCGCGGCGCGCTGCAGCTCGCGCAACCACTTGGCGTGGTTGGCCTCATCATCCGCCAACGCCAGCCACTCGCCTGCATACGCGGGGAAACGTTCGGCGCACAGCGCATAGAGGCGACCGACGGATTCTTCGATATCGATCATCTGCGCAAAGGCCGGGGCATACGGATAGGTCATGACGGCTCCTTTTCGGTGAGCAGGTCGAGCATGATGGTGATGTTGCGGCGGGCGCGGGCGGTCAGCGTCTGCGCGCGGGCGGCCACCCGTGTGGCGATCGCGGCGCGCTCCGCCCACAGGCCGCGCAGTGCGGCGAGGAAGTCGGTGTCGGTAAGGGTTTCCCAGCGCGGCGGCAGCGGCAGGTCGGCGGCAAGGGCGAAATCGAGCACCTTGGGGTCGTAGGCGATGCCCAGCGCGGGCACCCCGCGCGCGGCGGCAAAGATGAGCGTGTGCAGGCGCATCGCCACCACGGCGTTGCAGCGTCCCACCGCCGCCAGCGTCTCGCGCGGGGTGAGGGGCAGGTCGAGCACGCGGCTTTCCGCCGGCGTCCACCCGGCGATCTGCACCGACAGCGGCAGGTCGGCGCCGTATTGCATGGGCAGGAAGAGCAAAAACGCGCCGCGCTCCGCCGCCAGCGTGGCCAGGCCGTCGGCGATGGCGGTGTAGCGCGCGGGTGGGTTGGCGCGTGTCCAGCGGCGCAGCGCCACGCCGATCACCGGGCGATCCGGCGGGATATGCGCCTCCCACCACTCCGCCAACCGGGCGCTGTCGTCCGGCTCGAGCAGGAAGGCGGGGTCGGCGGTCACTTCGACGGGGGGATGTGTCACGCCCAGGTCGGTCAGGAACGCCGCCGAGGCGTCGTCACGTACGGAGACGGCGCGCACGCGGTCGAGCACGCGCCGCGCCCACAGGCGGTTCCACGGGGCGTGCAACGGGCCCATCCCCTGCGCGATGACGGCGGTGGGCACCCCGGCGCGCTGCGCCAGCGCGATGACGCCCAGGTAGTAGAGTGGTGAGCGCAGGCTGGTGACGTCCTGCAGCAGGCTGCCGCCGCCGCTGACCAGCAGGTCGGCTTCCGCCAGCGCGGCGTTCACCGCCCCCAGCCCCATGCGCGGGCGCGCGGCCACGCCGTGCAGCGCCGTCGTCGCCGCCGGGTCGCCGGAAAGCACCACCGGCGTCACCCCCGCGTCCGCCGCGTGCAGCCCCGCCAGCAGCCCGCCCAGCACCGCTTCGTCGCCGATATTATTGAATCCGTAGTAGCCGGAAAAGAGAATCGTCGCCATGTCAATTTGCCACCGAGAATACAATTCACGGTGCGGGGGGCAAATTCCTGCCGTCAAACGCGTCTACGGTGGAAACGGTTACGTAACCGTAAAGACACAGGGAGCGCAAAGGCGCCGCAAAGCAGATGACGTGGCTACTCATGCCTGATACGCACCGGTAGAGTTGACCGAAGATAACGAAGCAAATTATAATAGTAAGCGATTGACTACCCTGACGACGCAACCGCGCGTTGGGCACCATTTAGGAGGAATTGATGAACCGTCTGTTGACCCTTTGCTTGCTGCTCTTTGCTACTGCTTTACTCGTTCAGGCCGAAACTGCGGAAAACCGCCCTTTGCGTCCCTTTATTGGCTTGGGTTTGACTTTCGGCGGAGAAACGATCGCTACGGTGCATTACACCGACGGCTCCTCGAGCGACCTGTCCTCCGGTGGACTGTTTGCCGGTCAGGTCGGCCTGGATTACCGCTCCCCCGACGCGCCCGTGTCCGTGCGTGTCAGTGTGGGGTACCAAGGCGACACCACCGATGATGCCAGCAACGGGAGTTTGTCCTTTGATCGTATCCCGGTCGATGTGCTGGGTTTCTACCATCTCAACAAACAATGGCGCGTCGGCGGTGGGCTGCAGTACGTGATCGATCCCGAGGTCAAAGGCGAAGGCGTGGCCTCACCGCTCAGCACGACGTTCGACAATACACTCGGTGTGGTGGTCGAGGGGGAATACCTACTCGACCCGCATATCGGTCTGGCCTTGCGCGGCGTGGGTGAGCAGTTCAAGGCGCCCGGTGGTGCCTCGATCAACGGAAGCCACGTTGGGGCGTTTGTGAACTACTACTTCTGAACCGTTAGCAGCCGTCCCGCCATCACCGCCTCGGTGGCGGCGCGGGCCAGGCGGGTGGCGGCCAGCCCGTCGGCGCCGGTGGGCAGCACGTCGGAACCGCCGTGAGCCAGTGCCGAGGCGAGGGCGGCGTACATACCGGCGAAATTCTTTTCCGGCGCCACGGGCAGTGTCTCCGTGCCGCGCGTAGAGCGCACTTCGAAGAGGCGCGCCTCGCGGTCGAAGCGGATCACCCCCTCGGTGCCGATTAACTCGTAGCTGAAGTGCGCGGACGGCTCGGTGGCGGTGTGGCCGTAGGAGTAGCTGATCTCCACCAGCGTATGCGCCCCGTTGGCGTGGTCGAGGTGGAGGAAGAGGTGGTCGGGCGCGGTGAATGCGTCCACCCATGCGCCCGCGGCCGACCAGCGCACCACCTCACTGCCCGTCCACCAGCGCGCCAGGTCGATCTGGTGCACGCCGCAGTCGACCAGCGGGCCGCCTTCGTCCATGCGCGCCGCGCGCCGCGCCTGCAGCACGCGTTGGCCGTCCACGGTGGCGTACTTCCCGTGGCAGTTCCAGATGTAGATCAGCCGCAGCGCGCGCACGTCGCCTACCGCGCGGCTCTCCACCAGGTGCTTGATGCTCTGCGAGACGGGGCTGAAGCGGTAGTCGAAGGCGGTGTAGAGCTGCACCCCCGCGTCCGCCGCAGTGCGGATCATACCGGCGATTTCGTCCTCGTCGGTGCCCAGCGGCTTCTCACAGAGGATATGCACCCCGCGCCGCGCGGCGTCTGCCACGTTCTGCCGGTGCACGGGCGCCGGGGAAGTGATCGTGATGGCGTCCAGTCCGGCGGCGAAGAAGGCCGCCGCGTCGGTAAAGCCATGCACGCCGTAGCGCGCCGCCGCCGCTGCTACCGCTATAGCCGACGGGTCATACACCGCCGCCAGCGTCAACCCCGCCGTCTCCGCAATCGCCGGCAGGTGCCCATACGTCGCCACCGTGCCGCAGCCCATCAACCCGATACGTGCCATGTCGTCACCCCTTTGCCGTTATTTGAATACCCGCCGGTCAACGTAAACTCCTGCTACGGCGTACCGGTTTCTTAACGCCCCACGGCCTTGACGCATCCGCGTCCGCCGTGGCAAAATGCCGGTATGATGACCTTCCGCGAGCGCTTCTTCGCCACCCTCCTTTTTGGGGGGCCGGACCGTGTCCTCTTGCAACCCGGCGGTCCGCGCGAGTCCACGCGGCGGGCGTGGGCGACGCAGGGATTGCCGCTGGACGCGGACTATCTCGCCGTGCTCTATGACACCATCGGCCTGCCGCGGGACACCGGCGGCTATGGCGGGGTGCCCGTCTCCTTCGCGATGCTCCCCACCTTCGAGGAGCGCGTGCTCACCCACGCGGACGGGCACTACGTGGTGCAGGACTGGATGGGCGCCATCGTGGAGATCAGCGACGCGTTCGATTACACTTATCTGCGCGTCCCGCGTGACTTCGTCACCCGGAAGTGGCATAAATTTCCGGTGGAGACGCGTGCGGACTGGGAGGCCATGCGTGCCCGCTACGATGTGGACACCCCAGGACGTTTCGGCGACGATTTCCACGCCAGTTGCGCCGCCTTGCGCGGCACCGATACCGTGCTGAGCGTGCAGGTGAACGGCCCCTTCTGGCAACTGCGCGAGTGGTGTGGGTTCGAGGGGCTATGCGCCCTTTTCCTTGACGATCCCGACTTCGTGCGTGAGATGGTCGCCGTGTGGACGGAGTTCGTCGGCGTGTTGCTGACGCGCATTTCGGCGGAGCTGCCCATCGACCGGCTGGGTATCTCGGAGGACATGGCGTACAAGGCGCACGCCATGATCTCCCCCGCCATGACGCGCGACTTCCTGCTGCCCACCTACACGCGCTGGGTGGAGATCGTGAAGGGCGGCGGCGGGCAGGTGATCGATCTGGACTCCGACGGCTGCGTGGACGAACTCATCCCGGTGTGGATCGACGCGGGCATCAACGTGTGCAGCCCCATGGAGGTCGCCGCGCACACCGATCTGCCCGCGCTGCGCCAACGCTTCGGGCGGCAGATGGGCTACGTGGGCGGGGTGGATAAGCGCGCCATCGCCACCGGCGGCGCCGTCCTCGACGCCGAACTCGCCCGTCTGGCCCCCGTCATCGCCGACGGCGGCTACCTGCCCGGCTGCGACCACGGCATCCCCCCCGACATCTCCTGGCCCAACTACGTGGACTACGCGCGGAAGCTGGCGCGGCTGTGCGGGTGGTGATGGTGGGAGCCGTGAGCGAATACAGAGACGGTCTGCACGCGTGAGTAGTTCACACGTGCAGACCGTCCTTTGTTTTCATGCACGGCTCATGCGTCCGCGGTTCGCGGGTACGCTCACCCTCCCAAGCATGTGCTTTACTTCACCCGCAACTCATCCCCGTCCAGCAGCGTCGTTTCCATCCCCGCGGCGGTGCGGCGGAGGACGGCGGCTTTGCCGTGGAAGGCGACGGTGGCGTCCTCGTAGGCGAAGGGGAAGTGGGACAGGAAGAGGGTGTCTGTGTAGTCGGGGGTGGTCACCGTGACCACGCGGCCCGCGGCGGTGGCGGAGACGGCGAAGTCCTGGTCGGGCCGCGCGGGGGCCACCAGCACGCGCCAGTCGTTGTTGCGCGTCTGCACGGCGCTGATGTGCTTCATCACGCTCCACTCGCCCGGGGTGATCGTCGGCGCGGCGGGGGTGACGAAGTGCGCCAGCAAGTCCACCCCGAATTTGCCGGTGAAGCGCGCGCGCGGGCCGTCGATGGTCACGTCCGTCGCCTGCGCGTGCAGCCACCAGCGGTGCGTGTAGGCGCACTCCTGGATGCTGTCGAAGACGAACAGGTAGTGCGGCTTCACGAAGAGCGTGTAGCGGCGGTATTCGATGCGCCGCGCGGGCACGCGATCCATGTAGGTCATGTTCACGTCGCGGAAGTTTGTGATCGGCAGGTAGCTCACCAGCAGGTCGGCGTGCGGGGTGGTGAGGAAGCGCTCGGGCGGGCTGGTCTGCTCGATGCCGAGGTAGCCGCTGGACTTGCCGTCGAACTCCACACAGTTGTGCTTCCAGGTCTCCCCCACGCCGTAGGTGCGGCCCTGGTGGTCGGCGTGGTAGCCGAAGTCGCCGGCGAGCGGTGACCCATACGCCCAGATGGCAAAGCCGCCCTCGTCGAAGTCGTTGTGATGGGTGGCGGTGCCGTTTTTGGTGAGCACATACACCTCGTCCGCCGTCTCCGGGTTCCCCCGGAAGGTGACGTAGGCCCCCGTGAGCACGCTGCTGACGGCGTCCACCGTCGCCGCACAGGGCAGCGCCGGGTCGGCAACGAGCAGGAAGGTCAGGTCATCGTAGTGGTTGGAGATGCGCCGTCCGCCGCGCGTCCAGGTGGTCATACAGCGCGCGGACAGGTCGGGGTCGCTGTCGCGGTAGAGCGCCGCGCCCACCGCCAGCTCGACGGGCAGCGGGGTATCCGAGCAGTTATGCCCGGTGTTGCCGTTGCTGGGCAGCATGGCGTAGCGCTCGCGGTCGGGGTCGAGCTGCAGGTGCGGCGCGATGAAGTGCTTGGCGTCGTCGTTGAGCAGGATCGGCGGGGTGGCCATCTGGCTGAAGTAGTCGAACTGCGCCTTCACGCGCGGGTGCTGGAAGAAGTCCGTCTCGCCGGCGCGCTGCAGCACCAGCGCCGTCTGGGTGAGCATCACGAAGACGTGCGCGTGGTAGTTGGGCGACTCGTTGTAGGCGCCGGAGTCGTAGAAGTGCGTCTCCAACTGCCGGTTGAGAAGGGCGGCGCCGCGCGCGCGCCAGGCCGCCGCCATCGGGTGGGTGCGGAAGGTGCACCCCATCATGCCGAAGGTGGTGAAGTACTCGGTATGGAAGTTCGGCGGGCACATGGCGTCGCCGATGCGCTCGCCCAGGCCGTGGTAGAAGTTGTCCGGGTCGTTGTGGTCGGCCAGGTTGAGGTGGTGCGGGAAGAATTCGTTGTCGGCGAAGGCGTAGGAGAGGAAGGCGAGGTCGCGGCGGATGCGTGCGTCGCGGGCGTCGTCCAGATAGCCGCCGGCGCGCAGCAGGTCGTAGGCCTGCAGCCACATCTTCATCGCCCGCCCGGCAAAGATGATCAGCCGCATATACATCCCCTCGTCCCAGATAAGGTCGATGTTGCGGCGAATCTCCGCTTCCAGCGCCTCGGCGGCTTCCAGGGCATAGCGTTCCTCGCCCAGTGCCACCCAGGCGGTCAGGCAGGCGCTGGCGCGCGAGCCGGTGAAGGTGATGCCCGCGTCCAGCGTCGCGCTCCAGGCGGTATAGGCGCGCAGCAGCGCGGGGTCGGCCTGCACGCGTGCGCGGGCGGCGGTCACGTCGGCGGCATCGCATTGCAGGAAGGGCCGTTCCGCCGGCGCCTCCGCGGGCCAGTCGAGGGTCCACTCCTTCACCTTTTGCAGCGGAATCTCCGTGTAGCGGGTGTGGATGCGGCTCAGCAGGTTGGGTGTTTTGTTCTCGAGCGGTTTCAGGTTGCGGGCCGTGGTGGAGCAGACCAATGCCCACGCCTTGTAGCCACCGCGCATGGGGGAGACGATTTCCAGCGCGCCGGGCGGGTCGATGGTGAGGAAGAGGCGGTTGACGGAGGTGTTCGTCCAGCGGTCGCCGTCGAGTTCCACGATGCCCAGAAAGGGCGTCGTGTCCGCGTGGAAGAGGCCGACCCAGGTCAGGCTCATCTGGTGGTGGCCGGAGTGGAAGTCGACGATGCCCAGCGTCTCCGGGCGCGCGTAGTCGAGGGTGCGCAACTGCTGGTCGATGTGCTCGCCGCCGCCCTTGGTGAGCAGCGTGTCAGGGGCGAGGCCGGGCACGGTGTTGAAGCGGAAGTCGAGGGCCGCGTCGTATGAGGTGCTTTCCTGCAGGTGCAGGAACTCTTCGCCCGCGTAGAGGGTGCAGGTCACCGTGGCCAGCGGGCGCGTTTCGAAGTGGTAGCGCACCGACCAGCGCAGGAAGAGCGGCCCCTGCTCCAGCAGCGTGGTGGTGACCACCTGCGCGGTGGGGCTACCCACGCGACCTTCGCCGATCCACGCGCTTAGGCGCACCGCGGTGACCGGGCCGGGCACGGCATCCGCGGCGTACGTTCCCGAGGCCGGCACCCGCACGGCGAAGTGCGCGTTGGCGGCTTCGAAACCACCGTCGACCGCCGTCCACGTCAGCGACGAGGCCGCCTCCGCCGCGGGCAACACGCCCAGCGTCACCGCTTCCTCCGGCGCCAGCGACACCCGCACCCACGCGGTAGCGCGCGCCACGCTGCCGTCTGGGTGGCGGCGTACATCGGTGAGCTGCGTGGGCAACGGCGTCCCCGCACCCAGCGCCAGGCGCAGGTCGGGCTGCGCGCCCGGCGCAAAGGTCAGCGGAAAGGACAGCAGCTCATCGTGCCACGCGCGCCCGCACTGCTCGCGCACGGTAAAGGACTCGGTGTGGGAATTCATACCCTGACTCCTCGAAGAAAGGATGGCGATAGGGTACTCTTCGACCGTGAACAGGTCGTTCCTGCCGAGGAAACACGAATAACCGCAAAGGCGCAAAGAGCGCAGAGGCGATTGAGGTTAGGTCGGTGAGAATCGTCTCCTTACGCCACCGGCACGCCGAACGTTGCAGCGTGGCCTCTTGCACGATACGCGTGCGGTGGCTCCATAGGAAGCTTGACATACTAAAAGGTGTCCCGGTAAAATAAACGAAGTAATGATCGCCTGACATTACCGTATCTCATCTCCGGAGGAAATAGTATGCTTCCCCGTCGTCCCGTGGGCTTTACTTTGATTGAGCTGCTGGTTGTAATTGCGATAATTGCGATACTCGCCGCGATTCTCTTCCCGGTCTTTGCCAAGGCGCGGGAGAAGGCCCGCCAGACGACGTGCGTGAATAACCAGCGTCAACTGTGCACCGGCCTGCTGATGTTCGCGCAGGATCATAACGAGTTGCTGCCCGGCAAGGACACGGTATGGGGCGACATCAACCTGGACCGCGGCGTGCTGATCTGCCCCACCGCGGGCACGAAAACGACCAACGCCTATTGTTACAACGTGAATGTACAGGGCAGCGCGCTGGGGGAGATCACGGCGCCGGAAACGACGATGCTCACCATCGACGGCGCACACACGCCGAAGAACAACGATGGCACGCTGGCGAATATCTGGTATCAGCCGCTGGACACCGCGCTGCGTCACAACAACGCCGCCGTCATCGGGTGGGCGGACGGGCATGCCATTATCACCACCAAGCCGCCGTACCCGCTGGCGTCCATCAGCTTCACCGGCGATACCCTCAATAGCCCACCGGCGACGGCGGCTTATCAGACCGGCATCGACAGCACCATGCCCAGCTTCTTCAGCGCGGCAGGCAACGACGGCGAGGTTGTCGCCGCTGCCGGCGATCTGACGGACAAGCCGCTGCTGCTCACCGCCAACGGTACCAGCAACTACCTGCCGCGGCTGGAATGCACCTTCGACAAAATCACCACCGGGCGCGTGCGCTTCGAGTGGGATTCCATGATGTGCAGCTACGTGGGCGCCGCCACCGCCAATAACCTGACGGTCTGGTTCGGCGGCTACGACAACAGCGGCAACTTCAGTTGGCTCGGGTCCATCTCCTACCTCGTCGATACCGGCAACCCGCGCCAGTTCAGTTGCCAACTGGGGTGCAGCGTCACCACGAACGCTTCGTGGGTCTACAATAAGAAGGACCACTTCAGCGTCGAGTTCGACAACGACGCCGACACCTATACCATCATTAAAGACAACATCACCATGGCCGGCCACGTGCACTGGGGCAGCGGCTTCAGCGGCATCTACATGATGCGCATCTCCGACGGCAGCTCGCTCGGTGGCGGCACCAGCAAATTCACCGCCGCGGTGGACAATATCAGCATGTCGAAGGTGAATGATATCTGATACGGGATAACCGAATAAACCACAAAGGCACAAAGGTCACAAATAATCCCTTCGTGACCTTTGTGCCTTTGTGGTTTATTCTCGTCCTACGCCTCCGGCAGGCTGGCCGCTGCGATGGCCTGGCCGACACGGCGGTTTTTCTCGTCGGGGAGGTGCACGGCCATCGTGGCGGGGAGGTCGGGACGCTCGGTACGGAGGACTTCGCGGGCGCGTGCCAGCAGGAGCGGGCCGCCGGGGCCGGAGGTGACGCGGCCCAGCACCAGCGCGTGGCGGATGTCGTAGAACTCGGCGTAGTAGGCCAGCGCGTAGCCCAGGTAGACGCCGATCGTCTCATAGAGCGGCGTCACGCGCGGGTCGCCGGCATCGGCCAGCGCCTGCACGGCTTTGAGCTGCTCCGGTTGGCTCAAGGTGGGGTCGATCGGCAGCCCGGCGACGGGGATGAGCCGCGCCACGGCCTGCTGCGAAAGGTATTGCACGCCGCACCCCAGGTCGCCCGACCATTCGTCGGCGGGGGCGCCGGGTTGCACGTCGATGGGTACGAAGGCCAATTCGTTGAGCCACGAGGTCAGGCGGCCCTCCGGGTTGACGTATCCGCCAGCCTCACTGGAGCCCATCGCCACGCCGATTACGCCATTTTCGCCCAGTGACATAGCGCCGGCCAATGCCGTGACGTCGCCGTCGTTCACCACCTCCAGCGGTACGCCCCAGGCGCGCTGGATGTCGAGGAAGAGCGGCTTGATCTTCGCGTCGAACTGCTCCTGCGGTACACCGCGGAAGAGGCTGGCGGCGCGCACGCGGTTGTTGACGTAGACGCCGGCGGAAGAGACGCCGATGGCATCCACCCGCGGCAGGCACGCGGCGGCGCGGTGCATCGCGGCCATGATTTCGTGGTAGTGATAGGCGGGGTTCGTCTGCGACTTGGGGTCCCAGACGACTTCCTCGGAGAAGATCTCCTCACCATCGAGCACCGCGGCCACTTTGCGGTCGCTGGCGCCGGCGTCGAAGCCGATGCGGCAGCCGGCCAGATGCCCGCCCACCTGGCGCGTGGGCTCCTGCGCCGCGGGCATGGCGGCCAGGTCGCACGCGGTGACGGTGAAGGCTTGCTCGTATATGCGGCCCATAATGTCGGCGTCGAAGGCGCGCGTGCCGCCGGGGGCATAGGCTGCCGTCAGCGCCGCCGCCAGCTCCGGTGCGCCACCCACGTAGACGCGCCACCCGCCGCGCGCCCACAGCAGCGACTTCACCAGCCGCTCGACGTAGGGGTAGTTGCGCGCCGCCCGCGGGTGCCCGGCCGGGAAGATCGCCGTGTCACAGCGCGAGACATCGCCCGCGCCGCGCTCAACCGCCAGCGCCAGCGGCACCCCACCGCTCGCCGCCACGTCATCGCGGAAGCGCCGCACTTCCACCGCCAGGGGGAGAAAGGTCGGGTCCAGCGGCGGTACCACCCGCACGCCCGTCGTCGTTACGTCACCCATGGAAACACCTCGTTTAATCGTTTACCACTACTTCCGCGTACGCCGCCGCATCCCTGCCGTGGCTTGCGGGTGTGGGGCGACAAAGGCCTTTTACTTCCCCACGCAAAAGCGCGCGAACAGGTCGCGTATGACTTCTTCGCGCACGGTGTCGCCGGTGATGGCGCCGAGGGCGGCGGCGGCGTCGACCAGGTCGACGGCGAGCAGCTCCTCCGTGCCGCCGGCGGCCAGCGTGGCGCGGGCGCGGGCCAGGGCGGCGGCGGCGGTATCGGCGGCTTCGCGCTGACGCAGGTGGGAGAGTGCGGGGGATTCGGCGGCGCCCGCGGGACCGAGCAGCAGGTCGCGCAATGCCGCTTCGAGGGCGGGCAACCCGTCGCCGGTGCGGGCGGAGAGCGCCACCATCGGCGCGGTGGTGTCCAGCAGCGCGGGGGTGACCACGGGGGGCAGGTCGGCCTTGTTCAGCACGATCACCACCGCCCGGTCGCGCACCGCGTCGAGGAGATCCCGGTCGTCGGGGGTCAACGGCGCGGCGGCGTCGAGCACCAGGAGGGTGAGGTCGGCGTGGGCCAGCGCGGCACGGCTGCGCGCCACGCCCAGGCGTTCCACCTCGTCAGTGGCGGCGTGGATGCCCGCGGTGTCCACCAGCCGCACCGGTACGCCCCCCAGCTCCACCTGTTCCTCCAGCGTGTCGCGCGTGGTGCCGGGCACGTCGGTGACGATGGCACGCGCCTCACCGAGCAAGGCGTTGAGCAGGCTGGATTTCCCGGTGTTGGGCCGCCCGACGATCACCGTGCGCGCCCCTTCGCGCAGCACGCGGCCCCGCGCGTAGGAGGCGAGCAGCGCGTCGATCTCCGCGGCCAGCGCGGCTAGCTCGGTGTCGATCTCCGGCGCGGTGAGGAAGGTCAGGTCGTCCTCGGCGAAGTCGATGGACGCTTCCAACTGCGCCAGCAGCGCCGTCAACCGTCCGCGCAGCGCACGGATGCGGTCGCCCAGTGCGCCATCCAGCGTGCGGGCGGCGGCACGCAGCCCGGCGTCGGTGTGCGCGCGGATGATATCCAGCACCGCCTCCGCCTGGGTGAGGTCGAGGCGTCCGTTGAGGAAGGCGCGCTGGGTGAATTCGCCCGGCGCCGCCAGCCGTGCTCCACCCGCCAGTGCCAGCGCCAGAATGGCGCGCAGCGGCACCGGGCCACCGTGGGCGCTGATCTCCGCCATGTCCTCCCGCGTGTAGCTGCGCGGGGCGCGCATGGTGGTAAGCAGCACCTCGTCCACCGCGTGGCCGTCCGCGGGGTCCACCACGTGCCCGTGAAAGACGCGAAAGGGGAGCGGATCGATGAGGGGGGTGCCGTCGGCGCGGCGGAAGAGGCGCAGGGCAAGGGGCACGGCGTCGGGGCCGGTCAGGCGCACGACGCCAATGCCGCCCTCTCCAGGAGGTGTGGAGACGGCGGCAATGGTATCGGTGCTTATGGATAAGTTCAGGTCAGTTGATTGGGCCATCAGAATCGCGGAGCAGTAAAATTGCCTCTGAGATCGACAAAATATTGATATGATACAGGTCTTCCAGGTGCTCGCGATGCAGCAGCATCTGATCATCGACCGTGATGAAGAAATACGGCTTGTCATGACTCAGCGATGCGATCGCGAATTGTCGGGCGCTGCTGGGCACGCCCGGCAGCTCCTCCTCATCAAGCATTCCCATGCGCTCCAGCTCCATCACGCGCGCCTCCAGCAGGCCGGCGGGCGGCAGATGATTGACCATCCATTGGCTCAACAACATGGCGTCTATGTCGAATGCCTGTAGCGTCCCTTGCATGGCTCACCTCCTTTGCGTGGGACTGATCCGGGCCGGTCGTGTAGCTGGCATACCTCCTCTGCCACGGCACTCTCCGGCGATGTACGCTGTATGTACAACTGCTGCGCTTTCGCGAGCAGGGGAAAGGTTTCAGCGGTGAATGCGCCGCCTGCTCTTTCTATCGCTGTTGTCCCCCAGGGATATGAGGGTTAAACCGTCCGCTGGATAAGTTTTCCTACGGGACCTACATACGCCAGATAATATTGCTTCTTAAGTGGGTTGGGTGTGTTTGACAGACGGTCTGTAGGGCATGGGCGCCGTCCTATGCCGGGTCGCCGCATATCCAATCCGACGGAGCCAACAAGCCTGGAAATGAGATCGTTGGGAGGGCGAGCGTACCCGCGAGCTGCGCACAAGGTACCTGCATCTGCGTATGCAGGTGGTCTGCATGTGTGACTGATCATACGTTCAGACCTTCGCTTGCACGTATACACGATTCACTCGTCCGCGGCTCGCGGTTACGCTCGCCCTCCCAAAGCGTGCGGCAGTAGGTTACGTCTGCGGCACCACCACGACGAGGTAGTAGTGCGTGAAGTATGCGCGGGCGACGCGCTGCACGTCGTCGGCGGTGACGGCGTCTACGCGGGTGGGGAATTCGGCGTCGAAGGGGACACCGAGGCCGATGAGTTCGTACCACGCCAGGTCGAAGGCCTGCAGCGCGCTGTACTGGTGACTGAGCAGGTAGCGGCCCTTCAGGTAGGCCTTGGCGCGGCGCAGCTCGGGTTCCGGCACGGGCTCCGTCTGCAGGCGCACCAGTTCGTCGGTCATGGCCTGCTTCACGTCGTCCATATAGGCTGCGCCGGTGAGCGCGTACAGCGTGAAGTGGCCCCCGGCGAGCTGGGCGGGCATGGCGGTCGCCACGTCGTAGGCCAGATTGTGCTCCTCGCGCACGTCGCGGAAGAGGCGTGCGCCGGTACCGCCACCGAGCAGGGCATCGACGACGCGCAGGGGCAGGAAGTCCGCGTGGGTGGCGCCGCAGATGGGGAAGGAGAGCATGACGCACGCCGTCTTCACCGGCGCCTCGCGCAGCTCCAGGTGTGAGCCGTCCAGGCCGGGCGGGGCCAGGAGGATCGGCGGCGCGGGGGGCGCGGTGCCCGCCCACGCGCCGAAGAGGCCGTTCACCTGCGTGCGCACGTCCTTTTCCGCGCAGCGCCCCACCACCGCCAGCACCACCGTGCCGGGGATGACGTAGTGCGCGTAGGCCTCGCGCACGCGGGCGGGGGTGAGGTCGGCCAGCGTGTCTGCGAGCCCGTCGCCGTGGGAGAGATACGGGTGATCGTGGTAGAGCAGCCCCTGCGAGAGCCAGGTGGCCACGTTCAGCGCGCCGTCCAGGTCGCCACCGACGCGTGCCCGTGCCTGGGCGATGGCGCCGTTGATGCTCGTGTCGCTGAGGGCGGGGTGGCAGAGCACTTCCGCCAGCGCCGCCAGGCCGAGGTTCGTCGCCGAGGCGGGCACGGTGACGCTGAATTCCAACGCGTCCTGGTGCACGCGGCCGTCCAACTCGCCGCCGTTGAGGGTGAGGGTTTGGCGCAGCGAGGCGCCGCCCACCGCCGTGGAGCCGTCGAGCATGGCGGCCATGAGCACCCGGCGCAGGCCGCTTTCCGAGGGGGCTTCGTCCAGCGCGGAGTAGCGCACCAGCGCTTCCAGCGAGACAACCTGGGACGCGGTGGTCGGTTGCACCACCACGCGCAAGGTGTTGGGCAGGCGCTCCAGCGTGGGGGTCACCGCGTGCGCGGCCAGCGCCGCCAGGGTCAGGGTCAACAGGAGCAGGCGTCGCGTCATCGTTCCCCCTCCGGCGCGGCGCCCAGCGTCACCCAGCCCAGCAGGCGGGTGGGCACGGCGGGCTGCACGCGCTCCGCGGTCAGCGCGCGCACCGTGGGCACGTATTGCGTGGCGGTCATCCCGCCGCCGAGGCCTTCGAAGTAGGCCAGCGTGGCGGCCTGCTGGCTGTAGGTCTCATTTTCCAGCAGAAATTGCGTCAGCAGCCGCTGCTTCGCCAGCGTGAAGGCGGGCTCGGGGAGGGGACCCATGGCGAGCTGGCGCAGCAGCAGTTGCGTGGATTCCTTCACGCGCAGCGCGGCGTTGGGGTCGGTCTCCGCCCAGATGAGGAAGCGCCCCGGCTCGCGCGTGGTGACAAATTCCACCCCGAAGCGCTTCACCGGAATGCCTTGCTGCTGCCACCAACGCGCCAGCAGCGCGTCGGGGCCGTCGGCGAGGAGCGACATCACCAGGTCGGTGGCCGCCACCTTGCCCGGCTCGTCGCGGCCCGGGGCGGGGAAGGCCATCACCTGAAAGGTGGTCGGAAAATCGCGTGGCACGTGCAGGCGCTGCGTGTGCACGGCGGCGTTGTCCGGCTCCGGCGCGGGCAGCGCGGGGGGCGTCGCGCCCTTCACGGCGCCGAAGGCCGCCTCCAGCACGCGCTGCGCCTTTTTCGCCGTCACGTCGCCCACCAGCGTCACGCTCATGTTGCTCGGGACGTACCAGCGGGCGTGGAAGGCGCGCACGTCGGTGGAGGTCAGGCCCATGATCTCGTCGATGGCGCCGGTGACGGGATAGCGGTACGGGTGCCGCGTATAGGTGAGGAAGTAGGCCATATTCAGCAGCGCGGTGACGGGGGAGTCCTCGTCGCGCTGCACCTCGTTGAGGATGACCGGCTGCTCCTTCTGGAAGGGCGTGTCGTCCAGCGTGGGATGCAGCGTCACCTCGGCCAGCACGTCCGCCAGCAGCCCGAGCTGGTTGCTGGCGATGGAGGCCTGGAAGCGCGTCATGTCGCGGGTGGTCACGGCGTTGCTCATGCCGCCCAGCGACTCCAACGCATACTGCGGGGCCAGCGCGGCGGGATACTTCTCCGTGCCCTGAAAGGTGAGGTGCTCCAGAAAATGCGCCATGCCGCGGGTGTTGGCCTCGCTGCCGGAGCCGCCGCGCACCACCACGACCATGGAGACGATAGGCAGCGTGTGATCCTCGCGCAGCACCACGTGCAGCCCATTGCTCAAGGTGAAGGACGCGAGTTCACGCGGAGGGAAGGGGTTGGGGATATCGCCCGCGGCACACGCCGCCGCCGCCCACCCCAGGCAGAGCAGCGCTAGAAGCCAGCTAATACGCACACGGCACCCCCCGCCGCTATTCTACCGATGTCCGCCTGGGGCGTCAAACGGCGATGTGCGCGCGGGGTGACAGGTGATATGCGTCGGGTGACCTCGGTGGCCCCTTCCGCACGAATTCCTCAACATAACGATTTGTTAACAATGCAATGAGTGTCCCTTAACGTTTTCTAAACGCCTTCTAAATGTAATTCGCCAAATCCGCGCCATAATGGGAGTAGAGCAAGCCCTTAAGGAGGTGTGACCTATGAAACGGATGCTGGGATTGACCCTGGTAGAGCTGCTGATCGTGGTGGCGTTGATTGCGGTGCTGGCGAGTATCCTCTTTCCGGTCTTCGCCAACAGTGGCTCGCACTGCAGTCGCCAGACCACCTGCCTGTCCAACGTGCGGCAGATGTGCACCGCGGTGGCGATGTATATCCAGGACAACTCGGGTAAGCTGCCGAGTGAGCACTGGACTGCTGACCTGGCGAACGGTGGCGTGAACGCGAAGATGTATGCGTGCCCGACCTCGAACGCCGACGCGAGCCTGTCGCAGATCGCCTACGGCTACAACAGCCTGCTCATTCAGCCGAATGGCAAAGGCATCAGCGAGCAGCAGATGCGCAACCCGTCGGAGATCGGCGTGATTTGCGACGCCGGGCCGATCGGCACGGTGGGCGGGCTGATCGGCGGCGGGGTGGCGAGCGACATGAGCGCCATTCCGCAGGTGACGCCCAGCTACCGGCACGTGGGGATTATTGCCGGTTTCGCCGACGGGCACGCGAAGTACCTGCCCGCGACGCCCGCCGCCAACGACTACAGCGACCCGGTCAACCGCGCCTTTTATATGGTGGTGAATATCGGCCTGGTGGATCCCGTAGGTGGGGGCGTGGGGCCGCTACCGGCGGGGAAGGCCGGCACCGTCACCCTCGGCGGCGACGGCTGCACCGCCCCGCTGCTTATCGCGGCGGCCAAAGCGTGGGCGGCAACGAATGCGAAGTCCGTCGTCGAGACCCACAGCTTCCTGGGGCAATTCAATACGACGGCTCAGCAAATCCGGGGCAAACGTCCGCAACCCTGGTACTGGGGGTGCGGCGACGGGCTGCCCAACGGGGCACAGATCATCGGGCACGATGTCATGGTCATCATCGCCAACCCGCAATGCAAAATCCCCGTCATCACCGGGCAGAACGACCGCGAGCCCACCGGGTCGGGCATCGCCGCCGCGGATCAGGTGTATGCCGTTTCCCTCGCCCAGGTCGCCGCCTTTTACGCCACCGGGTACAGCGTCGGCAGCGTGCAGGCGTATACCTACGACGCCCAGAGCGGCTCGCGCGCCTTTTTTGGACGGGCCTTCGGGGTAAAAACGGTCAGCCCGCAATGCGTCACCGTGGAGGACGACCGCGAGATGCAGGACAAAGTAGCCGCCGATCCGTATGGCATCGGCTATATGTCCGGCGCGCTGGTCGACCAGACGCGCGTGCAGGTGCTGGGTTTGCGGTTGGCTAATGGCACGTACCAACTCTTCCCGCAGGCGGACGGGCCGCACCGCTGGCTGAAACCGGCGTCGTATGTCGGCTACCTGGGCTACCGCGACCTCTACGTGCGCACCTCCGCGCACGCCGCCGCAGGCCCCGCTGCCGTGCTCACCTCCGCCCCCTTCCTCGCCAATCCCCTCTACCGCCTCGGCTACGCGCAGCCATAACGAAAGGAGTCGAGCATGAAACGGTTACACGGAGTCTCCCTGACGGAAGTGATGGTGGTGATCCTGTCCCTTCTGGCGCTGGCAGTCGTGTTGAGCATCCTCTGGCCGGTCCACGGCGACCGCGAACCCGCGCGGCAGACGCAATGCCTCTCCAACGTGCGCCAGATGTGCACCGCGGTGGCGATGTATATCCAGGACCACAACGGGCAGTTGCCGAGTGCGCATTGGTCTACCGATTTGGCGAGTGGCGGTATCAACGCGAAAATGTTCACCTGCCCCGCTTCGGCCGCCGATCCGGAAAAAGGCGAGATCTCCTACGGCTACAACAGCCTGCTGGTGAAGCCGGACGGCAAAGGCATCAACGAGCAACAGATGCGCAACCCGTCGGAGGTGGGCGTGCTCTGCGACGCCGACCCGGTGGGCACGGTGGGCGGGCTGGTCGGCGGCGGCGTGGCGAGCGATACCGGCAACAAAATCCCCGTCGTCATCCCTTCCAACCGCCACGTCGGCGTCATCGCCGGCTTCGCCGACGGGTACGCGAAGTACCTGCCCGGCAACTTTAAGATGAACAGCAACGACTACAGCGACCCCATCCTGCGCACCTTTTATATGCAGGCGAATATCGGCTTGGTCGACGCGACGGGCGGAGGCATCGACCCGCTGCCGGCAGGGAAGGCGGGGACGGTCACCATCGGCGGTGACGGGTGCACCGAGCCGCTGCTCGATGCCGCGGGGCACGCATGGAGCGCCACGACGGCGAAAGCTACCCTCAACACGCGCGGTTTCCTCGGGCAAAACAACACCACGGGCCAACAAGATGAGCACCGCCGCGCTACGACGTGGTGCTGGGGTTGCGGCGACGGGATGCCCGGGAAGAACCGGGTGATCGGCCACGACGTGATGGTGGTGATCGTGAACCCGAGCAGTAACATCCCGCTGCTCACGCAGAAGAACGACCGGCAGCCGACGCAAGGGGGCATCGCCCACGCCGACCAGGTGCTGTGCGCCACCCCGGCGGAGATCGCGCACCTTTTCGCCGTCGGGTACAGCGCCGGCAGCGTGCAGGCCTACACCTACGACGAGAAAAACGGCTCACGCGCCTTCTTCAAGCGCACCTTCGGGGTGAAAACGATCAACCCCAAAAGCGTCACCGTGCAGGATGACCGCGAGATGCAGGACAAAGTAGCCGCCGATCCGTACGGTATCGGCTACATGAGCAGCGCGCTGGTGGACCTGACGCGCGTGCAGGTGCTGGGCATCAAGAAGGCCGACGGTAGCTACCAGATCTTCCCGCAGAACAACGTGAAAAGCCGCTGGACCAAACCGGACACCTACCAAGGCTACCTCGGCTACCGCGACCTGTACGTCACCACGCATGGCGAGGTGTCGGGGGTAGTGAACGTGCTGAAGTCGGAGCAATTCCGCAACTGTCCGCTGTACAAGCTCGGTTACGAGGTTCCCTAGCGGCGGAGGCCATGGGAGGAGGTGTGGCATGATGCACACGCCGGATCACCACCACCTGGTGGCGTCGGAGATCGTGCTTGCGGTGCTGGCGCTGCTGGTGCTGCTGCTTCTGTGGGCGTCGGTGTGTGACAAAGTGGATTGCCGTGCGCCGACCGTGCCGGCCACCGTCTGCGCTGCCCAAGCGTTGGGCCGGGCACCCGCCCTTGTTATCAATGGAACGGCCGACAGACTTTTGCTCCGAAGGAGCGTGCGATGCTAGCCACGGGCGGAGCCCGTGGTCTCAGGTTTATCCTAACCCAATCGCTTGCTCGACGCGTCCCGTGCCCCTTGGCGGGTAGGTTTTCGCGATTTTCGGCTAGGCGGCGGCGGCCTGCACCAGGGTCTCGGCGTCCAGAGTGACCCCATACGGCGCCGT
>CAIYQO010000081.1 GCA_903928345.1 uncultured bacterium | reverse complement strand
CGTGCCATTAATCCGACCGACGTGGATCTGCTCATCGACCACGCGGCCCGCGCTGCGTGAACGCCGGAGCGGGACACAAGCCCCCGGTCAGCAGGAAGTCAGATCGGAAAGTGCGAAAGTCCACCATCTCTTACTCTATGTTATCCGAAGGGGAAATTCGGGGACAATCGTCCATTGCCTTGTGCCCTCTGGCAAAGAAACTATCTCAAACCGCCTCGTAGCCGGATCGCGGAGGATTCTTCGGGACTGGCTAGGCGGATTTTCGGGAGTGTATGAGGTCATACATGCTAGAAAATCCAACCCGCTGGCTTCACGCAGTGAAACGGCTTGGGTTCGCGAAGCGAACAACGCCAGGCGCGAAGAAGACCCATGAGGCGGCTGCGAGGCGGTTTGAGATAGTTTCAAAGCTGCGGATGAATGTCCCCGAATTCACGGGGCACCCGGTCATTGCTTCACGCACGCCGCCACCACCGTGTCGCACACCGTGGCGTCGGTGCTGAGGGCGGCGGTCACGGGCACGGCGCGGGTGGCGCCGGCGGCCAGCGTGGGTGCCACCGGGGTGATCTCCACGCGCATTTCGATATACTTGCCCGGCGCCACCGTCACCTGCGCGCCGCCGCGCGGGTCGGCGATGTTCCGCGTGATCTCCTGCGTGCTGGTGGCGGTGTTGAAGTAGCGCACCATCCACGCCGGGTCGCCGGGGCCGGAGATGATGTAGGTGTCCGCCTGCGTGCCGTTGTTCTGCAGACGAATCACGAACGCTACCGTCACGCGCTGCGCCGCCTTCTGCGCCACCGTCTGGTTCTGCCCGGTGGTGTTGTAGATCCCCTCGCCGATGAACTGCGTCCCCGCCAGCGTGCGGATCAACAGGTCGGGCAGGTGCGCCGGGGCCGCGGCGGGCGTTGTGCCGCCGGGCTTCGGCGTAGTGGTGGTATCCGTGCCGCCGGTCAGTGGCGGCGGGGTCGGCGTGGTGCCGGTCGACGTGCGCACCAGGCGGACGTAGTTGAGGATGCGGATCACGTCGCCCTGCGGGCCGCGGCCGTGCGGGTAATCGGACGCGGAACCCGTCTTCGGATCGCTGCGCTGCGCCCCGGCGCCATGCACGTCCAGCAGCACGTAGTTGCCGCTGTTGGGAGGCATCTGCATGTAGCCCAGCGCGCGGCCGAAGGCCACGTAGACGCCGGCCATGCCGTCCAGGTGCGTGGTGCTCGCCCAGAAGTAGGGGTAATCGGCGACGCCGCCTTCGTTTTTGATCTGCGTCGTGGTGAAGATCGGGTCGATGGCGGCGGAGTGCGAGGTGTCGGGGGAACGCGTGTAGTCCACGATGCTCTGCAGCTCCTTGGCATTGGGCAGCCGCCAGTCGCTGAAACCCAGGTACTTCGCGGCATTCTTCGCCTGCACCCAGGCCAGCGCGTCCTGCCAATTCATGCCGGTGCCGCTGTCCGCCTTGCTCCACATCAGCCCGGTCGCGCTGTCCGTCACGGTGCTGTTGCCGGCGGCGAAGCTGTTGGCGCCGTACTTCGGGTTGCCGCGCACGTAGCGCACGTAGTGGGTGTCGGTGGTCGCGCCGCCCGGACCGGGCCGGGTCAAGCCATACCCCTTGATACGCCCGTCGGCAAAGTTCACGCCGAAGGCGGTGATGTTGCCGTTCATCGTGGTGCTGACGTACTTGGTGGCCGACCAGTCCTGGCAGTCGATGAGCCGGCTGCCCACGGTAGTGCCGCCGTCGCCGTAGGTGAAGTCGAACACGGTCGTATCGATATATGGCTTGGAGTCCGCCGCGGTTTGCCGGCTGTAACCGGTGAAGTTGATGAGGGAATACAGCTCTTTGATCGTCGGCATGCGCCAGTCCTGGTACCCGCCGACGGCGCAGGTCGCCGCGCCTGTTTTGGCGGCGTCCCAGCTCAGCTTCGCCCCGCGCGCCTTCACCCACATCAGGCCGGTGTTCAGGTCCGTCACCGTGCCGTCGCCGTTGTCTTTGTACGACGGTTGCAGCCCGCTCACCTGGGCATCCTGGCCGTAAAAGGCCTGCCCCGCCGTCGGCGCAACAATCGGCCCGGCATTGCCGTAGCAGGTCGTCTGCCCAGTGTCCACCACCGGATACGTCGCCGCCAGCGCCGCCGTAGCCAGCGCCAACACCAGAGACAGAAGCACGAGATGCCGCATCATCGTCGGTTCCTCCAGGGAGTAAGATACGCGTATCATGCCCGGGCTACATCACAGCCGCATCACAACCGCGTCGTGTCTTGATCGTATCTGCCATACCGCCGTGCCGCCTCGAGCATCGCCCGGATATTCGCCACCGGGATGCCGTCGTGCAGGCTGTGGTCGGAGGCCAATATATATCCGCCGCCGGGCATGGCCGCTGCCAGCGCGCCGCGCACCTCGGCCTCTACCTCGGCGGGCGTGCCGTAGGGTAGCGTGCCCGAGGAGTCGATGTTCCCCACCAGGCAGATGCGGTCGCCATATTGCGCCTTCACGCGCGCCAGGTCCATGCCCGCGGTGCGTTGCAACGGGTGCAACGCATCGATGCCCAGCTCGATGGCATCATCGATATAATCGTAAATGCACCCGCAGCTATGCAGCAAGACCGGCAGGCCGAGGCTCTTGATGTGGCGGATGATCGCCCCCAGCGCGGGCTTGAAGACGGCGCGGAACTGCGCCGGCGCCAACAGACCGCCGGAACTGCTGCCCAGGTCTTCGCTCACGATGAGGCCGTCCACGCCCGCTTCCGCCATGCGCGTGGCGGCGGCGATGGAGAAGTCCGCGGCGATCTGTGCCAGCGCGACGAGGAACTCCGGGTCATCGTAAAGCTGCAGCCCGATGCTCTCGTAGCCGGTGAGCATCCACGTGGTGGTGAAAGGCCCACCCACGCCGCCGAACACCGCCACGGCCTCGTCGCCCCACGAGCGGTTGATGGCCACCGCGGCGTCGATCTCGTCCAGCCGCCCCGCCGCCCACGGATCGGGCGGGGTGTAGCCGGGCAAATCGTCGCGGCCCGCCAGCGGGTAGGCGATGGGCGCGTCGAGCGGCCACGAGGCGTCGTTCTGCTCGAAGGTGGTGCCCCACTCGTCCTTGTAGACGTTGGCGGCCAGTTGCTCCGGGCTCCACCCGGCGAAGGCCCCGAAGGGAATCCACACGCCGTCCAGCTCCAACGCCCGCGTCAGCGCCATGGCGTCCGCCGCGTTGTACGCCGCCGGCGTGCGCCCGATCAGCGCGGTATACAACGGCCGCTGAAAGAGGAAGTCCAGCACCGGCACCCGATCCACCGGCTGCCGGTGAATAGCGGCAAGAAAACGCTCGCGTGGTCGCATATCGTCTACCTCGCGCCCATTCTACCGCCCGCACCCGCCCAGGGTCAACGCAGGCTTCCCGCCCCGCGGGAAAAGGGATAGAATGCTACGGGAAAAGTCGGGACTGCCACCACTTTGCCCAGCCAGGGTGATGCCCGTTGCAGATTGTCACCGGAAAAGTGGTGGCTGTCCCGACTTTTCCCCGATGGTGTGGTGCAACCGAGATTCCATTGACGGGCCGACAGAAGCTCTTTGATTCACGAATGCTGCTATGGCCCGCGAGTTAGTGGCGACCGAGGTCGCAGCTCTTTGGCGACTGCGCGCCAGCCGTCCGCCTACGCGGACGGGGATGCGGACGGTGTTGTTGACGATTTTTCCACCCACCGCGTCCCCGCAGGGGGACGCCTGGCCGATGAGGCCAAAGAGCTGCGATTTCAATCGCCAAGAACGTCTTTCCGAGGTTTCCCATGCGTGAATACCTTCTCTGCGCCCTTCTCCTCCTCCCCGCCCTCGCCGGCGCCGACGGGATAACTCCCTCGGCGGACGTGGCGCGGGTGACCGCGCAGTTGCGGGCGTATTACCTGACCGACGGCGCGAACCCTGCCGCGCTGGGGTTGCCTGCCACCCTCACCGCGGAGGGCGCGTGGCCGGATGTGGACTACCGCTCGCCGCAGCGCGCCAACTGGCCGACCACCCTGCACGTGAACCGCATCTTGCAGATGACGCAGGCGTGGGCGCGCCCGGAGACGCCGGCGGAGACGAAAGCAACCCTCGCCGCCGCCATCCACCGCGCACTGGGCTACTGGGCGGCGCACGATTTTCAATGCCCCAACTGGTGGTCGAACAATATCGGCGTGCCGCAGACGCTGGGCACCGCCGCGCTGCTCCTCGGCGACGAATTGCACCCCGACGAATACGCCTACCTCACGCAGACCGTGTTGCCGCGCACCAAAATTGGCATGACCGGCCAAAACCGCGTGTGGCTGGCGGGCAACACGCTGATGGCGGGCCTGCTGCGCAAGGACGACGCGACGGTGGCGAACGCCGCCGCGACCATCTTCTCCGAGGTGGTCGTCACCGACGGCGAGGGTATCCAACCCGACGACA
This sequence comes from uncultured bacterium, assembly GCA_903928345.1. GTDB lineage: Bacteria > Armatimonadota > Hebobacteria > CAIYQO01 > CAIYQO01. Next base: position 3,518 of record CAIYQO010000081.1, on the reverse strand, counting down.
GCTTCCACCAGCACGGCGCGCAACTGCAGTTCGGCAACTACGGCCTCTCCTTCGCCGGCGACATCGTGAAATGGGCGGCGATCCTGCGCGGCTCCCCGTGGGCGCTGCCCCCGGCACGGCTGACCATCTTCCGCGGCTACCTGCTCGACGGCCTGCGCTGGACGCTGTGGCACGGCAAAATGGACATCAGCTCCTGCGGGCGCCAGCTCTCCCCGGCCTCGCCCGCCGCGAAGGGCGCGTCCGTCCTGCGAGTGATGACGGCGATGACGCGCGTGGACCCCGACCACGCCGCGGACTACGCCGCCGTGGTGCGCGGCAATACGCCGGGGGGTGAAAATCCCCTCGTCGGCTGCCGTGTCTTTCCGCGCTCGGACTACCTGCTCTACCGCCGCCCGACCTTCTGCGCCTCGCTGAAGATGTGCTCCAAGCGCACCATCGGCGGCGAATCCCTCAACAGTGAGAACCTCGCCGGCTACTACCTGGCCGACGGCGCGCTGTACCTGTACCGTACCGGCGACGAATACACCGACATCTTCCCCGCGTGGAACTGGCGGCGCATCCCCGGCGTCACCACACCCCAGCACCCCGGCGCGCTGCCGCACTTTGCCACGATCAAGGAAACGGCCACCTTCGTGGGCGGCGTGACGGACGGCACCGCCGCCTGCGCCATCTTTGACTACGCCCGCGACGGCGTGACGGCAAAAAAAGCGTACTTCTGCGCCGGTGACATGTTGGTCTGCCTGGGCGCGGGGATTCGTGCCGACGCGGTGGCCGACCCCATTGCCACCACGGTGAACCAGTGCCTGCTGCACGGCCCGGTGCATCTTTCCGGCGACGTGGAGACGCGCGACATGAAGGAGGACGCCCGCACCGGCACGGACATCCATTGGATAGAGCACGACGGCACGCGCTACACCTTCCCGCAGGGCGGCACGGTGACCGTGCAGCGCGGGGAGCAGAGCGGCAGTTGGCGCACGGTGCTGAACGTCTCGGGCGTGCCGAAAGCCGCGCAGACCCGCCAGGTATTCACCCTGTACCTTGACCACGGCACGCACCCGGCGGACGCCACCTACGCGTACGTCATCTCCCCCGCCGGCGCCGCCCCCGCCGTCACCCTCCTCGCCAACACCACGGCGCTGCAGGCCGTGCAGCTCAACGGCTTGCTGCTGACCGTTTTCCACGCGCCGGGCACTGTCACCGCGGCAGGGCACACGCTGGCTGCCGACCACCCCTGCCTGCTCCTCCTCGACCTCGCCGCCCCCCATGTCACCGTGGCCGACCCCACCCAGCAACTCCCCGCGCTGACCCTCACGCTGGACGGCAAAGCCGTCGACATCACCCTGCCCCGCGGCGCCCACGCCGGTCAATCGCTGCTCGTGAAAGGGTTCTGAACATGGGTTCCGCGAGAGAAGGATTTCCCGGCCTTTTCACGTAATACGAGTAAGCACGTGCGCGGTGCAGGTGCGGGAGTGGCAATGCACATCGATCGCTGGGCGCGGGTACTGTTGTTGGTCGGGATGGTCGTGATGACGATGAGCGGTGTATGCGCGGCTGCTGTGTATGACGCGGGGGCGGCCTACGCCGATGGCACGCTGCAACTGCGGGTGTGGCTGCCCGCGGGGGTGGCAGTGGTGCGCGGCGCGGTGGTGCTGTCGCCGGGGGGCGATGGCGATAACCGGGCGATCATCGACGATCCCGCCTGGCAGCAGGCGGCGACGGCTTGGCAGTTCGCCCTGGTCGGCACGTGCATGGTCGGCGGCGCCCATCAGGTCGCCTTCCAGGGCTCCGGCGACGCGCTATTGCAGGCGCTGGACCAGGTGGCCCACGACAGCGGGCACCCGGAACTCGCCCACGTGCCCTGCTGCCTGGCCGGCTTCTCCAACGGAGGCGCCTTCAGCCAGACCTTCAACAGTTACCGCCCCGCGCGCGTGATCGCCTTTGTGAACAACAAATCCGGCCTCACCAAAGACTATGACAACCGCGCCGCGAACGACACGCCCGGCTTGCTCCTCTACGGCGAACTCGAAGACCATTCCTACAGCACGATGCTCCCAAACCTCTTCCGCAAGCATCGCGGGCAGCGGGCGCCGTGGGCGCTGGCCGTCGAGCGGGGCGTGAACCACGCCGAAGGGCAAACCGCCCCGCTGATACGCGCCTTTTTCGCCGATGCCATCCGCCTGCGCTACCCGAAAGATGCCTCCCCGCTGCACGGCCCGGTGGCCCTGCGCCCGATTCGGGAAGCCGACGGCTGGGTCGGCGACAATAGCAGTTGGGACGGCCTGACGGCACTGATTGCGCCGTATAAAGCCTTCACCGGGGTGGCGCGTCGGCAGTCCTGGCTGCCCGGCGAAGCGTCGGCCCGCGCGTGGCGCGCGCTAATCACCCCGCCGTTGCCGACGAAGTGGACGCTGTACACCGCCTGGCCCGTTCCCGCGGCGGAGGCACGACGGCGGCAGGAGGAGACGGCGAAGGCCCTCGGGATTCCGCGTGAATTGACGCTGGAGGTCGCCGCGGGGGTGCCCATGCGCTTCGTGCTGATCCCCGCCGGGCGCTTCCTCATGGGCGCGGAGCCGGGCACGCAGCCCGACCCCGACGAGTCGCCCCGGCACGAGGTGCTCATCACCAAACCGTTCTACTTGGGAGTGACCGACGTGACGGCCGCGCAATACGCCGCGGTGCTGGGCAAACCCGCGCCCCCGCCCGCCGCGGCCACGCTCCCCGCCGTGGAGATCGCCTACTTCGAAGCGGTGCCCTTCTGCGCCAAACTCACCGAGCGCCTGCACCGCACCGCGCGCCTCCCCAGCGAGGCGGAGTGGGAATACGCCTGCCGCGCCGGCACCGACACCCTCTTCGCGACCGGCAACACGCTGCGCGCGGCGGACGCGAATACTGCCCTCGCCGCCCACGGCGCCCCCGTGCCCGTCGGCAGCTACCCGCCCAACGCCTGGGGGCTTTACGACATGCACGGCAACGTCTACCAATGGTGCGCGGACTGGTACGGCCCCTACGGCGCCGACCCCCAGCGCGACCCCACCGGCCCAACCACCGGCTCCGCCCGCGTCGCCCGCGGCGGCGGCTGGATGTCCGACCCCTGGTACTGCCGCGCCACCGCCCGCCGCCTGGTGCACCCCTGGTTCGACCGCATCGCCGACCTCGGCATGCGCGTGGTGATTGAGGTGAAGTAAGGTATGATCGCAACCTCCCCCACCTCATACAATGACCGTTTGCCTGTTTTTCGACCAGACGATAAATCGTCAGGCTACCGGCTGCGCCCCTTAAAAGGGGCTTGTCAAGCATGCGCACACTAGGTTTTATGACCATTAGCCTGGTAGTTTTTCGATAAGAACGGTCTTTTCGAACTCGGGAAAGACCGCCGAACGTAAACACTACCTTGCGGAGACTGCCAAAGCCCCATTCATGGGGCGCAGCCGATAGCCCGACGATTTATCGTCGGGTCGGAGAAGAAACCCACCTCCGTCTTCCCCCTCTCCCGCTGGGAGAGGGGGATCGAGGGGGTG
>CAIYQO010000080.1 GCA_903928345.1 uncultured bacterium | reverse complement strand
CCGGCCTCCACGCACACCCCTTCTCCCCGACCTTTCAAACAAGATGTCCCTCAGTGTACCTGAGTGACACCCCGCTGTCATGCCGGATGGCCAGGACGGGTGAGCAAAGCGGGGATGCAGAGGGTAAGCGGCGACAGCAGTCCGCCCGCCGCCTGACCCCAGGACGGAAGAAGGAGATGGCCGGGAATGTAAATACCCTTCATTTTTGACAGAGCTATTCACATTCTACTGGAACCAAGTGTATACTATCATGCTATGACCACTCGTATTGATGACTTCAGACAAATCCAGCAATGCATCGAGCAGTACCTTGTCTACTCGAACACACAGGCTATTGTTGCTGAAGGCGATTCCCTTTTTATGCTCCACAGCTTCCCGGCGGGCTCTGTGTCATTAATACTCACAGATCCGCCGTACCATGCAACTAAAAAACAGAATATCTATGGTGATACTGCATTTGAACATGATCAACATTATTTGGAATGGATCGGTATGTATGCTGATGAGTGGCGTCGAGTATTAAAACCGAATGGTTCACTATTTTTATTTTGTGACTCATCTATGGCAGGGCGGCTTGAAGTATTGTTGTCTGATCAATTTAACTTCCTTTCGCATATTGTGTGGACGAAGCCTAATGATCCTGGATTTGACGGTTGGAAAGGAAAAATGAAAAAGGAAGCATTGCGTCAATGGTATCCGCATTCAGAGAGGCTTCTTTTCTTCGAGCCAGCAGTAGAAGGAAATTTACATCGATCTTCTTTCGCTCAATTTTTACAAGAAATTAGGAAAAAATCTGGATTGTCACAACACGAATTAACTGAGAGGATTGGCGCATATGGTAAAGTAAATCATGGAGGAGCTGTCTCTAATTGGGAAGCAGGGAGGAATACACCGAGCCGAGAACAATATGCAAAAATATGTGAGGCAATAATCGGAACTGGCAATATACAACACATGCCAGAATACGAGGATATTATTCGTGTATTTAATATGGATAGTTCGAAAGAATTCACTGATGTTTGGACGTTCAAATCTGTGAGACCCTATCCTGGCAAGCATCCTGCTGAAAAACCGATAGATATGCTTGAGCATGCTATCTCAGCAACAACATATAAAGGCGATATTATTCTTGATTGCTTCGGTGGTGGAGGAAATACTGCGGTAGCAGCGTTAAAGCTAAATAGGCGCTGTATAATAATAGATATCGAAAGCAAATGGGCATCATATATTTCTGAACGAGTTGCGAATATCAGCCACAACAGTGATTGCGAAAACACCATCGATAAACACGAAATAGTTTCGTCAAAAAAACAGATCTACATACAGCCGCAGATTAAAATGTTCTTATAAGAAGGAAGTGGTTACTTTGGCTGACGAGCAATAACTTTTTTCATCCATTCTATAGTTGCAATAATTCCGGAATCTTTTACAACTACATTACAATGATGGTGTCCCCAGCCCAAATTATAAGGACGGTGATTCAATGAATCAATTCGCAATTCGTCGATGTGAAATAAATTCAACTGTGTAATCGTCAAATCGAGTACGAGACGACCTTTAGCTTGCGCCATCTTATCGAAAAATCCTTGGCTGGATAATTCTTCGAGACATAAAGGACATATCGTTCGGTTGTTCTCATCGATAATTCGCAATTTATTAAGACGCGATAAATCGAGCAATTGATTCTCATTACACTTGGTTATAATTCCTTCTTTGCGCTTCTTTGCGTCATCGGCATTCATCCCATTCTGGAGCACGACTTCAGTAGAATCAATGCAATGCCAGAATAAACCTTCAAGTTGTAGTTTACATTGCTCGATAGTATCTGAATCTGCATATTCATAAACTCTAATCCCTGCACCTTTCGATCTAGTTGTGCTATATCCACGGGCGATCCGATTTGATTTTGAAGATGAGGTCGTGCCCGGTATCCTAGCGACATATTTCCCACCGAGTGGAGCTGTGCGCTTATCAGCGGCTCTCAAGCCTTTAGAATCTGGATTGTAAGTATTCCATTGTTCCCTTGTTTCGTAAAATATTAGGGTGTTTTGGCCTAGTTCAAGCCCCCTTTTCTTAAAGTCTGATTTGATGTCCATCGCAGTAAAATAGTCTTCAGGACTAATCAACACTATATAACCATTTTTGTACGTTGGCAATTCCCCAACCGTCGTATAGCATTGTTCTATATAGTTATACGGGATTAATACAGTGCTGGCGCGTAATACACGATTTTGATAAATCTCATCATCGTCCGCACCTCTCGTCTGGCCGGTTTTATACAGTTTCCTCTGTAATAACTGAGGAAGCGCTGGTAATTTAGAGCTACTTCGCTTATTCGTCATTTGCTTATCTCCGAGAAATCAAACAAATCTTTGATTTCGACGCAAAGCGCATGAGCGATTCTTTCCAATCCATCAACTGAAGGTGAGTTAATGCCACGTTCGATCCGGCTAATAAATTCTGCCGAATACCCTGATTTCTCAGCTAGACGCTCCTGTGCGAGACCTTTTGATCTTCGCAGCGCAGATATTCGTCTGCCGAGTAGTCCTTTAATCATCGTTTTAGAATATCAGATAACTGTTTACTCGACCACGTAGTTGAACTACGAGATCAAGTTGAAATCAGAAACAACAATCTACTTTGGCATTGAATAAGAGGACGGGTAAACATTTCATCACAACTCCATCTCCCTACACCCAGGCAACCGCAAACCCGCCCCCCCAACTAAGCAAACTAAACCACTAAACTATTCTTACCCCCACAAATCCCACTTTTCACCGCCCCCACGGTAGCCTTGCCGCCCGGCCCGTTGACCTACCCCCGCCGCCCCGGTATACTCTGGGCATGTTTGGGCGACTACAACGTGACATTCAGGCGGTCTTTGAGCGGGATCCGGCGGCGCGGAGCGTGCTGGAGGTGCTGTTGTGCTACTCAGGCCTGCACGCCATCTGGTGGCACCGCGTGGCCCATCGCCTGTGGCGCTGGGGCCTGCCCGTCACCGCGCGCTTCATCTCGCAGGTGGCACGCCGCAAGACCGGCATCGAGATCCACCCCGCGGCGATCATCGGCGAAGGGCTCTTCATCGACCACGGCATGGGCGTGGTGGTCGGTGAAACGGTCGAGATCGGGCGCAACGTGACCCTCTTCCAGGGCGTCACGCTGGGCGGCACCGGCAAAGAGAAGGGCAAGCGCCACCCGACCCTCGGCGACAACGTGCTGGTGGGCGCGGGCGCCAAGATCCTCGGCTCCTTCACCGTGGGCGAGAACTCCCTCATCGGCTCCAACGCCGTGGTGCTGCAACCGCTGCCCGCCGGCTCCACCGCGGTGGGCGTGCCCGCCGAAGTGGTACGCATCCACGGCCGGCGCCCCGAACCGCTGGAACACGACAAGATGCCCGACCCCGTGCACGAGTGTCTGCAAACCCTGCGCGAGCACGTCGCCCGCCTGGAGTCCCGCGTCGCCGAGTTGGAAGGCGCGCACCACATCGTCAACGCCGACGAACCCCTGCCGCCGTGCGATGCGTAGGTTACGTTCAACGTTCAACGTTGTAGAATAACGGCCATCTCTCTTTGAACGTTGAACTTGGAACGTTGAACTACCACCGGAGGTGCCCATGCCCCCCACCCGCTTCTCTCTCGATGGTCCCCTGGCGGCGTATTTGCGCGGGGTGACGGCGCAGTGGTTGCTGCCGGCGCCGGACGCCAACCCGGCGATGGTGGAGATCTTCCGCGACCGCGACCGGCTGCCGCACCGCATCCTGGTGCCGTGGGCGGGGGAATTCGCGGGGAAATACCTGACCGGCGCGACGGAAGTGCTGCGCCTCACCGGCGACCCCGCGCTGCGCGCCCACCTGACCGCCTTCGTGCGCGAGTTGGTCAGCTTGCAGGCCGACGACGGCTACCTGGGCCCGTGGCCGGCCGATAAGCACCTGACGAACTGGGCACCCAACAGCGGCATGTCTCCCGACACCGCGGGCGAGGGAACGTGGGACACCTGGGGACACTACCACATCATGCTCGGGCTGCTCACCTGGCACGGGGTGACGGGTGACGCCGACGCGCTGGCTTGCGCGGCGCGCATCGGCGACTTGCTCTGCGCGCGCTACCTGGGCGACGTGCACCCCCGCCTGGTGGAGACCGGCAACACGGAGATGAACATGGCCCCCGCCCATGGGTTGTGCCTGCTCTACGACGCCACCGGCGACGCGCGCTACCCAGCGCTGGCGCGGCAACTGGTGGACGAGTTCGCCGCGCTGGATGCCGACGGCGCCCCGCTGGCGGGCAACTACCTGGAGGGCGCGCTGGCCGGCCTCGACTTCTACCAGCTCCCCAAGCCGCGCTGGGAAAGCCTGCACCCGGTGATGGCACTGGCCGCGCTGCACCGTATCACCGGAGAGGCGCGCTACCGCGAGGCCTTCACCCGCCTGTGGGAGAGCATCGCGCGCGGCGACCGGCACAACAACGGCGGCTTCTCCTCGGGCGAACAGGCCACCGGTGACCCCTTCAACACCGGCGCCATCGAGACGTGCTGCACGGTCGCGTGGTCAGCGCTCACGGTGGAGATGCTGCACCTGACCGGCGATCCGCGCGTCGCGGACGAGCTGGAGCTGACGCTGTGGAACTCCGTCCTCGGCCTGCACTCGGTGACCGGGCGCTGGGCGACGTACAACACGCCGATGGACGGCATCCGCGAGGCCAGCGCGCACACCATCGTCTTTCAGAGCCGCGCCGGCAGCCCGGAACTCAATTGCTGCAGCGTGAACAGCGCGCGTGGCTTCGGCCTCGTGAGCGCGTGGGCACTGACGCACGCCCCCGACGGCCTGACGCTGAACCTGTACGCGCCGGGCACGCTGGAGACGACCGTCGGCGACACGCCGGTGACGCTGCGCCAGGAGACCGACTACCCACTGGACGGGCACATCCGCCTGACGGTGACCCCGGCGGCGCCGACCGCCTTCACCCTGCGCCTGCGTATCCCCCGCTGGTCGCCGGGGGCGACGGTGACGGTGAACGGTGTGCCGGTCGCCGACGTGACCCCCGGCTATCTGGCACTTCCCCGCACCTGGGCGCCGGGCGACGTGGTGGAACTGGCGCTGGAGATGTCGCTGCACGGCTGGACGGGTGCCAACGCCTGCGCCGGGCTGACCTCCCTCTACCGCGGCCCGCTGCTCCTCACCTATGACCGCCGTTTCAACACCCTGGGTCCCGACGACGTGCCCACCCTCGACGCCGCCGCGCTGGTCGCCGTCCCCACCGCCTGGCCGGGTCGCCTGCCGCCGCTGTTGCTGCTGGCCTGCCCCACGTCCGACGGTCAGACGCTGTACCTGTGCGACTTCGGCAGCGCCGGCGAAGGCGGCACCCCCTACCGTTCCTGGCTGCCGGTCGACCATGCGGAGGTGCTGGGGCAGTGGTGGGGGTGACCCCAATCAATGCTCTTTGGGAGGGCGAGCGTACCCGCGAGCAGCGGGCGTGTGAGCCGTGATTACGCAAAAAGACGGCCGGTGCGTGTGAACGTCAACACGCACCGGCCATCTTTTATGGTCATCCATACTTGCTACGCGCGTGGCTCGCGGGGACGCTCGCCCTCCCAATCCACACCTTTACCGCTTGAACTGCGTCAACTTCCGGTTATGCCCGAAGACGACGAGGATGTCGCCTTCGCGGATGGTCAGGTTGGCGCCGGGGGTGGCGGTGAATTTATCGCCGGATTTGATGAGCAGCACCTGCAGGCCATAGCGGCTGGGGAGCTGCAGCTCGTCGAGGGTGTGGTCCACCCACCCGCGCGGGGCGGCGATCTCCTCGATGCCAAAGTTGCCTGGCACGTCCATGAAGTCGAGCATCTCCATGCTCGGGGAGAGCATGTGCGCCAGGCGTTTGCCCATGTCGCGCTCCGGCTGCACGATCTGGTTCGCCCCGATGCGCTCCAGAATCTTGCGCTGCTGGTCGGTGAGCGCCTTGCAGACGATGTAGCGCGCGCCCAGCTCCTTCAGGTTGAGGGAGAGCAGCACGCTTTCCTCCAGCTTGGAGCCGCGCCCCACGATGCAGATGTCGAAGGAAGGGATGTCCAGCGTGCGCAGCGCCTCGAAGTTGGTGGCGTCCATCTGGATGGCATCGCTGAGCAGCGGCGCATTGCGCTGGATAACCTCAAGGTTCTTATCCACGCCCACCACCTGGTGCCCCATCTGCGCCAGCTCCAGCGCCAGACTCTCCCCGAAATACCCCAGTCCGATCACCAGGATGTTCATCGTTGCCATCGTGCGTTCTCCGATCTTGCGCGCCGCCGCGCACCGACAATCCGCAATCTACAATCCGCAATCCGCAATACCTTCATCCGGTCATCACCGTCTCTTCCGGCAGGCGGCGGAGTTGGGGGCGCCGGGGTTTGGCGAAGAGGTAGACGAAGGCCAGCGGACCCAGGCGGCCCACGAGCATCGCCGCGATGAGCAGGCCGCGCGAGGCGGCGGTGAGCAGCGGCGTGACGCCCGCGCTCTGCCCGCCGGTGCTCAGCGCGGAGAGCACTTCAAAGAGCAGTTGCGTGAAGCGCGTGAGCGGATCGATGGCGCCGACGCGCACGCCGGTGTGGATGCCCTCGGTGAGGGAGATACCCAGCGCGAAGAGCAGCAGGGCGGCCAGGTAGACGCTCACCAGCGACAGCGCCAGGCGCACCTGCTCACCGGAGACGCGGCGGCGGAAGATTTCGATGTCCGAGCGGCCCCGCATGAGCGTGAGGATGGCGAGCAGAATGACCACGAGCGTGGTGGTCTTCACTCCGCCGCCGGTGCTGTCCGGCGAGGCGCCGACGATCATGAGCAGGCCGGTGACGAAGAGGGTGGGCGGCGCCAAATCCTTCGTCGGGACGGTGGAGAAGCCCGCCGTGCGCGGCGTGACGGCCAGGAACCACGCGTTGACCACCCGTTGCGGCCCCGGCATGCCCCCCAGCGTGGCCGGGTTGTGCCACTCGAAGAGCAGCATGTGCCCCCAACCGAGCAGCAGCAGCACCGCGGTGGCGAGCAGCACCAGCTTGAAGTGCAGGCTCACCCGGCGCCCGCGCCGGCGCGCCACCAACTCCGCCAGCACGCCGAAGCCCAGCCCGCCGAGGATGATCAGCGCGCTCAGCAGCAGCAGCAGCCACGCGTCGTCGTGCCAGGCTCGCAGCCCGGTGAAGCCGCGCGCGACATCGAACCCGGCGTTGCAGAAGGCGGAGACGGCGTAGAAAATGCCCTGATACCCGGCAGTGAGCCAGGGCTCGTGGTGGGCCAGGTAGAGGCGCAGCGTGAGCAGCAGGGCACCCACGGCTTCCAGCCCGAACATGGTGAGGGCGATGTAGCGCACCACGCGCCAGGCGTCGTGCAGGCTGAACGCGTTGGGGGCGTCGGAAAGGCGCAGGTGCTGTTGCAGCCCCACGCGCAACCCGATGCGCAGCGCGACCACGGTGGCGCCCGCCATAAAGCCCAGCCCACCGAGCTGGATGAGCGCCAGGATAACGAGCTGGCCGTACAGCGTCCACGTATCGTGGGTGCTCCACACCACGAGCCCGGTGAGGGTGGCGGCGGAGGTGGCGGTGAAGAGGCAGTCGAGGCCGGGCACCACGTGGTCGCGCTGGCAAATGGGCAGCATAAGCAGCCCCGCGCCGACGCCGATAATCGCCAGGTAGCCCAAGCCCAGCAGCCACATCAAACTGACGCGGTGCTTGCCCGACGCGAGGCGGGACATCCCCGGAATGGCCGACAGAACAGGCGGCAGACCTGCGTGCATGCACTCTACTCCCACGGCATTATAGCGCGCTATGCCCCCCGGCGTAAATGCGGCGCCCGTAGGGACTGTCCCGTGGCCTCCCGTGCGAAAGGTCGGCTATCGTCCAGGGACAACGCTGGAACGTGTGAGCGTTCCCCCGTATTTCTGCAGGGGCTGTCCCGTAGCCTGGCAGAACAAGCGCTATGGGACAGCCCCTGGAGGAATGCGACAACTGTCACACGTGCGCGAATACACGCGACTGCGTATCCGGTAAACTCGACCGAAGCGCCACGGGACAGTCCCTGCAAAGACTCACCCAGCTTACCGCCCCCACATTACGACGACGTTACACCGCGAAACCTTGCCGGGGGGACATCGGTGTGGGGCGTCCGCGCGGTGGGCGGGGGCAGAGAGGCGGGGCGGCGGGTATCTCCCTCACGCGGCGCCGGTGGGCCGGGCGTCGTGGAAAGGAGCGTGGCCTATGGCGCAGTGCCCGCACTGTGGCGCGGAGGCCGCCGCCGGCGCATCGGCATGCGCGGCGTGCGGCACGGCACTCCCCCTGCCGTCGTTGCCCTTCTCCCCCTTTGCGCCACCGCCGGCGGAGGCGATGGTGTGCCCTGTGCCCCGGGTGCCGCTGTCGCGCACCCAGATCACGGCCGCGGTGGGGGTGGGGGTGCTCTTCGTCCTCTTCGTCATCTTTTACGTCGGGCGCAACCTTACCACGCCGCACGGGGTAGCCCAGGTGCCGGTACTCGGCCACGGCAGCGAGGTCGTCACCACCGGCAGCACGTTGTGGCGGGTGGCCTACGCCGCCCCGCCCTCCGGCACGCCGCGGCGTCCCCCGGCGCGCGGGCAATACTACCTGGTGGGGGTGCTGGTGGGCAACAAGGGAGCACAGGCCTTCACGCTCACCGCGCATTCCCTGGCGCTGGCGGATGCCGACACCGGGGCGCGCTTCCACCCGGTGCTCGTGGCGTGGGGCACCCCGGACGAGTTGCGCACGGGGCAGTATCGCGCCGCCTACACCGTGCCGCCGCGCGCCGTGGTGGCGGGAGTGGTGCTCTTCGATATCCCCCGGCGCACCGCCCACCGGCAGTTGCTGGTGCGCGACGCCGCCGACCCGGGTGAATTCGCCGGCGCCATCGCGCTGCCGCGGGATCTGCCGTAGACTTCGGGTGGCATGGCCGAGACGCCGATACCTTGCGGATAAGATCGCTTCGCCTTCCTGCACGCGCCCTCCTTCCCCCAGCGGGAGAAAAAGGGGGGCGCGTGCACACATCAACAAAAATACACCCAACAATCCGGAGAAGATGCGCGTCTCTGTCACCCCATCCGGAGCGAAAGATCATATTGACGGCTGCCGTCGTTTATACAACGATGAAAAACCGGTATCCATAGATCGGCGAAGGCTCAAGGGTATACACCCGGCAAAGTCCGTGCACCGCCGGCATTACAATTAGAGGTAAATCTATGCTTACCACCACCACCCTGATCATCACCATGATCGCCAGCGCCTTGCTCGGTGCCGTTCTCGGCATCCGCAAGGGCGAAGCCGGCATGGGCTTCTTCTTCGTCGTCATCATGGGCCCTGTCGGCGCCCTCCTCGTCCTCCTCCTCGCCGACAAACCCATACCGTCTTCCCCCCGCGCCTAGCCGAGTATTGCCAGACGCCCAGGGGAGGGACAAGGGCATTGGCTAATACAAACCGTTCGCCTGTTTTCCCACCCGACGATAAATCGTCAGGCTACCGGCTGCGCCCCATGAATGGGGCTTTGGTAGGCCGCGAAATGGTGTAACAGGCGATTCCGCACGGATATGATGCCGAAGACAGCCCTCTCGGGCACGAATTCAGCGTGGACAAGAAATATGCGGGTCACGCATGCTTGACAAGCCCCTTTCAAGGGGCGCAGCCGGTAGCCCGACGATTTATCGTCGGGTCGAAGAACAAACAAGCCATGACTGTAAGCTAACGCGTGTAGGCGAGGGGGCACCCGCCGCGTCTCGGCGGTGAACCGTCCCATGTCCCCTTATCTCGAAGAACTAACCCCCAACACCTGCAATTCGTCGTCTCCTTTGGCGGCGACGCTCCCCCGCCATCGGCAGGATATCCCCCGCGCCGCCGCGAATAGTTTACGCAACGTGCCCCCGGTGTGCGCCGCGGAGGTTGTCTGTGCATCGTTGCCTATTTATCGCCCTGTTGCTGCTGCTCTGCACCTTTCCGGCGTGGGCCTGGAGCGGGTGGAAGACGCTGAAGACCGAGCATTTCACCGTATTTTACCTGCCCGGCTGCGAGGCGGCGGCGCAGCGCGCGCTGGCTGAGCTGGAAGCGAGCCGCCCGCAGGTGGAACGCCTCACCGGCAACACGGCCTGGCACCTGCCCATCGTCATCGAGGACGTGGGGCTGAACCCCAACGGCAACACCGACCCCATCGGGTACAACATCCACCTCTACACCGCGCCGCCCGGCGCGGAGCTGATGATGCAGAACTGGTGGCGCGGGGTCACCACGCACGAATACACGCACTTGCTCGAGCTGACGAACACCGGCAGCGATCCGCGCGATCTGGCGCACACCTTCGGGCTGATCTACCAGCCCAACGTCTTCGCGCCGTTGTGGGTCACGGAGGGGATCGCCGTCTACGCGGAATCGCACATCACCCCCTTCAGCGGGCGGTTAAACCAGGGCTTTTTCGACGCCTACCTGGGCGCGTGCCTCGCCGACAAGCACTTCCCCACAATCGAGGACGTGACCGCCGAACAGGATGTCTATCCCCTCGGGCAGCGGCCCTACCTGTTCGGCAGCACCTTCTGCCGCTACCTGGCGGACACGTACGGCGAGGGGAAGTTCGCCGATTTCTTCACCGTCAACGGCGCGTCGCTGTCCAGCTTCCTCTCCCCCGTGCTGCCCGCGGTGGGGCTGGACGCCAGCGCGCGCCGGATTTACGGCAAATCGCTGCCTGCATTGTGGCGGGAGTGGCGGGCGTCGCTGGCGGCGAACCTGCCCGACTACACACTGGACGGCACCCCCGTCACCGCGCACGGGTGGGACGCCGCCGCGCCGTGCCGCTATGGCAACACGCTCTACTACACGCGCACCTGGGCGGTGAAGACGCGCCCCTTCGGCACGGGATTGCGCCGCACGGTGACCGCCTACGATACCGCCACCGGGACAGAGCACACCCTCTTCGGCCTCACTTCGGGGGTTGTTTCCGTGCTGCAGGCGCGCGCCGGGCGGCTCTACTACGCCGTGCAGGAGCTGCACGGCGGCTACGCGAATATCAGCCAACTCGGCACGGGGGTGATCGCCAGCCTGCACGCGCGCGACCTGGCGACGGGCCGCGACCGCGAGCTGCTGCGCGCCCCGCTGCGCGCCTTCACCCCGCTGCCCGACGGGTCGCTGCTCTACAGCGTGGACCGCCGGGACGCCTTCGGTTCGACACTCTACCGCGTGGACCCGGACACCGGCGCGTGCCGACGGTTGGGCGAGACCCCGCTGCTCATCGACCAGTTCACCGCGGACGACACGCACGTGGTGGCGGTGGCGCGCCCGGACGGGGAGAATTTCAACCTGTACGCCTGCACCCCGGCCACGTGCGCCTTCACCCCGCTGGCGGCGTCGCCGTACGAGGAATGCCACGCCACGCTGGCGGAAGGGCAGTGCTTCTTCAGCGCCAACTTCGGCCACACCTCCGCGGTGTATCGCTACGACTTCGCCGACGGCGCGCTCGCCCGCCTTACCGCCCACGGCTACGCCGATTACCCGGTCTACGACCCGGTGGGGCGGCGGTTGTTCTACTTCGGCCTGACCTCGCGCGGCTTCGACCTGTACGCCATGCCCGTCGCGCCGACGCCCTTCACCCTGCCCGTCGTCAAAGACGTGCCGCTGCCCCCGGCGCCGCCGGTGCCGGATAAAACCGTCACCCACGGCGATTACCGCGACAACTTGGCCACGCTGAAGCCCATCGCCTGGTGGCCGACGGCGGGTACCGACGGGGATGCCTACACCGGCGGCGTGACGGCCATCGGCTACGACGCGGTGGGCGATTTTCCCGGCTACTCGGTGACGATGCAGTACGATGGCGCGACGCAGACGGTGGGCACCGATGCCGCGCTGCAATGCAACTTTTTCTCCCCGGTGATGACGGGTGTCATTTACCACGGCATCAGCGAGCACACGTTGACCGCGGTGGCCGGGTCGCCGCTGTATGCGTCGCTGCAGACCGGGGTGTCCGACGTGGCGGCGATGGCCACGGTGGAGTGCGACACCGACCGCGCCACCCAGCGCTGGACGCCGGAGGTGAGCACCGACCTGGCCGCGCCCACCGCGGCCGCCACCCTGAGCGCGGCGCTGCCCGTGCGCCACTACGCCGCCGGGTGGGGTGTGGCGGAAGCCGACCTGAGCGTGCGCGCCGCGCAACTGCTGGGAGACACCCTGCTGGCCGCGTCGGCGGAGGCGCTGGTGCACCCGGAGGGCGGCGAAGGCCCCACGCCGCGCGGTTTCGTCGACGGCCCGGCGCCGGGTTCGCGCACGCTGCTCACCTTCGACCTGACGCGCACGCTGCTGCCCATCCGCGCCGGGCTGTGGAACCCGCAGATCTACGCCGAGGACGTCACCGGCGGCCTCTTTCTCGACGCCGAGTTGCCCGCGCACCACACCCCGCGCGTCGCCGGCGGGGCGCAAGCATCGTTGGAAACGTCGCTGGCCTTCGGCAAAGTGCCCGTAATCCCCACCGCCCGCGTGGCGTACAACAACGCCGGCGTGGCCTCCCTGTCCCTCTTTCTCACCCTCGGGCCGATCGGGTTTTAGCGCACGCCTTGACCGGTCAGACCTACACGGTTTTCACGGAACCTCTCCTGCACGCGACCCCCATCTCCCAACCTCTTTCCCTCGGAGGGAGAGGTGGGGTGTCCGAACTTCGCACATGCACGGTAACCAGCGCCCCCTCTCCCGCTGGGAGAGGGTTGGGGTGAGGGCCGCGCCGGGAGGCGCGGAACGCTGAACGACACCGCCACGGGACAGTCCCTGCAGAATGTGGTATCTTTTCCACAATGATCCCTGACCCGACAACGTGGAGCGCGCGACCGCGGCGCATCGTGGGGCTGATGTCCGGCACGTCGCTGGACGGCGTGGATGCGGCGCTGGTGGAGATCATCGGCGGGGTGCCGCCGGCGTCGGTGCGGCTGGTCAGCTTTTTCACCCGGCCCTATACCGCCGTCGAGCGCGCGCGGATACGTGCGGTGCTGCGCCCGCGGGTGCGGCTGGCGGAGTTGACGGCGACGAATGCGTGGCTGGGGGAGTTGTTTGCCGACGCCGCGCTGGCCGTTATCGCGCAGGCGGGGCTGGCGCCGCGCGACGTGGATGCCATCGGCTCCCACGGGCAGACGGTGTGGCATATCCCGCCCGCGCCGGGGGAGATGGGCGCCACGTTGCAACTGGGGGAGCCGTGCGTGATCGCCGAGTGCACCGGCGTGCTCACCGTGGCGGATTTCCGCCCGCGTGACATGGCGGCCGGCGGGCACGGGGCGCCGCTGGTGCCCTTCACCGACTACCTGCTCTTCCGTGACAACGCGGTAGCGAGCGTGCTGCTGAACATCGGCGGCATCGCCAACCTCACCTACCTGCCGCGCGGGTGCACCCCCGGCGACGTGGTGGCCTTCGACACCGGCCCCGGCAATATGCTCCTCGACGGCTACCTGCGCCACGCCACGCGCGGGCGGATGAGCTACGACACCGACGGGCGCCTCGCCGCCGCGGGCACGGTGCGCGACGGGTTGCTCGCACAACTCCTCGCCCACCCGTTCTTCGCCCAGCCGCCGCCGAAATCCACCGGGCGGGAAGCCTTCGGCGAGGCGTACCTGGCGTCGCTGCACCTGCCCACCGCGCCGCCAGACCGTGCCGACATCGCCGCCACCCTCACCGCCCTCACCGCCGAGAGCATCGCGCGCGCCGTGCGCACCTGGGTGCGCGGCCCGGTGGACCGGCTGATTGTCAGCGGCGGCGGCGCCTTTAACCCCACCCTTTGCGCCGCCCTCGCCGCGCGCCTGCACATCCCGCAAGTGCCACTGGCATCGTTGGGCCACCACCCCGCCGCCAAAGAAGCCGTGGCTTTCGCCCTGCTCGCCCACGCCACCCTGTGCGGCGTGCCGAACAACCTGCCCGCCGCCACGGGGGCGACGCATCCGGTGGTGCTGGGGAAGATCGTGCCGGGATAGTGAAAAATGCAAAGGGCAAATTGACGGGTAAGCAGTCGGGGTTTCACGCTTGTTTATGGTCGGATGACTGCATGCATCATACATTCACAGGGATGAAGGGGATGAAAGGGATGGGTTGGCACGCTTGCAGGGACTGTCCCGAAGCGTGAGGCCAAGGACTGCGTATATAACCCCGGCCTGTAGGGCCTGGACGCCGTCCCAGGCCTGTCCGTCGCATTTCTATTCCGATGGAGCCAACAACCCGGGTTGACGAAATCCCAGGGCGAGCGTCCCCGCGAGCCGCGAACGTGCGCACTGTGGGTAAAAACGAAGACGGTCTGTGCGTGGAAACCGTTTCCACGCACAGACCGTCTTTTCTCATCATTTACAGTTGCCGCGCTCGCGGCTCGCGGGGACGCTCGCCCTCCCAGGGTTTTCGACACCTTTTTCCTTTAACCGCTTACCACTTCGCCGCCTTGTACACCCGGTGCATGATATCCAGGTTTTTCACCTCGAGTTCCAGCGGCATGGGGATGGGGCCGGCGTCGCAGAGGTAGTCGATGTACGCCTTGCCGAGGGCGGGCATGTCGCCGGGGTGGGCGGCGAGGTCGACGGTGAGGGTTTCCTTTTGCGCTTTCCCCTTACCGTCGTCGTCCACGGAGAAGTAGTCGACCGTGTCGCCGTCCCAGGAGCAGTAGCCGAAGCTCAGTCCGCCCTTGGTGCCGTAGATGGTGGTGCGGTTGGGCACCTCGGCGTGGGCGTTGTTGGCGCGCTCCCAGTAGTATTTCAGCCCGCCGGCGAAGGTGAGGAAGCCCGCGCCGTGCTCTTCGACGGTATAGATGTCAGTGCCGGGATCGACCTTATCGAGGTGGCTCACGCAGAAGGAGTCCACCTTTTCCAGCGCCGGCTCGCCGAGGATGCCGAGGTGGAAGGAGAGGTCGTAAACGCCCCAGTCGAACAGCGGGCCTCCGCCGGCCAGCACGCGGTTGAGGAACCATTTGGCGGGCGGGTTGTATTCGATGCCGCCGCGCCCCTGGCGCCCCACCGCGCGGTGATGCACGAAGTAGATGTCGCCCAGCTTGCCGCTGTCGATCAGGTTTTTGATGAAGGCGAATTTGGGGTTTAACCGCGCGTGGCGGCAGGAGCAGCCGGAAACCTTCAACTCCGGGTGCGCCTGGGCGGCGGCGAGCAGGCGCTTGGCGTCCTTCAGCGTAACGGTGAGGGGTTTCTCCATCAGGAGGTGCTTGCCGGCGGCGAGCACGTCAAGCCCCATGCGCAGGTGGGTGAAGGGGGGCGTGCAGACGACCACGGCGTCCAGCGCCGGGTCCTGCAACATGCGGCGGTAGTGTGTCACGGCGTGGGGCACGGCGAACTTCTTCTTGGACGCCTTGCGCGCGACGGGGTTCACCTCCGCCAGCCAGCGCAGCTCGGTGCGCGGGTCGTCAGCGAAGTTTTGCATGTGCGCCTGCGCGATCATGCCCCCGCCGATAATGCCGATCTGTAACGGTGCCATGGGGTCTCCTGCAAAAAGGTCTGGATACCGTTTATTTCGCAGGAGCGGAACCGTTTTCCTTCTTCACGATGACCAGCAAGGCATTGCTGAGGGCGCGGCCCGGTTTGGTGAGGTAGGCGCCGCGCAGCCAGAGGCCGCTGGAAGCGCCGCCGTCGAGATTGAGGCCTTCCGTGCAGCCCAGCGCCTTGAGGATGCCGCCCATGTCGCTCACGCGGGCGTTGTGGGTGGTGATGAGGAATAGCACGCCGTCGTCGGTGTAGCCCGCGGCGGAGCGCGCGCCGGCCAGCGAGAGCACTTTGGGGTCGTCAAAGCCCTCCCGCGCGGGGGTGAAGACGGGGTGGCCGTGCACCAGCACGCGCGGCCCGGCCCCCACCGCCTCGCGCACGTGGTCAAAGGCGGCCGGCCCGGCGTCTTCGGGGTCGTCCGGCGTCACCGAGGGAGTAAAGGTCACCGAGTCGTCCACGTGAAAGTAGCCCAGCAGGCGGGCTTCGCCGCGGATGTGGAGCACGAACCCGTCGCGCGGGATCTCTACCGCGCCGTCAGAGATGCGCGTCACCGTGCCTTCCTCCACCACTACCGCGGTGCCGCCCAGCGCGGGCACGGTGTCACCCCAGGCGCGGGTGAAGATCGTCACGCACGGCGTGGCGGTGGGCGCGCGGTTGATCCAGTAGGCGAACCACTCCAGCCGATGCCCCTCGTGGGTCACCCACCCGGCCAGGCGCTCGGAGAAGCGGCCCAGATGCGGGGTGTTGTCGGCGTCGAAACCGAGCAGCGTGCCGATGTCGCTTTTAAAGACCAGCCGCCCGTCGGTGATGAGCGACATATCGGGGTTTTTCAGTGCGTCCTTCGTGTAGGCGTCGAAAAAGGAGCCGTTGATGGCCGCCACCGCCCCCGCGCGCTTCGCGATCTCCGCCAGCGGCTCCGTGCGCCCCACGTGGTCGTACGCCAGTCCCACCCGCAGATGCACCGACGGATCATGCAGGTTCACCCGCACCCCCGTCACCGCAAAGGTGCGCCCATTGGCCGACACACTGCGGCTGATATTCGTAACCGCCTCCGCGCGGATGAGCCACGGGAGGAGGCTGAGGGCTACTAGGATGGGCAGGCGCATGGTGGGTTACCTCTGGGGGGGTATTCCCCTTGACGGAAGTGGGTACGAACGGCACTTCTCACTGTATCACCGCTCCCCCGTCAATACCAGTCTGAGCGAATACCAACACAAACTGGCCTCGGGCAGGTGGGCGCGGCGGATGTTGTCTAAGGTATGAATCACCTCTTCTGTCGAGAGACCTATCGCCTGCTCTACGGTGCGGTTTTTGCGCAAGGGCGGGCCGGTGTAACGGCACGCTAGGCTGATGCTGCTGCCGTGCAACGGGTCGCAAGTGGGCAAAGCGAGGTATGAATGCGTGGCGACGGAAAGGTAGTTCGCTTCCAACTGCTGGCAAGCCATTGACTGCGCGGTGCCACATGGTGATTGCATTAGCGCGAGGAGAAGAATGTTCGGCATATTAATAAAGCCGCTGACACCCCATTTCCAGCGCACTGGCTGCATGGCGTATTTATGCTCAAGGGCGCCGAGTACGTCGCACGCTTGTTGTTCGGAAGCGTGGTTCAGCATGGCGAGCAAGGTGGCGTCGGGCACGGAACCGAGTATGGCGGGATCTGTATCAAAACGGATGATATCCCAGAGTTCAGAGCGGTCGAGTGTCGTGTCCTGTAGAAACGGGAGCAGTCGACTGATATTTTGGGCCGTAATGATGTGATGCGCCTTCTGGATATCCCCCAAGGCGAAGGTGGCGCGAGACGCGGCGTTTTGATCCGATGTCTGCAACCCTTGAAGCAGCAGCGTGAAGGCCTCCTCTGTTGAAAGGGGGCAACCGCGCAGCTTCTCTAAGGAAAAGTAATAACTGCGTTTGTGTAATAAAAGGCATCGGACAATTTCTGGCACACAAGTCTTCGTGTACGGTGATCCATGGGAATACGCCAATGCCAGGCCTGCCGCGCCCCGCTTATTTGCCAGCCAGATGAGGGCATCGAAGGCACGCTGATCACTGCTCTGCAACCGGTTGATCATCATCTGCTCGTTTACAATCGGATAAAGCAGCGCCGTAATGCCGGCCAGCAGAAAGACGGCGACTACGATGAGCATCATGCGTTTTGTCATGACTTGTCCTCGCACTCAGCATACGGTGCCCCACCCGGGATTGTCAATCGCTGGTCTTACCGGTTCAACCGACCCATTTTTGACAAATTCGCCTGCAATAGGTAAACGGGGGTGGAATGTGGAATAAGGTCAGTACAGCGGAAAGCGGCTGACAGAACGATGGACGAGTTGCAAGCACAACGGGGATGGCGGCGCTGGGTGGAGGTCTGGGTGCGCATGCAGCGCACCTACGACATTCCGGGCCTGACGCTGCTCAGTGCTACCATCATGGCGGTCGGGATCTTCCTGGTGGGCAAGCACCACCCGGTGATTATCGTGCCGCTGCTGCTGGTGCCCGTGTGCCTGCTGGCATGGGTGGGGGGGGCTGACGGCGGTGGTCACGGCACTGCTCTTCAGTCCGCTCATACCGGGAGGGGACGCCCCCATCACCCTGCAGCCGCCCCTCTCGCTGCCGTTATGGGGCGCGGTGCTGGGCGGGTATCTGGCGTGCAGCACGGTGTGCGGGCTGCTCGGGCGTCGCTTCCAGCGGCTGGAGCGCGACGTGCTGGTGGAGATGGAAGCCAAGCTGGAGAAGGCGCAGGCCTCCGCGGAGCGCTACGAGGCGCTGCTGGGCGAATTGAGCCAGGGGCAGGAGCGCTTGAAGCGCATGAACGAGGAGCTGGCGCTGCTGAACATTATCGCCACCGCGGTGAACAGCTCGCTGGACGTGGGGCGCGTGCAACAGGCCGCGGTGACCCACCTGGGCAGCCTGCTCGACGTGGACGAAGTGCAAATCTACTGGTACACGCCGCACGGGGAACAGTTCGCGCTGCAGGCGGCGACGGGGCTGGACGAAGATGACGTGGCCGCGCTACCGGTCGTCAGCGGTGAGGAAGGCGTCTTCGCACACCTGCTCCTCAGCCCGCGCGCCGTCACCATCAGTCAGGCCACCGGCGATTTGTACCAGCGCCCGTCGCACATGAATAAACATGTGCGCAGCGTGCTGGCGCTGCCGCTGCGCTCCGGCACGCGCCTACTCGGTGCGCTGCTGCTGGGCCGTTTTTCCGGCAGCCCCTTCACCGAAGACGATGAGCGCTTCCTCGACTCCCTCGGGCGCATCCTCTCCGTGGCCATCGAAAACGCCACCCTCTTCATGCAGGCGCAGGAGCTGTCGTTGTCCGACGAGTTGACCGGCCTCGCCAACCGCCGCATGTTCAACCTGCGCCTGGGCAACGAGCTGGCGCGCGTGAAGGCCACCGGCGTCCCACTGTGCCTGATCATCTTCGACCTGGACTTCTTCAAGCAGGTCAACGACGTGCACGGCCACCCGGCGGGGGACGAGGTGCTCTGTCAATTCGCGCGGCGGGTGCAGCAGGATATCCGCGGCGCCGATCTGCTCTGCCGCCTGGGCGGGGAGGAGTTCGCGCTGCTGGTGCCGGACACGCCGCCCGCGGTGGCCATCGCCATCGCCGAGCGCATCTGCAAACGCATTGCGCAGACGCCCTTCGTGCTCGCCAACGGCATCGCGCAGCCCCTCACCGTCAGCGCCGGCGTCGCCGAGTTGCGCGACCTCACCAACGCCATGGACTCCCTCGTCGCCCACGCCGACACCGCCCTCTACGCCGCCAAAGCCGCCGGCCGCAACCAGGTGAAGATGTATCAGGCGGAGGAGAAGGCGGCGGTGGCGGTAGAGTTGAACTGAAATGCCTCATCAGTCCTTGAGCCTCAACCTGTTTGTCATGGTAGCGAATGACGGTGTCAGCCCGGATGAGATATCGGGACTCCTGGAGTTGCAAGCTTCTCATATAAAAAAGTACCGCAACCTTCCCGACCATTATGTGTGGATCTATTCTCGGAATATAACGAAGATACAGGATATTGAGCGTGAAGCGATTTCTTTTCTACAAAGAATTCAACCCAAACTATCGGGCGTCGCGCAGGTTGCAACCAGGATGTATTTGAAATTCGCTTTGACAACCTCTAATTTTATGGATGACTACAAGC
This sequence comes from uncultured bacterium, assembly GCA_903928345.1. GTDB lineage: Bacteria > Armatimonadota > Hebobacteria > CAIYQO01 > CAIYQO01. Next base: position 14,520 of record CAIYQO010000080.1, on the reverse strand, counting down.
TGTCGCCTGCTCTCCTCACGGAGTTGTCGAAGTGCGGCTTGGCAGTTGAAGTGTCCTTTATGTATATTGGATCGGACGAGAATGATGATTTGCCCCCCGATGACCTCAGACTAATTCATAAGAACCAAGAAGCGACGTAAAACGCCGGCCGGTATGTGTGATAGTTCACACGTACCGGCCGTCGGTTGTTTCCGCACCGGCACCCTCGCACGACCCCACCCCCGCCCCTCCCCCGGGCGCCTCGCACCACTCGGCTGGGAGAGGGGAGAACCGCGGGGAAGGATGTATGGTGCTGTATAAAAGCCAACCCGGAGTTCTCTCGATGTGTGACGCGTGCCGCCATCGATCATCCACACCGCCTCCCCCCTCTCCCAGCCGAGTGGTACGAGGCGCCTGGGGAAGGGGTCGTGCAGGAGGGCCGTGGTCGCATAAATAATAAGACGGTCGGTGCGCAAAAACTCTTTTCGCGCACCGACCGTGTTCATTTCTCACCGGGGAGACGGTGCGTCCTTACGTCGTCTTCGCTCCGCGCACCAGCACCACGCGGCCGGTGCGGACCATTTCTTTGATGCCGTAGCCGTCCAGCAGGCGTTCGAGGGCGTCGATCTTTTCGCAGCCGCCGGTGGCTTCGATGATGATCGTTTTGTCGGCCAGGTCGACGATCTTCGCGCGGAAGATGTCGACGATCTGCATGATCTCGGCGCGTTTGGTGGAGTCGGCGGCGTGCACCTTCACCAGCGCCAGTTCGCGCGCGATCACGTCGTCCTCGGTGTGGTCCATCACCTTGATGACGTCGATGAGCTTGTAGAGCTGCTTGCTGATCTGCTCCAGGATGCTCGCCGGGCCGTCCACCACGATGGTCATGCGCGAGGTGTCCGGGTCTTCGGTGGTGCTCACCGCGAGGGAGTCGATATTGAAGCCGCGGCGGGAGAAGAGCCCCGCGGTGCGCGCCAGCACGCCCGGGCGGTTCTCTACCAGCACGGAGATGGTATGTTTCATCGGCAGGTCGAGTTGCGTTTCTATCGCCATGGAATCCTCCAAATTGCGGATTGCGGATTGCGGATTGAAGGACGGCGGTGGCGTGACAACCAATAATCCGCAATCTGCAATCCGCAATGGCCCTACTCGAGCATCATCTCGGCCACACTCTTCCCGGCGGGAATCATGGGCAGCACGTTCTCTTCCGCGTCGCACAGCACATCGATGAGCACCGGGCGATCGGTGACGGCTCGCGCCTGGTCGATGGCCGCGCGCACCCCCGCCGCATCGATGACCCGCAGGCCCACGGCGCCGTACGCTTCAGCGAGCTTCACAAAGTCCGGGGTGCCCACGTCGAGGCCGACCTGCGAGTACCGTTTGCCGAAGAACATCTTCTGCCACTGGCGCACCATGCCCAGGCAGCCGTTGTTGAGCAGCAGGATCTTGATGGGCAGTTTGTGGATGACCGCGGTGGCCAGCTCCTGGCTATTCATCTGGAAGCTGCCGTCGCCGGAGATGCACCACACCTCACGGCCCGGGTTGCCCATCTGCGCGCCGATGGCGGCGGGCAGGCCGAAGCCCATGGTGCCTAATCCCGAGGAGGAGACGAATTGATTCGGCTCGCGCACCAGGTAATACTGCATGGCCCACATCTGGTGCTGGCCCACGTCGGTCGTCACGATGGCGTTGCCGTCGGTCGCCTGCCACAGTTCGGCGATGACCGCGGGCGCCTTGATGGTGCCGTGCTTGCCGTAGCACTTCGTGCTGCCGCATTTCTCGGGTTTCTCGCGCTCGCCGCACAGGTGCTCGCAGATGCGGTCCTCTTCGACCGACCATTTCAGCGGGGCGGTCTGTTTCCAGCCGTCGATTTGCGTCTGCCACGCGCCCAGATCGGGGAATTGCGCCTGCTGCGGGGCGATCTCGTGCAGCAGCTCGTCCAGTATGTGCTTGGCGTCGCCCACGATGGGCACGTCGGTACGCATCACTTTGCCGATCTCCGCCGGGTCCACGTCCACGTGCACGATGCGCGCCCGCGGGGCGAACTTGCTCACGTCGCCGGTGACGCGGTCGTCAAAGCGCGCGCCGATGCAGACGATCAGATCCGCCTGGTCCAGCGCCCAGTTGGCGTAGGCCGTGCCGTGCATGCCGGGCACGCCCAGGTAGAGAGGGTCCATCTCCGGGAAGGCGCCTTTGCCCATGAGCGTGGCGGTGACGGGGATGTGCAGCAGGCGCGCCAGCGCGGTGAGTTCCGCCGCGGCGTTGGCGCGCAGAATGCCGCCGCCCACGTAGAGCACCGGGCGTTGCGCGGCGAGGAGTTCCTCGGCCAGTCGGCGGATCATCTTCGTGTTGCCCTTCACGGTGGGGCGGTAGCCGCGCAGATGCACCTGCACCGCGTCCCAGTCCACTTCGGTGAAGCCGGCGGCCACGTCGCGCGGGAGGTCGATGAGCACCGGGCCGGGCCGTCCCGTGCGCGCGATGTAGAAGGCTTCCTTCACCACGTGCGCCACCTCGTCGGGGTGCTTCACCAGGTAGTTGTGTTTGGTGATGGGCAACGTGATGCCGGTGATGTCTGCTTCCTGGAAGGAGTCCTTGCCGATGGCGAAGGTATTCACCTGCCCGGTGATGGCCACCATCGGGATGGAGTCCATATACGCGGTGGCGATGCCGGTGACCAGGTTGGTGGCGCCGGGGCCGCTGGTGCCGATGCACACGCCGACCTTGCCGGTGGCGCGCGCATAGCCGTCCGCCGCATGGGCCGCGCCCTGTTCATGGCGCACCAACACGTGACGTATGGGCGAGTCGTGCAAGGCGTCGTAAAGGGGAAGGAGGACGCCGCCGGGGTAGCCGAAGACGAGGTCGACGCCTTCGTGCATCAGCCCTTCCAGCAGCGCCTGGGCACCGGACATGCGCACGGCGCCCCGCGCGGGGGCGAGTGTCGAGGTCATTATGCGATTCCTCCGAGATGTCACCTCGGTGTGAACGCCTCCGCCAGCAAGCGGAGCGTCCACCTAAGTGTGCGTCGATTATACCAGTTTTCGACGGTCAGGGCAAGACGGTAAAGGCGACTCTTTAAATGGGTTATAGAATATGTTCAACGTTCCAAGTTCAACGTTCAACGTGGGGTGTGTGGGAGAACGAGGCGTTCGATAGAAACGCGGTACCCGCAAAGGGTATCGTATCTCTTTGAACTTTGAACGCGGCGCGTTACCCCGTGCGGTGCGCCAATTCTACCGCGGCCTCGGCCATGGCAACGGCGTCGCGGGCATCGCGGCCGGTGACACGGGGGGTGTGGGCGGGGTCGCGGGTCCAGGCGAGGAAATCCGCCATCGCGTCGCGCACGGCCTGGGCGTAGAGCACCTGCTTCTCCCCGGCGACCACGGCAGCCTGCACTTGATGCGTCACCGCCGCTGTTTGGCCATGCGCGAGCACCGGACCTTCCGCGGGCTCTACGTGCACCTCGGGCACCAATTTCGTAATTGCCGTCACGCCGTCCAGGTCGGTCAGGCAATCGAAATCGAGGCGGGTGGGCAGCCAATCCTGCAGGATCAAGTGGCCGCGCGCGCATTCGATCACGGCCCAGGTGTGCTCTAGCACCGACGCCTTCACGAAGCCGTGGTAAAATTGCCCGTGCACCTTAGCGTAGTCCACCCCGATGCTCCATTGGTCCTCCGCCCCGTCCGCACGCCGATCCACCGCGGCGCAACGCACCACGCCGGGGCCGAAGAACGCGCCGAAGATGTCGAAAAAGTGCACCCCGTGCTCGATGGGGATGCCCCCGCTGAGCGCCGGGTCCCAGAACCAGTGGCCGGCGGGCAGGTCGCCCGCGGCGTTGAGGAAGCTGCAGTAGAGCGGCTCGCCCAGCGCCCCGCTGCGCAGCAAGTCGTGGATGAGGGTGTAGACGCGCGTGTAGCGCATCACGAAGTTGATGCCCAGCCGCCCGCCGTGCTGCGCGGAAGCCGCCAGCAGCGCGTCGGCGTCGGCCGTCGTGAGCGCGAGTGGCTTGTCGCAGAAGACGTGCTTGCCGGCCTGCAGCGCGGCCAGCGCTTGTTCGGCGTGCAGGAAGGGCGGCGTGGCGATGTAGACGACGTCCACCTCCGAGTGGGTCGCCAGTGCGCGCCAGTCGGACGTCGTCACGGGGATATCATAGTCCGCCGCCACCTGCGCGAGCCGCGCCGCATTGATGTCGGCGATGGCCGTCACCCGCACGTCCGGCAGTTTCCGGTACTGCTCCAGGCAGAACACCCCGAATCCGCCCACGCCGATAATGCCAATGCGCGTCGTCATACTCCACCCCTCGCGCTACGATACCGCGGAAGCGCGCGTCGCGGGGAGCGTGGGGACGACAAAGAGTGCAGGATGTTTCACGTGAAACAGGGGGAAGGGGTCTCGAGCCGCTTTGGGAGGGCGAGCGTCCCCGCGAGCCGCGGGCGAGGCAATGGTAAATGGCAAAAAAGACGGTCTGCGCGTGTAAAATCTTCTCACGCACAGACCGTCTCGGCTTTTGTGAAGGGCTCACGCGCTCGCGGCTCGCGGGTACGCTCGCCCTCCCAGAGATTTATAAATTTTCGTTTCCCCCGAACCCCTCGATGATCCGTTCCAAATCTTCCGCCGAGTAGTACTCGATTTCCAGCTTGCCCTTGGTGCCGGTGGAACCGGGGGTGAAGCGGACGCGGGTGCCGAGGGCGGTTTGCAGGGTGGACTGCACGGCGGCGAGGTTAGGGTCGGCGGGCGGCGCGGCGCTTTTGCGCGGGCGTTTTGCGTTGGGCACGGCGGCGGCCAGCGCTTCCAGCGCGCGCACGGAAAGGCCCTTTGCCATGGCGTCGACGAAAAGCGCGGTGCGGCGCTCTTCGTGATCCACGGAGAGCAATGCGCGCGCGTGACCTTCCGACAGCGTGCCTTCCTCGACGGCGTGTTGCATAGGGGCGGGCAGCGCCAGCAGGCGCATGGTGTTGGCCACCGCGGGGCGGCTCTTGCCGACCACTTCCGCGATCTCCCCCTGCGAGAGCCCGAATTCTTCGCCGAGTTGGTAGTACGAGCGTGCGGCCTCCATCGGGTTCAGGTCTTCCCGCTGCAGGTTTTCCACCAGCGCCAGGGCGAGCATCTGCTCGTTGTCACACTCGCGGATGGATACCGGCACCTCGGTGAGCCCCGCCTTGCGCGCGGCCTGCAGGCGGCGCTCCCCGGCGATGAGTTCGTATCCGCCTTCGCGCGGGCGCACGGAGAGCGGTTGCAGAATACCATGGCGGCGGATCGATTCCGCCAACTCCTCCAGTGCGTCGGGCGCGAAGACGCGGCGCGGCTGATAGGGATTCACGGCGATGGCGGTGATGGGCACGGTTTCGGGTCCGCTCCCGGCGAGATCGGCGCCGGGGATTAACGACCCCAGTCCGCTGCGGCGTTTCAACATCGGGCGATTACCTCCTGGGTGAGGGCGCGGTAGGCCTGGGCGCCCTTCCCCTTCGGATCGAAAGTGTAAATGGCCTCGCCGTAGCTGGGGGCTTCGGAGAGGCGAATGGTGCGCGGGATGGCAGTGGCGAAGACGCGCGGGCCATACTGGCGGCGCACCGCGTCGGCCACGTCGCGGCAGAGCTTGGCGCGGCTGTCCATCATGGTGAGCAGGATGCCGAAAACCTCCAGCCGCGGATTGAGGCCGCGCTTGATCAGCCGCATAGTGTGCTCGAGTTGCGCCAGCCCCTCCAGCGCGAAGAATTCGCACTGCATGGGGATGAGCACGGCGTCGGCGGCCACCAGGCAGTTGATGGGGAGCAGCCCCAGCGACGGCGGGGTGTCGAGGATAATGACGGCGTAGCGCTCCGCCGCCCCCTGCAGGCCGCGCAGCAACCGGTGCTCGCGCGCCTCCATGGTGGCCAGCTCCACGACGGCGTTGGCAAGGTCGAGGGTGGCGGGCAGCAGGTCGAGCCCGGCCACCTTGGTGGCCACTGTCGCCTCCGCCCACGGGCACTCGCCGAGGAGTACGTCGTAGATCGACGCTTCCAACGTGGATTTCGTCAATCCCAGCGCCGTGGTGGCGTTCCCCTGCGGATCGAGGTCGACCAGCAGCGTCGGTTGCCCGGCCAATGCCAGGCCCGCGGCCAGGTTGACGGCCGTCGTCGTCTTCCCCACGCCGCCCTTTTGATTCAAAATAGCCAGTGTACGTGACATCGTCAGCGATCCGTTCCGCAAAGTCCGCCCGGGAGCGCGGCGACTCATTCTAAGGGGTGCGGGGGGGTGTGTCAATGAAAAATGCGAAATGGAAGGTGAAAAGGGCAAAATGAGGCAGTGATGATATAGACAGTACTTGCGAAAGACGGTTCAAGGTGCCTGTGGCATTAGCATCGCCGCTTTTTCAGACGCGACAGTATTTCATCGGTTGTCAGGCCTCCTTCATCGCGCAGGCGTCGCAGAGAATCCCGAGCTTGCGCTGCCTTCTCTATTTCGCGAGCAGGATCTGCCTGCGATGCCTTACTGCTCGCCAAAGAACGTGAGGTGGTGCCTTGTTTAGAAATAATGCACGGCTCTTCAACTGACGTCGCGGGCAGCCAGCGTAGGAACCAGGACTCTTCGCTTCGTAGAAAAACGTTCAGTACCGAAATATCGATACCGGAAATGGAAAGAAGCACGCGCAAGGGTAGATGGAGCGAAAACCAGGAATAGCGAAAGGTGATGGTGTAATGCGCGATAACGCCACCCTCGATGTCCGGGCAGGGGTAGGCATGGGTGAGGAGCATGCGTTCAATCGCATCTAGTTCAATGCGATGTAGTAATCTGGCCGAAATATCTGAAGTGAAGGCAGGGAATGCCCGTTCGATGCGCAGCAGATCTCCCGTTAGTTCCAGCGAAAAGGCTAAACGAATTGGAAGAGGTATCATTAGTCCGCTACTTCTGCTGTTTCAATCGCTCGATGATCTCATCAGCGGACACGCCGTCGTTATCTCGGATACTGGCGAGGGAACGCTGCGCCCGTGCGAGTTCGTCCGGCGTGAGGTGTTCTTCCGTAGCGCGCTTGCGACGCGGCAGCAAACGTATCACGACATCGACCAACGCGCCGGCGTCCGCACGTTCATGCGTGGCTTTTGGGTGCGGGATCGGTACTTTCTCAGTTTTCGGTAGCGCCATAACGAGATCCACCCTTGAGTCAGTTAATCTATTATACGACATTTTCCCATTTCCGGGTTGCCATACACGGGCCTCGCTCATTGTTCATTTGCGCCATGCAGCGGGTTCATCTTCATCTGCACGGCGGGTCGGGGGTAGTCCTTTGGCGTGTTTTTTACCTTGCGGACGACAATGAGGGTGCGCTCGCCGGCGCCGGCGAGGGTCAGGGTGCGCGTCTGCTTCACGGCGCCACCGAGCAAGTAGAGCGCGCGGGCGCTCTCCGCCACCTCCGCCGCTCCGCCGGGACCCTTCATGGCGATCAGCGTGCCGCCCGTCTTCAGCAGCGGCATGGCGTATTCCACCAGCGTGCCCAGGTGGGCGACGGCGCGGGCGAAGACGGTGTTGTACCGCCCGCGGTGCTGCTGTGAGTGCCCCATCTCCTCGGCGCGCGCCCACATGGCCTTCGCGCGGGGTAACGGCAGCGCCGTGATCACCTCCTGCAGGAAATCCGTCTTTTTGCGCATGCTGTCGTTGAGGGCGATGGAGATCTCCGGGTGCATAATCGCCACCACCACGCCGGGCAGCCCCGCGCCGGTGCCGATGTCAACGGTTTGATCCCCCGCGTGCGGCTTCCACACCGTCTCCACGGTGAGGCTGTCGACGAAGTGCTTCACCGCCACCTCGGCCGGGTCGGTGATGGCAGTCAAATTCACAACTTCGTTGCGCTCGAGCAGCAGCACCAGGAAGCGCGCAAAGAGCGCTTCCTGCTCAGGTGTGAGGGTTAAGCCCAGCCCCGCCGCGCCATCGCGGAGGAGGGGCAGCCAGGTTGTCGGGTCGATTTCCATGGGTGTTCCTATCTGGGACGTTCACCGCGGAGGCGCAGAGAACGCGAAGAGAAAGATTTGGGAGCTGATGCAAGCTCGGGACCAGATTCTGTTGGGAAGATGGTCGCTAACTTGTAAGAACGTAGTCACCTCCTTACGAGTGACCGCATTTACCACCGGATCAGCTGTTGTTCTTCCAAGCCGGTCCACTAATTCCCTTCTTTGCGTGTTCTGCGCCTCCGCGGTGAACGTCCTACGTTCACACCCCCACTGTTTCACGTGAAACACCCCGGCGCTCCTGGGCGGCGAGCCAGACGAGAAGGAGGCTGATGTCGGCGGGGGTGACGCCGGCGACGCGGGAGGCCTGGCCGATGGAGCGTGGCTGCACGCGGTTGAGGTGCTCGATCGCCTCGCGGGAGAGGCCGTGCACGGTGCGGTAGTCCAGCGCCTCGGGCAGGCGGCGCGTCTCCAGGCGGCGTTGGGCGGCGATTTGCCGTAGTTGCCGCCGGATATAGCCCTCGTATTTCACGGCCGTTTCTACCTGCTCCGCCACGTCGGCGGGCAGATGGGCGGCGGTGCGGTCGACGGTGCGCAGGGTGTCGTAGCCGGATTCCGGGCGGCGCAGCCACTCCAGCGTACTCGCCAGGCCGGCGCCGTCCACCCCCGCATCACCGGGGGGCAGCGCGTCCAACCGCGCCAACTCGGCGTCGATAGCGTTGCGCTTGGCGCAGAAGTAAAAGTAATCGGCGGGCGGGAGCAGCCCCAGGCGCATCCCAAGGTCGGCCAGGCGCAGGTCGGCGTTGTCCTGGCGCAGCACCAGCCGGTGTTCGGCGCGCGAGGTGAGCATCCGGTAGGGCTCTTCGGTGCCCTTGGTCACCAGGTCGTCTACCAGCACGCCCAGGTAGGCCTCGTCGCGTGCAAGCAGCACCGGTGCCTCGTCGCGCAGGTACTGCACCGCGTTGAGGCCCGCCAGCAGCCCCTGCGCCGCCGCTTCTTCATAGCCCGAGGTGCCGTTGAGCTGCCCGGCGCAGAAGAGGCCGCGCACCGCCTTCGTCTCCAGGCTCGCCCAGAGCTGGTCGGGCGGGAGGTAGTCGTATTCCACCGCGTAACCCGGGCGCACGATCTCCGCGTGCTCCAGTCCGGGGATGCTGTGCACGAACTCCGCCTGCACGTCGGCGGGCAGGCTGGTGGAGATGCCCATCGGGTAGACGAGGTCGGCGTCCCACCCCTCGCGCTCGAGGAAGATCTGGTGGCGTTCACGTTCGGCGAAGCGCACGACTTTATCCTCGATAGAGGGACAGTAGCGCGGCCCACGCCCACTGATGAGACCGCCGTAGAGGGCGGAGCGGTGCAGATTGTCGCGGATGATGGCGTGCGTCGTCTCTGTGGTGTGCGTGATGTGGCACGGGATGAGCGGGTGCGCGGGGGAGAGCGGGCGCTGCCAGGCAAACTGGAAGTGCAGCGGGCCTTCCGCGGGTTGCGCCTCGCAGCGGGTGAAATCGATGGAGTCGTAGGCCAGGCGCGGCGTGGTGCCCGTCTTCAGCCGCCCCAGGCGCAGGTCGAGGGCGCGCAGACCGGCGGAAAGGTGCGCGGCGGGGGGCTCCCCGTGCCGCCCGGCGGGCCGGGTGTCGCTGCCGACGAAGGTGCAGGCGGCGAGAAAGGTGCCGGTGGCGAGGATCACCGCGCGGGCCGGGAGATAGGTGCCGTCGGCGAGGGTGACGCCGGTGATGCGCCCGTCCGTGGTGGGCAGCGCCGCGGCCTCGCCTTCCAGCAGCGTCAAGTTGGGGGTCGCCGTGAGCAGCGCCTGCATGCGCGCCGGGTAAAGCGCTTTATCCACCTGCGCGCGGATGGCCTGCACCGCGGGGCCTTTGCTGGTGTTGAGCATGCGCACATGGGTCATGGTGGCGTCGGCTACGCGTGGCATGGCCCCGCCCAGCGCGGCAATCTCGCGCACGAGTTGCGCCTTGGCCGGGCCGCCGATGCTGCAGTTGCAGGGCAGATGCGCCATGCGGTCGAGGCGCAGCGCCAACAGCAACGTGCGCGCTCCGCGCCCTGCCGCCGCCCGTGCCGCCTCGCACCCCGCGTGTCCCCCGCCGACCACAATGACGTCCCACATGGGGTCCATTATACCGGGAATGGGGGAATGGGAGAATGGGGGAGCGGGGGAAGGGGTCGAATCTCGGGTTTTGCGCCATCCGTGCTTTCTCCGTGCCCCTGCTGAAAAGGGATTTCGCGGGTAAAATGGAATAACACAGCACGGGATGCGTAGGAGGCGGCACCATGCGAGTTTGTCCGAAATGCGGCGCGGAGTATGACGACCACGATATCCGCTCGATGTGCAGCTACTGCATGACGAATCTGCCGGCGGCGGGCGCGACCCCCGCGGCCGGCCCCGATGCCTCGACGATCGGCCCCATCAGCGTGGGGCCGCTGCAGATGCCCAACCTGCTCTCACCCGGCACGTCGCTCATCACCATGGCGCCGCCCGAGGTGTCCTCCCTTTCCGCGATCACCATTACGCCGGTGGATATCGCCATTCCGGAAATCGCCCCGTCCATCGTGCCGGAAATCCCCTCGATGCCCGTGCCGGAGCTGCCGCCGGAGCCCAACCCTAACGAGGAGCCGACGCCGGAGACGCTGCCCGAGCCGGAGCCCGGCCCGACCCCCGACCCCGTGCCGTCCCCGATGCCTGCGCCGGCACCCGCGCCCACCCCGCCGCCGCCGGCCACCCCGTCGCATCCGTCGGCACTCATCCCGCAGACGGCGTCCGTCACCTCCGCGGCCCCGCGCCCCGCGCCGGCAACCGCACAACCCGCGGCAGCCGCCGGCCCGCAGGTGGACGTGAACCGCGTCCTCACCGCGCAGGAGATGAGCGAGGGCAAAGCGGCGGCGAACGGCTTCCTGATCGGCGGCTATGTCTTCTGTCTGCTGGCGCTGATGTCGCTGTTCGGCATCCAGGCCTCCAGTGGCCTTTCCGCCGGGGGGGTGATCTGGCTGCTGTTGCTGGTTGTGGTGGCGGTGGTGCTCTTCCGGCAAGGCGCGCGCCGCGGGGTGATCGGCGAGATGAAGGTGGTCGTCAACGAGCCGGTGGCGTTGGGCGACGCGCTGAGGCTGCGCATCGCGCTGCCCGTGTTCCGCTTGGTCACCGGTGCACAGGTGGAGGTTACGGTGGTGGCGGAGGAAACGGCGGACCGCGGCCAGGGGAATAACGGGCGTATGCGCGAGACGGTCTTTTCGCGCACGCTGCCCGTGCAAGGCTGCCGCACCCTGCCGGCGGGACACGAGGCGGCGATTTCCGTGGCCGTGCCGCTGCCGCCGGGCGCGCTGCCCTCCTTCCAGACCAGCTTGCACAGCGGGGAGTGGAAGGTGGTGGTGCGCGTCAGCCTGCCCGGCAGCCTGCCGACGATCAGCAAGACGGTACCGCTGATGGTGCCGCCGGTGCGCGTAGGGCAGACGCCCCTCGCGCTGTCCGAACGCACCTTCAATCTGCCCGCGCTGACCGACCTGCACGGCCAGTTCACGCTCAAATGCGCACTGGGCGCCAACAATACGCCCACCGTGGAACTCACCGCGCCCATCCCCTTCACCCTCACCCTGGCCCCGCAGCGCGATGCCACCGCACAGAGCCGCGTGACGGTGGAACTCGGTTACTTCATCAACGGCCCGGCACGCAACGAGCGCTTCACCGTGCAACGCCAGACCCTCTTCACCCAGGCGTGGAAGGGCGGACAAGCGCTGGAAGCGACGCAGAGCTTCGTGCTGCCGCGCACCGTGCCCATCACCTACGCCGGCCGCATCGTGCACGTCTCCTGGTGGCTCGCCATCACCGCCATCCAACCTTTCGGCGCCACCCTGCGCCAGGAGATCCCGGTGGTGGTGCTGCCGATGAGCGCGGGGGAGTAGGAACAGGCGCTTTGGAGTGCGGCAGGCACTGCCGCTTTCGCTTTGTACCGTGCATATGGAGAGTGCCATGACGAACTGGCCGCATGCCCCGAATCATCAGTTGACGGAGGTCGGCGCGTATATGATTACGGGTGGCACGTATCTAAAAAAGCCTGTCTTTCAAAACCCGGCACGACTGCAGTATCTTCATGATTTGCTTATTGATATCACCGCGGCTCACCTTTGGCAGCTAGAGGCGTGGGCCGTATTTTCGAATCATTACCATTTTGTGGCGCAATCCCCGGAAGACCCGGCATCTTTGCGTACGCTCACGAAGAAATTGCATATCGAGACAGCAAAATGGGTGAATCGCCTCGATAATGCGGCAGGTCGGAGGGTCTGGTTCAATTTCTGGGATTCACATCTGACCTACGAACGCTCGTATCTCGCGCGCCTGCACTATGTGCATACCAATCCCGTGCATCATGGGGTCGTGCAAGTCTCAACGGCGTACCCCTGGTGCTCTGCGGCCTGGTTTGAACGCACGGCATCTCCCGCATTTCAGCGAACACTTGCATCGTTCCCGACAAACCGCATCAACGTTATCGATGACTTCTAAGCACCTTTGGAGTGCGGCAGGCACTGCCGCGTTCACAGGTAACGTAATTCTGAACCCTTTGATTAGACGTGACAGACGTGAAGAAGATCGGTACGAGTGAAAGCGGCAGTGCCTGCCGCACTCCAAAGATACCGATCCTCTCTCCTCTGTGCCTCGGCGGTTCAGTCACGGCAGGGGTTACTGAGACGGGGACCAGAGGAACGCATGCGAAGTGCTGTTCGTGTCGTAACCGTAACCAACCACCTGTCCGTTGTTGTTGATGGCTGTGGCTTGCGTGTCTTTCCCAAACGAGGCGATCACCATGGCGCCCGTCGTCGGCGTCCAGAGGATGGCGGAGAAGACACCGGGTGCCCCAGGAACCGTATTTTCCAGATAGCCTGCCACTTGCCCGGCATCATTGATCGCAGTGGCCACGCCATAGTCCGCAATCGTACCCGCACTGCCGGGTATTATTTGTGTGATCCCGGCATTCTTTGACCATAACCATCCAACGACTCCATAGTCACTGGAAGACCCCGCGCCGACGACCTGCCCCGCGATATTGATGCCGGAGGGATAACCTGACTCCGAATTGGTTGGATCTAAACTGGCGGGATTAACCTGCATCGTGCCATCCGGCGCGATCAAGAACCAGCCTTCGTTGATCCCAGCGTTTCTATTTGACGCCGGTGGGCACGGTCCAATTGAGCCCCCCTGGGTCAATCGTTCCTTACTGTGAAAAAACGTGCCGATGCACCACCCCTGGTTATTTATGGCATTGATGGAACAGTCATAATAGCTGTTATAATTGTATGTGATCGTATTGCCGGCCGATGTAAACACGCACGCAACCTGACGGCCCGATCCTTGCGTCGAACCGCCGATCGCGCCGTTGCTGTCGATGCAATTGGCATACGAGTTTCTGCCGGACGTCCCCAGGTCGTGCGGGGTGCCATCCGCATCCCACCGAACAGCATGTGTATTGGTGCCGTTGTAGACCGATCCGGCGATTTGCCCGGCATCGTTGATGGCATTTGCGCAGCCAGTGATGAAACCTGTCGGCAGGGTCAATTGTCGCATGCCGCTCGACGCCGTCCAGATGAACGGCAAATTGTTCGACTCGCCCACCACGACGGCGGCGTCATTCACGCCATGGGCCTTGGTCATGCCGCCCAGCGTGCCCAGGTCCGTGAGGACACCCGAGGGGAGAATCGTGATGCTCAGCTCCCCCTGTTTTTTCGATTCGGCATCCGTCACGGTGATCGTGCACGTGCCGGGTTGCACGCCCGTCACCCGCCCGGTGTTATCCACCGCCGCGTTGGTGTTCGACGCGGTCCAGCCCAACTGGCTCGCCGTGGTCAGCACCACATGCCCGCTGGCATCTATCGCCGAGGCGGAAAACTGTGTGCTGGCATGCACGAGCGGATTCGCGCCGGCCACGTTGAGGTGGTCGATGGTGCTGCTCATCGTGAAGCTGGCACTGGCTGTCTGACCGTCCAGAGTCGTTACCGTGGTCGAACCGAACGCCAGCGGTATGCCAAGGTCGGCATTGGTGCTGGGGAACGCCTGAGCCTGTATACTCAGATTGCCCACGGGCACCTCGGCGAAAGTAAGGACCGATGTGGTGTCGGTGCTGGGTCGCGTGACGGTATTGAAGGTCAAGAAGTTTTTATGATCGGATATGGAGATTACAATGCATTGAGTCGCCAGCGGGATTAATCGTGTGCGCGTCGGCCACACGATGGTGATCCGCACCGAGCTCCCCGTATGTGCGGCACCGGCGTGGCGATCATTGCCACTGCACCCCACCAGAAGTGCCAGGCTAAGAACGACAAAGAGCATAGGGAGAAGGTATCGCATACGAGCCTCCTTACTGCACTGTCACGTCAACACTCGTGGAGCGCACGGTTACCGTGCAGGTGGCTGTGAGCGCGGGATCCGCCGCTGACACGGCGACCACGTGATAGGTGCCGTGCGTTGCGGGGGCGGTGTATTGCACATAGTATGTGGACTTTCGCACTTCACGCCGTAAATTCCTGCCGATGAAGGGCTTGACTTCCCTGCCGGCGTTCACGCCGCCCGTGCCGCATGGTCGATGAGCACTTCCACGTCCGTGGGATTTATGCCATGAGCGGTGTTTGT
>CAIYQO010000079.1 GCA_903928345.1 uncultured bacterium | reverse complement strand
ACAAACACCGCTCATGGCATAAATCCCACGGACGTGGAAGTGCTCATCGACCATGCGGCACGGGCGGCGTGAACGCCGGCAGGGAAGTCAAGCCCTTCATCGGCAGGAATTTACGGCGTGAAGTGCGAAAGTCCACATACTGGAAGGCATCCATCAACTGCGTGCACAACTCAATGCTGTCGCAATACCCGGCGAGATGGCATTACCGGACCGCGTGCTCTCAGAAAAGCAGTACAAGCAAGCACTAAAACGCTACTTACTCAGATTTCACTTGATCCTTCTCGGGTTTTTTCTCGCCTGTATAGGAATCGCCATCGTCATGATCTTTCGTTATACCGGTATCTTCTTGCTGATGCTTCTGGGATTGCTCGTACTGGGGTGGTTGATATTCAGAGAGCGCAAGAAACATTGACCGGCACAGAGCATTTATCCCATTCTTTCTTCTTCCGTTCCGGCCGCAACAGCACCCCGGTCGCGCTGCCACTGGATGCGACGATCGGAGTTTACTTCACCGCAGAGGCGCTGAGAGCGCAGAGAGAGATTCAAGTTGGGGCTTGGTGGATGGTCGGATAACATGGCGGTTTCGATCTTCTGGAATCCGATCCCTGCCCGAGTATCCAACTACCCCCATCTCTTCTTCTTTGCGTCCTCTGCGCCGCTGCGGTGAATCGTCTCTTACTTCTGACAGTGCGGGCAGAAGTGCATGCGGCGGCCCTGGATGGGGCGGTATTCGATGGGGGTGCCGCAGACACGGCAGGGGAGGCCGGCGCGCTGGTAGACGTGCAGGTGATGCTGAAATCCCCCCACTTCGCCGCCGGAGTCGCGGTAGGCGGCGTCTTTGCTCGATGTGCCGCGCACCTCGATGCTGTGTGCCAGCACCTGGCGGATGGCGGCGTGGAGGCGGGTGACTTCGTCCGGCGACAACGACCCGGCACTGCGTAGCGGGGAGATACCGGCAAGGAAGCAGGCTTCGTCGGCGTAGATCTTCCCGATGCCGGCGATCTTCGACTGATCCATCAGCACCGCCTGGATGTTCGTGCGCAGGCCGGCGAGGATCTCCGCGAGCACGGCGGGGGTGAAGGCGTCGTCCAGCGGCTCGGGGCCGTAATGGCCCAACTCGCGCATGAAGGCGGGATCGTGCCCGGTCACCACGGCCATGCCGCCGAAGGTACGCGGGTCGATGAAGCGCAACTCGGTGCCGGCGTCCAGCGCGAGCACCACGTGAGTGTGCGGAATGAGCGGGTCGTCGGGGGCGTGCACTTGCAAGCGGCCGCTCATGCCCAGCCGCACCAGCAGGCTGTCGCCGCTGTCCAGTAGGAGCAGCAGCGCCTTGCCGCGCCGTCGCACGTCCAGGATGCGTCGCCCGGTGACGGCCGCCACGAAGGCCGCCGGGCTGCCGTGACCGCGCACCGCGCGCGGGTGGGTGACCCGCGCCGCGGTAATGCTGTAGCTGCTCACGCTTCACGCCACGTATTGCTCACCTGATTTGACCGCCCGCGGTCCGGGGCTATCCTCCCGGTGACCGCGGGCGGTGGGGTTCGTCAGGCGAACTCGGTGTCGAGCACCTCCTT
>CAIYQO010000078.1 GCA_903928345.1 uncultured bacterium | reverse complement strand
GTTTGGGGCCAATGGGCACCCAAAAAGTTCAAATAGTTTGCGACCACCTAATAGCCGATTTGGACCTTTGTTGGGTCCGATTCAACCGGCCCCCTTACCTCTCATCCCACCCGACTCGTTCTCTCCGCGCCGCATCCGCTAATGGGTGCGCGAGCGCAAGGGGCGTAACCGCACCCACGAAGGAGGAACACATGGACGGAATACGGATCTCAGCCGGGAGCACCAGTGTGCAGGCGGCGGCTTCGATGATGAAGCCGATCGAGGGGTCCCATGCCGAAGAGGCGAAGGAGTCGGTGCTTACGAAGAGTCGGGAATTGCAACAGGCCGCCCGACCGACCGCACCGGCGGCGGTGTCGCTCGACGGCAAAGGCGGGGTCGTCAACGCGCTCGCCTAGTCCGATGGCTGGATGACCAGCGTGTCGGCGGGGTCGGTTTCGGCCCCGCCGGTCACGTCCAGGGAGAAGCGCATCACGAGGAAGGCGAGGCTGCCGCCGAGGAGATGCAGGGGGAGCTGTACCATGTGCTGGAGCACGGTGACGACGGCGTAGCGTTCGAGGAGGGGCAGCGGGCAGGGGATGAGCAGGTTACCGCACAGTAGGCCGGTCCAGGAAAGTAATTGCCCGGCGATGGACAGGCCGGTGCAGAACGCAAGCAGGCGCGGGGCGTGCAGGAAACGCGCCAGGGCGTCGATGAAGCGATGCACGGACAGCGGTGCCCGCGCATACAAAGCGCGTAGACCCGCCGCCACCCGCTGCCGCTGATCAGACCCCACCACCAGCAGCACCAGCAGCACCCCGATGCCCCAGGGCACGTACCGCAGCCAGCGGTGCACCAGCGGCAACACGCCCCAAGCCAGCAGCAAGGGGAAGACGACCAGTCCGAGGAGTGCCTTCGCCACGTCATGTACGGCGTGATCGGCGGCGAGGACGGCAAAGACATCGGGACGCCGCCGCGGGGCATGCCGACACAGATAGAACGCCTTGATCCCTTCCGAGCCCAACGGGCCGGGTATGAGTTTCCCGAACAGGACGCCCAGGAGGATCACTCCCTGCGTTTCGAGCAGCGTGAACGTCGGGCCGTCTTGTGCCAGCAACAACCGTAATTGCCAGGCCGACACGCCCAACCCCAGCAGCACCAGCAGGCCGATGCTGCCGAGGGTGAATACCGTGAGACGATCCGCGCGGAGATGCAACGCCGCCGGGACCACAAACCACGGTTGCCGGTGCGCCCACCAAACCAGCAGCAGCGCAACGCCGATTTTGAGCACCAGCAACACGCTCCCCCGAAGCAATAGCTGCCGAGGAAGCGTGAGGCGAGAGCCGGGTTGCTGTTCGGGTGTCTGAAACATGAGGGATGGCTTATCCGGTGGCTTCGTCTACAATGACGTCTTTCCGCGTGATCGTCAAGTAGAGGACAAACGCCAGAATCGTCACCAGGAAGAGCGCGCTGGTACCGACCGTCCCCAGATTCAACCCGCCGTCGTCGCGCGCTTGCGACAGGTAATCGCCCAGGGACGCCCCGAGCGGGCGCGTGAGGATGTAGACGATCCAGAAGGACAGGATGGCATGCAGTTTGAAGAGGCGACGCGCGACCGCCACCACGGCGATCACCCCGCCGAAGAGCAGCGCCGAGTGCAGGTAGCCGATGCTGAATTTCTCTGCGATCAGGTCGCCTGCCGCAGTGCCGAGGGCGAAGGTGAAGAGAATCGCGCACCAGTAGAAGAGTTCCCGGCGGACGGTAGTGATGGCATGCACGGAGAGCGTCCGTTCCACGCCGTACCACACGGCGAAGGTCACCGCCAGCGCGATACTGAAGATGATGGTCGTGGTGACCAGGGAAATCCCGAAGTGATCAGTGAGATTGTCGGTGATCAACGTTCCAACCACACTGATGAGCACCACCGCGAGCCAGTAGGGTCCGGGGATATACTTCCGGGACCGGAACTGGAACACAAGGGTGATGAGCAGCAGAGCGCTCATAATGTAGGTCGTAATCGACAACCCCAGGTTCAACTTGTCGTTCAGGAAGTCCGCCGCCGTCTCCCCGACCGTGGTGCACAGCACCTTGATGATCCAGAAGAAAATGGTGACTTCCGGCACTTTGTTGAGCAGTTGCCGGGCCACGGTGCCGACGCGTTCGTGTTCGATAACCATGAGATACCCCTTACTGATGGCATGCGTGCCTGCTTAATTATCGGGTTACCACCTTAAATCGGGCATAGCGGTAGCTGTGAATTCGTTAAGAAACGGTAGTCTGCTCATCTCCCGGTAATGATCCATGCCTTGAAAATGCGGACGTTCAGAAGTAGTGCTGCATGTGCAATTGGGGTTAGCATCGCCTCCGGCGGATCAACGTCACCCCCGGCTGTCGGGCGGCGGTCGCCGCGCGGCAGGCCACCGGCCCATCTAGTGCAACGAGCCTGACTTTGCCACGCCTGTCATCGCCAGCGAGCGCAATGATCTCCACCTACGAGACGCCGCCTAGCACCAGCCAGGTAGCATTCGCGCGACTACCCCATCTCTTCCCCCTCGACTCCCTTTCCTCGATGGAGGTCACCATGTCACACCGGCTCCAATTTCCCGGTCGCGGTCCACCCATCACCGACGGCTATCGTAACCGCTCACTCCCCCAGACCCCGGACAGTATTCGCGTCCGGTATATCCCGATCAACCCCTGTTGTCGATCTCTCGTCTTCCCCACCTGGATAGCCTTCGCACGCCTGGCCGTCGGCGACCCACCACGGCGCCCGCCGCCCGACAGCCGGGGGTGCGGGACGGCACTTTGTTCACGACCGTTCGGTTTCGAACACGCCTGCGTCCATTACTAAGAAGCCGTTTGAATGAACTTCCCCTTCGTTGGGTAATTTCCTGCCCAGGTGGTCACATGGAGGAGAGACAAGGGCTTTCGCGACCCGAACAAGC
>CAIYQO010000077.1 GCA_903928345.1 uncultured bacterium | reverse complement strand
TAGGGCTCGTAGTAGGTTCGCAGCGCAGCAAGAACCGTTACCCCTTACATCTTCGATGTAAGGAACGCGCCTTGCTGCGCTGCGTCGCTACTACGAGCCCTACTTCCGATACCGTATTACCGGTGGCTTATTCCGTCGCGCCCTCTTCCGGCGGGGGGACCGTTTTGGGTTTGCGGGGGGCGCGGCGGCGGACCGGTTTTTCCGGGGCGGGCAGCGCTTCCTCGACGGGCAGCAGGATGGTCTGCTCCGGCTCCTCGGTACGGGGGCGCGTCTCGCGGGTGCGGCGGCGGCGGACCGGTTTTTCCGGAGCGGGCAACGCTTTCTCGACGGGCACCAGTGCCGTTTCCGGCACGGCCTCCACGACGGCTTCTTCCACGGCAACCGCCTCGACCGGCGCGGCTTCCTCAGCTTCCTCTTCGCCCGGAATGGCGGCGAGCAGGTTCTCCAGCGCCGTGGCGGCTTCCGCGGCGGCGAGGGGTTCCATGAGCGGCTCCAGCGGGGCGGCTTCTTCCGCCACCGGGACAGCTTCTGCCGCCTCGGAGGCAGCCGTTTCGGCGCCTTCCGCCTCTTCCGCTTCGCCTTCCGGCGTGGCTTCGCCGGCACGGCGGCGGCGGTGGCGCACTCCGCCACGGCGGCGACGGCGGCGCGCGGGCACTTCGGCAGCCGCTTCCGCGGGGGTTTCCGCTTCTTCAGCGACTTCAGCGGCTTCCGCCGTCTCTTCGGCGGGCACCACGTTCAGCACTTCTTCCGGGGCGACGGCCATCTCGGGCGCCGCTTCCTCATCCTGCTTGTACGAGCGGCGGCGGCGGCGACGGCGGCGCAATGGGCCTGCCGTATCCGCGGCGGCCTGCAGGTGTTCGGTCTCCGGCGTCTCGGCTTCGTCTTCCGGCGGGGGGGCGATGGCCGGCGGCGTCTCCATCGGCGCGATCACCAGCTCGCTCACCGGCTCGCTCTTGCGGCGTCCGCCGCGGATGCGGCGACCCCGGTCGCGGTCCACGCGCTCGCGCACCGGCTCTTCTTCTTCGGACACCGCCTCCAGCGCTTCCGCGGTGGGAGCCAGCAGTTGCAGGCCCGGCGGGGGCTGATTGGCCAGCTCCTCGCGCAGGTACGGGGGCAAAATCGATTCCGGCACCAGCGGCGGCGGGGCCAGCGGCAGCGCGGGGCGCCCGGTGCGGATGCCGCGCAGTTCTTCGGCCAGCGGCTCGGCGAAGGCCAGCGAGGTGCCCGTGCGCGCCACGCGCACCTTCACCTTCGCGCCCACCGGCACATCCAGCTCCGGCACGACCAGGAAGATGCCGCGCGCGTGCACCAGCGGATCCAGGGCGAGTTCGGGGTCGGGATTCACCACCGACGCTTCGAGCAGCTCCCCCTCTTCCACGTGCGTGACCACCGCCAGTGCCTGCTCCAGCGTGAGGCGCTCGATGCGGTACGTATTCGGATGATAATGCTCGTCCACGCGCAGGTAGACGGGACGGCCCAGGTATTCTTCCAGGTCGGCGTGCACCTCGCCCTCGAAGCCGAGGACGTTCGCCACCACGCGCGGATGGGCGACGACGAGGATGGCCTCCGTGGTCGGATGCTCCACCACCGAGGCGGCCAGGTCGCGCTGGATGCGCATCGCCATGGTGAGGGCGTTCTGCACGCGTCCGATGCCCGAGCAGTACGGGCAGGGCTCGGTGAGCAGCGTGGTGAGGCTTTCGCCGGTGCGCTTGCGCGTCATCTCGACCAGCCCGAGGGGGGAGATGCTGTGCACTTTCAGTTTGGCGCGGTCGCGGCGCAGCGCTTCTTCGAAGGCGTGCGTCACCTGCTGGCGGTGGCGCGGGTTATCCATGTCGATGAAGTCCACCACGATGATGCCGCCGAGGTCGCGCAGGCGCAGTTGGCGGGCCACTTCGTCGGCGGCTTGCAGGTTGGTGGTGAGCACCGTTTCGGCCAGCTCGACGGAGCCCACGAAGCGCCCGGTGTTCACGTCGATGGCGGTGAGCGCCTCGGCCTGGTCGATGATGAGCGAGCCGCCGGAGGGCAGCCACACCTTGCGGCGCAGCGTGCGCTCGATCTCGGGCTCGATATTGTAGGCGTGGAAGATGGGCATCTCCTCGTCGTAGAGGAAGATGCGGTTCTTCAGGCCGGGGGAGAGCATCTCCACCAGCTCCACGATCCCCTCGAAGGCGGAGGGAGAATCCACTACCACGCGGTTGACGTCGCGGGTGAAGGCATCGCGGATGAGGCGGAAGATGAGGGTGAGGTCGCCGTGCACCAGCGCGGGGGTGTTGGCGGAGGCGGCTTTCTTCTCGGTGCGCTGGGCGAGGTCGAGCAGGAAGGTGAGGTCGCCGCGCAGCTCTTCTTCGGTCTTCCCCTCCGCCTCGGTGCGCACGATCAGGCTGTAGCCTTCGGGGCGGATGGTGTTGGCGATGGCGCGCAGCCGGGTGCGTTCTTTGGAATCTTCGATCTTGCGCGAGACGCCGATGTAGGAGCCGCTGTTGAGCATGAGCACCATGTAGCGGCCGGGCAGCGAGAGGCGGGTGGTGATGCGGGCGCCTTTGGTGCCCATCGGGGCACGCACCACCTGCACCATGATCTCCTGGTTGCCGTGCAGCAGTTGCGTGATGGGCGGCAGGTTGCGGCGGTTGATGCGTCCGCTGCCGGTCTCTTCGGCGTCGTCATCCTGCGGCACCACGTCGGACACGGAGAGGAAGGCGTTGCGCTCGATGCCGATGTCCACGAAGGCGGCGTCCATGCCTTTCAGCACTTTCGTCACGCGGCCCTTGTAGATGTTGCCGACGATCTTCGGCTCGCGCTCTACGTGGAGTTCCATCAGCCGGCCGTTTTCCAGAATCGCCACGCGCGATTCCATTTCGCCGGCATTAACGATAATCTCTTTTGTCATGGAAGACCTTGAATCCGGGTTCGGTCCCGAAAAAAATCGGGACGGGAATGGCAAGGCGCAGGGCGGGGGCGCGCCGTGAGCGTTACGTCACGTCAGCGCGACAGCTTCCCGCCGGCGAAGAGCCGGGCGACGCTCCTGCGTCTCATCACCATTCCCCTTGGACTCTCTCAGTCACGCTCGGTGCCACCGGGCAGCCCCGATATGTGTCGGGGCCGCGGGATGCCGCCAGCGCGAACTCTGCAGTGCGACGCGGTGCACGTGCGCCACGCCGGATGCCGGGGCGCACCCCAGCACGGATAAGACTTCTTCCGGGCGCAGGGTTCCCTGCGGTCCCACGGATACCGTGATTAATAACCGCGCCAGCCCGTCGCGACCGGCTAAAAACTGTATCGCCTGCACCAGCGCGCGCGCATTCAGCACTTGCGTCTTCTTTTCGCGCACGCGGGTAAAGGTAATGTCCGACGCCAGCAGGAAGGCCCGCACTTGCCGCAGCAACTCGTCCGCCGACGGCGCCCCTGCCCACCCCACGTCATACACGGCTTCGTCCAGCTCGCCGGGCGTCTCGTCCAGCGTGCCGGGGGACGCCAGCCAGACGCCCTCCACGTGCAGCCCCGCGGGCAGATGCACGTTGACCCGGGCGCGCAACTCGTGCGGATCGCACGGCGCGGCCAACTCCAGCACCAGCCGTTCGGCCTCGCTCGAGGCGCCGGGCGGCAGCGGTGCACTGAAGAGCATGCCGCGGCGACTCTCGCTCACGGACACGCCCGCGGCGTCCAGCGCTTCCACGAAACACCGGCGCAGCTCCTGCTGTCCGAGTGCGCCCAGTGCCGCTTCCCGCCGATACCGGCAGACGATCCGTTGCATGTCGTGGAGTATCCCCACCGCATCATAGCAGATTTCCCGTAGCGTGCATAGGGAAGCGGGAAGCGTAGCGGGTGGATCGTGGCGCAAAGATAGGCGCGACTTTTCTGCGCGGCGCGGCGGGCGGCGATCCGCGGCCCCATATACGGCAACGCCCTGCCCGTGCGCGATGCACGGGCAGGGCGTTATGATGCGCGATCGCGGTTAGTCCGGCAGCGTGAGGCCGAACTCTTTGGCGACGCCGGGGGCATCCTTGGCGGCATCGCTGGTCTGGAAGTTGCGGATAATCATCTGCAGCGTGCGCACGGCGGCGTCGCGGTCGCCGTTGTAGGCGCTGCAGCGCGCCATCCGCAGCATGGAGCGGGAGTACCACGGCTCATACTGATAGGCGGCCACGCGGGCGTATTCCTTCAGCGCGTCGCCGTACTTCTTCTCCATGTAGTACGTCTCGCCGAGGTAGAATTGCGCCTCGGGCGCCACGTTCTTCTGCCGTTCGCCGAGTTTGCCGGTGTCGCCGGCGTACTGCTCGCACAGGTCCATCGCCTTCTTCAGGTCGTCGCGGGCGACGGCGAACTGCTTGGCGGCCAGCGCGCAGCGGCCCGCGCCCAGCGCGGCGTCGAGCACCAGCTCCTGCTTGCCGTAGTTCGCCACATACTTGGTATAGGCGTCGCGGGCGAAGGCGGCCTGGGCGTCGCCCTGACGCTCCAGCGACTGCCCGCGCCAGAAGAGGCTTTCCGCCACGTTCTCGTTCGTCGGGTAGTTGCCCACCACGCGCCCGAAGGCGTTGGCGGCCACGTCGTACTTCTCCGAGAAGTAGGCGCACACGCCGAGTTTGTAGGCGATCAGCGGGGCGAGCTGGGCGATAAGGGGCGGCTGCTCCCCGGCGCCGATCTTATCCTGCGCCTGCGAGAAGCTCTTGAGCGCCTCGCCGTAGTTCTTCTGCTCCAGCCAGTACTCGCCGATGCGGAAGAGGCTGTCCACCGCCAGCGTGCTCTTGGGGAACTTCTCCGCCACCAGCGCGAACTGCGCGTTGGCCTCGTCGTCCTTTTTATCGTCGCGCAGCGCCCACGCAGTGGCGTAGGCGGCCTGATCGGCGAGAGCGTGCGTGTCGGGCACGTTTTTGAAGGCGGCCTCAGCGCCGGCGTAGTCCTTCTGCTCCGAGAGTTTGACGCCCATGCGGAAGGAGGCTTCCGCCGCCTGCGCGCACGTCGGATACTTCGTGATCAGCGTTTTGTAGGCCGTGACGGCGGTGGGCAGGTCCTTCTTCGTCTCCGCCACCCAGGCGGCGCCCATCAGCGCGCTGGGCGCCAGCGTGGAGTCCGGGTAGTCCTTCGCCACCTTCTGGTAGGCGGCCAGCGCGTCGGCGGACTGCCCGCTGTTCTGCGCGGCCTCCGCCAGGTACATCAGCGCCTCCGCGCTTTCCTTGGGGCCCAGGTTCATCTTCAGCAGCGCCTGCGCGGCGGCCAGGGCGTCGGCATAGCGGTGCGGAGTGACGTCCAGGTAGGCCTGCGCCAGCCCGCGCTGGGCGAACTGCGCCAGCTCGCCCGTCTGCACGTTGGCGAGCACCAGCTTGTAGGCGGCGATGGCATCGTCGGGATGCCCCTGCTTCTGCTGCGCGGCGCCGAGGAGGTAGTACGCCTGGGCGAGCACGTCGGCGTCGGGCTTGCCGTCGATGACCTGCCGCACCTCCACGATCGCTTTGTCATACTTCGCATCGCCGAAGTCCTCGCGTGCCAGGCGCAGGTTGGCGTTCCACGCGGCGGCGCCCGGGGGCAGCTTTTCGACCAGATTCGCCAGGTCGGGCAAACTCATATTGCTGGTGAGGCGGGCGATGCCGGACTGCGCCTCTTTCGCCTCGCGCGACAGCGGCCAGGTGTCCATGACCGTTTTGAAGGCGGTGACCGCCTCGGGGCGCGCCGTTGCTTCGCCGTTGTCGCCCGCCAGGTCTTCCAGGTTGAAGGCCAGCAGCAGCGCGGCGCGCGGCGCCTGGGTGTGCTTGGTGCCCGCCAGCGCCAGGAAGCGTTTGAAGGCGGCCACGGCGTCGTGGTGGGCCTTGGCGTCCTTATTCTTGCTCGCCACCTGGTGCCAACTGTTACCCTGCCAGTAGAGGGCCTGCACGGCCAGGTCGGCGTTCTTCACGTGGGCGTCGTCGGGGGCGGTCTCCGTCGCCACGCGGCCGTATTCCGCGGCGGCGTCGGCAAAGCGCTCAGCATTGTACAGCGCGTGGCCGCGCCACATGCGCGTCTCCAGCGCCTGCTGGCCGTTGGCCTGTTTCGGGTCGGCCTGCAGGTGGGTGAGCACGCGGCTGTAGGCGGCTTCGGCATTCACATAGTCCTTCATGCCGAAGTAGGCCTCCGCTTGCGCCTGTTGCGCCTGCGCCTTGGAGTTCTCGGTGGCGCGCGTATTGTCGATGACGTTGCCGAAGAGGGCGACGGCCTTGTGGAAATCGGCGTCGCGGGCGTCGGCCTTCGCGGGGTCGGTCGTCTCACGGGCGCGTCCGGCGTAGGCGAAGCCGAGGGCCAGCGTGGCCTCGCCGGCGACTTCGGAGTCCTTATAATCGTTGGTCACGCGCTCCAGCGGCGCGATGGCGTTGCCGTACTGCTTCTGGTGCAGCTCGATCATCCCCACTGAGTAGAAGGCCCAGGAGGCCAGCGCGTGCTTCGGCGCGGTGTCTGCCACCTTCTGATACTCCGCCTCGGCCTCGTCGTATTTGCCCAACTGGTAGAGGCTCTCGGCCTTCCAGTAGTGGGCGCGGGCGGTAAGGTCGGGATCGTAGCCGCTCAGCTTGGCGCAGTTGTCGTAGGCAAGGGCGGATTTCGTGTAGAGTTGCTGCTGGAAATAGCACTCCGCGATCTGGAAGTGCGTCTCCGCGCGCAGCTTCTGATACCCCTCGCCCGTCGCCTTCACCACGATGGGCGTGAAGGCGGCCAGTGCTTTGTCGAAGTTCGACTGCTGCGCGTAGATGCGCCCGACGATATACTCCGCCTCATACACGCGCGGGTCGGTGGGGTAGGTGTCGGCGAACTTCTGCAGCTCATCCAATGCCTGGCTATACAGGCGCATCGAGTAAAACTGCTTGCCTGCGGTGAATGATTTATCCGCCGGCGTGGGGGAGGCCGCCCACGCGGCCGTCAGCAGTAACCCCAGCAACGCGCTGAGCAGCGCGGTACGGACGATGAGTGTAATGCGCATCTTCTCCTCCTGGTCCAATGGGAAGACTGAATGGTACGGCGTCATCTGGTTTGACACCACGTGTCGCGAAGCGTGGCACCGGCACACGCGCGGAAGCGTAACCGTGCTATTGTACCACGGGGAGGCAAACATGTAACCTCCCCGGCGGGAGAGCGGGTGTTCGGGGGTGAAAATGAAAAATGAGGTATGAAAAATCTGAAGTTTTGATAATTTCGCCGCGAGCGCTCGGTCTTCCTCCCGCCAGCGATAGTGGGTCCTGCGTCCGCTCCGT
>CAIYQO010000076.1 GCA_903928345.1 uncultured bacterium | reverse complement strand
CGGCGCGGCTGCCCGGCGTGGCGACCCCGACCCGCCCCGCGACCCCGGCGCCGCGCGTCGACGTGCGCACGCTGCCCCCGCCGGCCCTCGCCCGGCGCCTGGCGCTGCCTCGCTACGCCCGCTGCCACGCCACCTGGCCGGTGCAGACGAAACGCGGGTGCGCCGCCGCCTGCACGTATTGCGTGTATCCGCAGTTGGAGGGCACCGCGTGGCGGTTGCGCGACCCGGCGGCGGTGGCGGCGGAGCTGCGCGACGCGCAGGACGCCGGCCTGCGCGCGGCGGAGTTCGTGGACAGCATCTTCGGCCTGCCCCCCGGTCACGCGCTGGAGGTGTGCGCCGAAGTTATCGCCGCCGGGGTGACGCTGCCGCTGCTCACCATGGACCTGTCGCCGCGCGCCGTCACGCCGGTACTGACGGACGCCATGAACGCCGCCGGCTTCACCGCGGTGGGCATCACGATCGACAGCGCTTCCGACACCATGTTGGCGACGCTGGGCAAGGGATACGACGCGGCGGCGGTGTACCACGCGGCGGAGACGGCGCGCGGATTGACGGCACGCCGGCTGTGGTTTTTGCTCCTCGGCGGCCCGGGCGAGAGCGCGGCCACCGTACGCGAGACGGCCCGCTTCCTCGCCCGCCTGCCCGCGGGCGATTTGGTCTACGCCACCTACGGCATCCGCGTACTGCCCGGCACGGCGCTGGCGCGGCAGTTGCAGGCGTCTGGGGCACTGCCCCCGGCGCCCGATCTGCTGGCACCGGTCTTCTACGCCGCGCCGGCCCTTGACGCCGCGCGGGCCTATACGCTGCTACTCGACGGCGGCTTCCCGGCCTCACACCTCATCACCCAGCATGACAGCGGCACCCGCTGGTTGCCCGCGGTGCAGCGCGTGGCCGCCTTCCTGGGCATCGCACCTCCATATTGGCGCTTTGTACCCTGGCTGTACCACGCGCGGCGCCTGTTGCGGGTGTAAAGTAGCGTATGCGGACCATTGACGAACGCCATTTCGCGGCCCCGCCCGACGCCGTCTTTGCCGTGGTATGCGACGTATTACAGTGGCCCGTGCTGCTGACGCACTATCGCGCGGTGCGCCTGTTGGGGGAAACGCGCGAGGGGCGCGTGGTGGAGATGGCCGCCCGGCTCGGGTGCATCCCGCTGCGCTGGTGCGCGTCGATGCGTGTGGACGCCGCGACGCGCACCGTTCACTACCGCCACGTCGCCGGACCGAGCACCGGCATGACGGTGCGTTGGGAGATCAGCGCGGAGGACGCGGGCACGCGGGTGCGGCTGGTGCACGAGCTGACCCTCACCCATCCGCTGCTGCGCAACCCGCTGGGACAATGGCTCGTCGGATGGGGATTTGTGTCGCCGGTGGCCTGCCGTACGCTGGCCGGACTGCAGGCGCAAGTGGAAGGAGCCACGCGATGCGACGCGCCGTAATCACCGGCATCGGCCCATTGACCACGCTGGGCATCGGACGAGAAGCCTTCTGGCAGGGCCTGTGCGCGGCGACCTCAGCCGTGACCCGCGTGACGCGCTTCGACCCGACCCCCTTCCGCACGCACATCGCCGCCGAAGTACGCGACTTTCACCCCATCGACCATCTGAACGAACAGCAGTGCAAACGGCTCGACCGCTTCGCCCAGTTCTCCGTGGCCGCGGCGCGCCTGGCGATGGTGGACGCCGGGCTGGCGTCGGCGGAGCTGCCCCGCACGCGGCTGGGCGTGTCGCTGGGCACCGCGCTGGGCGGCGTGGGGTTCGCGGAGTCGCAGGTGGAGGTGTATCACGCCAAGGGGCTGCGCGCGGTGGCGCCCACGCTGGCGCTCTCCGTCTTCTGTGGCGCCGGGGCGTGCAACATCGCCATCGACCAGCGCGCCGCGGGGCCGTCCTCTGCCAACGCCAACAGTTGCGCGGCGGGCACGGTAGCGCTGGGCGACGCGCTGCTGTGGATTCGCGCCAACCGCGCCGACGTGGTGATCGCCGGCGGCGCGGAGGCGCCGCTCTCGCCGCTCTGCTTCGGCGCCTTCAGCCTGATCCGCGCCATGTCCACCCGCAACGACGCCCCGGCGCGCGCCTGCCGTCCCTTCGACGCCACCCGCGACGGCTTCGTGATGGCGGAAGGCGCCGCCATGCTGATCGTCGAGGAGCGCGAACACGCGCTGGCGCGCGGCGCCCACGTCTACGCGGAACTGACCGGCTACGCGCTGACGAACGACGCCCACCACATGACCGCGCCGCACCCCACCGGCGAGAGTGCGGCGGCGGCGATGACGCTGGCGCTGGACGACGCCGGGGTGCCCGCCGACGCGGTGGGCTACATCAACGCCCACGGCTCCTCCACGCCGCTCAACGACAGCACGGAGACGCTAGCCATCAAGCGCGTCTTCGGCGACTACGCGACGCGCGTGCCGGTGAGCAGCACCAAGGGCGCGCTGGCCCACGCGCTGGGTGCCAGCGGCGCCATCGAGGCGGTGGCCTGCGCGCTGGCGCTGGAACACGGCTACCTGCCGCCCACGGTGAACCTGGAATGCCCCGATCCCGCCTGCGATCTCGACTACCTGCCCCTGCGCGGCCGCCGGCAGACGGTGGAACATGTGCTCTCCAACAGCTTCGGCTTCGGCGGTATCAACGCCTGTCTCGTGCTCCGCGCGGGCTAAACGGCGCGCATATTGGTCCGGTGACCGACGCACACGCTTTTTCCTCGTCATACCCGTTGACAGGGCTTGGGCGCTTTTGGTAAAATGTTCGCCGTGTGTTTGTGGGGAGCGCCCCGCAACTGAAGGAGACGAGGATGTACGCAATTCTGGAGACCGGCGGCAAACAATACCGCGTGACTCCCGGCGATACGCTTCGCGTGGAAAAGCTGCCGGCCGAGCAGGGTGCGACCATCGAGCTGGACCGTGTGTTGATGGTGAGCGATGGCGACACGCTGACCGTGGGCACGCCGCTCGTCGATGGCGCGAAAGTGACCTGCACCGTGCTCGAGCAGGATCGCGCGAAGAAGGTCATGGCGCTTCGCTACAAGGCGAAGAAGAATGTGCGCGTCAAGCGCGGCCATCGCCAGTACTTCACCCGCATTCGCGTGGACGGCATCAGCGCCTGATCCGCATTCGAAATGTCACCGCAGCGCTTCCTGCTGCGCAAGGAGACTCTCATGGCACATAAAAAAGGCGTAGGCAGCTCACGCAACGGCCGCGACAGCAAACCGAAGATGCGCGGCGTGAAGCTCTACGACGGGCAACTGGCCCCCGCGGGCAGCATCATCGTGCGCCAGTGCGGCACGAAGATCCACCCGGGCAACAACGTCGGCCTGGGGCGCGACTTCACCATCTACGCTCTGGTGGACGGCACCGTGAAGTTCGGCTGGGCGAAAAAAGGCCGCAAAGACGTCAGCATTATCCCGGTCGAAGCCTGATCGCTCCGCCCGGCACCGTGCCAACCCCCGCCGTTTCCGGCGGGGGTTGCGTCATTTGGTTGGAAGACGGCAGGAACTGTCCCGTCGCGTAACGATTTCCAACCGGCAGGCCACGGGACAGCCCCAAGACGATTCACTTACGGAACCCTGTCCTGCACGCGGCCCTCATCTCCCCGCCTCTTCCCCCCGAGGGGAAGAGG
>CAIYQO010000075.1 GCA_903928345.1 uncultured bacterium | reverse complement strand
GTACACCAGCGTCCAAGGTGATCAGGGACCTCATCGGCCTGAGCTGGTTCTCGGAAGGAAACCCGGCACGGCCGGTCTTTGCGGCAGCTTGAAATGGGGGTTGTTGCCGGGGAACCATAATATGTTTGTCGATTTCTACCAAACCACAGCCGGGCTATTCTTTGTGCGAATTATGGGTGCTATTGGAATGATAATCTGCATATTGTTTTATATATACGGTCATACTTAGGGCAGTCGCAGTATAATACAGGGATAATACGGTGACAGATTATGTCTTCTGCCACAACCCCCATCTTTCCGCACCCAAACAACCCCATACCCGCACCCCAACTAAGCAAACTAAACCACTCAACTTTTCTTACCCCCACAAATCGCACTTTCCCCCGCTGGCGCCTTGCCCCCCATCCCGGCTATAATCAGGCCGAGGAGCGTGCTATGACCTCACGGGAACGGGTGTATGCCGCCTTGCGGCGGGAAGCGGCGGATCGGGTGCCTATCTACATGTGGCTGCACCCGGAGACGGCGCGGCGCTGGGGGGCAATGCTGGAGCTGCCCGCCGGGCTGGTGGCCGCCGCCCTCGGCGACGACGTGCGGCAGGCCTGGGTGAACAACAACGCCGCGATGGCCGGTGTGGTCCACGACCACGACGGCGAGGGGCACACCGATGCCTGGGGCATCCGCTGGGTGTGGGAGGGCGGCTTTAACCAGATCGTCCACTTCCCCCTCGCCGGCGCCACCCCCGACGCCGTGCGCGCCTACCCTTTCCCCTATGACGCGCGGGAGGCGCTGCTGGCGCCCATGGCCGCCGTGGCGGCGACCGCCGGCGATGCCTTCCTGGGTTGCGACGTCTCCCCCAACGTCTTCGAGATGGCCTGGCGCCTGCGCGGCATGGAGGACGCGCTGACGGACCTGCTCGCCGACCCCGAACTGGCCGACGCGCTGTTCGCCCGTTGCGCCGACTTCGCCATCGCCATGAGCGAGGCTGCCTGCGCGCGCTTCCCCCTCGACTGGCTGTGGCTGGGCGACGACGTGGCGGGGCAGGCGGACATGCTCTTCAGCCCCGCCCAATGGCGCGCGCTGGTCAAGCCCCACCTCGCCCGCTGCGCCGCAGTGGGCGTGTCCCGCGGCCTGCCGGTGGCCTACCACTGCTGCGGCGCGCTGCGCCCCATCATCCCCGACCTCATCGAGATCGGCATCAGCGTGCTCAACCCGGTGCAGGCCAACTGCCCGGGCATGGACGCCCTGGAGCTGAAGCGCGAGTTCGGCGCCCACCTGACCTTCATGGGCGGCGTGGATACGCAGGATCTGCTGCCCCACGGCAGCGCGGCCGAGGTGCGCCGCGCCACCGCACGCCTACTGGAAGGGATGACCGCCGACGGCGGCGGCTATATCCTCGCCGCCAGTCACACCATCCCCCCGGAAACCCCCGACGCCAACATCTTCGCCATGTACGCCGAAGCCGGCGTCACGCGGGAGGAGATCTTCGACCGTGCCGCCGCGCTGCGGGCCGCGCCCGTCACCCCAGCGCGCTGATAGCGTCGATGCGCGCGATCAGCTCCGCGGGCAGCGGGCCGGCGGCGACGGCGGCCAGGTTCTCACACAGGTGGGCGACCTGCTGCGCACCGGGGATGACGGTGGCGATGGCCGGGTCGGCCAATATGTAGCGCAGCGCCAGCGTGGTGATGGGCAGCCCGGTCTCCTCGCACAGGTCGTAAACGGCCAGGATACGGCGCAGCGTGGGCGCGTCGAACTGCCCGTCGCCCCCCGCCTGCAGCCGCGCCGTCATCGCCGCGCGCTGTACCGTGGCCAGCGCCCCCTGCAAGAACGTGCCGCCCATGATGAGCCCCACGTCGTGCCGCTTCGCGGCGGCGAGCACGCGGGCGCGCACCGGCTGCCGAATGAGCGTGTACCCGCCCGCCACCAGCGCCACGTCGAAGCGCCCGGTGTCGAGCAGGTCGGCCAGGTTGTCGCAATCCCACGTGCCCAGCCCGATGGCGCCGATCTTGCCGGCGTCGCGGTAGGCCTCCAGCACGCGCAGCACCGGCGCCGTGCCGTCCAGCAACCCCTGCCCCCACCACGACGCGAGATTCGGCTCGTGCACCATCACGATGTCCAGGTAGTCGCGCTGCAGCAACCAGAAGCTGTGCTCCAGCGCGCGGCGCAAGGCGTCCTCGTCGGCATACGCCGCGTCGCCCAGGTGGCGCACGCAGGTGCGGTCGAGCCAGCCGATCTTCGTGCTCACGTGCAGCGAACGGTCGGCGTGACGGCGCAGCGCGCGCCCCACCAGTTCCTCGCCTTCGCCGAAGCCGTACATCTCCGCGGTGTCCAGCAGGTTGATGCCCGCGGCGACGGCGGCGTCGAGGATGGCCGTGGCTTCCGCGCGCGGCACGCCGAATTCCCCGGTGAACATGTAGCCGCCCAGCGACAGCTCCGTCACCTGCAGTTCCGTGCGCCCCAAACGGCGCGTGCGCAAAGTCGTCTCAGTCGTCATAGCGCCCTATTTTACCATATTTCCTCACAGCGCTTTCTGGTATACTGGGGGTACGGTGACGGGCACCGGTATCCGCAATCATGGCACAACGCGACGCAACACTGGACTACATCAAGGGTATCGGGTGCATCTTTATGGTGCTGTCCCATGCCATCGTCACGGCTCCCGGGTGGTGGTATCAACTGCAGTGCACGGGCTTCTTCCTCGGGCGCATGGCGCCGGTGATCTTCTTCTCCGTCACCGGCATCGTCAACACCATCACGGCGCGCCGCTACCCGCTGCGCTACTTCCTCATCTTCGGCACGCTCTTCGGCCTCTATGGACTCACTTACCACGCGCTGTGGGACTTGCAGACCCTCCAGCGGCCCGAGTTCGACATCCCGGAACTCACCGGCGTGACGATCATCGCCACGGTGCTGGTCACGCGCTACGCGAAGAAGCCGCTGTGGGGGTACGTCGCCGTGGTGGCGGCGGTGCTGGGCCTGCATTACGGGCTGGTGCACTTCGTGTATCACGGCCATGTGCCGGATGTCACCGCCGACGTTTACCCCAAGCTCTTCCCGTTCAGCAACTTCCTGGTGGTGCCGGCGGTCTTCGCGCCGATCCCGTGGCTCGTGTTCGCCTTTGTGGGCAATATCTTCTACCAGCTCGCCGACCGCGTCATCTATCGCATCACCGGCGTGGTGGTCACCGTCACGCTGGTAAGCCTGGCGGCCTCGCTGGCGACGACCGGCGGCGTACTCACGCCCTTCTGGACGGACAAGTGGTCGATGCCCGTCGGGTTTTTGCTGGTGTCGCTCTCCGCGCAGTGCCTGCTCTTCGCCGTGTTGCGGTGGGGGAAAGAGCGCATGACGCACCCGGCTATCATCTACATCGGGATCAACTCCTTCCCCTTCCTCTTCCTGCACATCATGTGGCTGCAGATGTTCTACAGCCTGGGGCAGCACCACATCGCGCTGCTGTGGTCGGGTACGCTGACCCTGACGCTGGGGTCGATGGTCGTCTTCGACCGCCTGAACGCCACGTGGCTGCAACCCCGCCTGCAGAGCGCCGCCGCCTGGGGCGTGGTGCTGGCGCTCCTCGCCGTCGGGCTGGCGCTGCCCTGCTTCCCCGCCGTGCCCGCGCTGCTGCAGACGCATGTCATCCGCATCGCCGGCCTCATCTTCGCCTACAACTACAAGTCACTCGCCGCGGTGGTGAAACGCTACACCGTGCCGAAGACCGTCCCCGCGGTGCCGATCCCGACACCGAGCTAATCCGCGTGATCCCCGCACGGGAAGGGGGTAGGTCCGCACATTTTTTTCCTTGCCGACCCGGAAAGTGCTTGACAGAATCGTTGCAGCGCGATAATGTTTACTCAAGGTAACGACTATGAGTAACGCAAGCGACAAGGTGGGACCGGCGGGGCGTGCGCAATTGGAGCGCTTCGTCGAGTTGCTCGGGGCGTATTCCGCCACGGTGCTCACCACGCGCGTGCTCGACGCGGTGACGGACGGCAGCCTCACCCCCGCGCAACTGGAGGCACTCACCTTCATCGCGCGCCACGGCGGGTGCTCGACGAAAACGCTCTCGGAGGGCCTGCGCATCAGCATCCCCTCCGCCACGCGCTCCGTCGACCGCCTGGTCCGCAAACTGCTGGTGGACCGCCGCGAGAGCGGGGTGGACCGCCGCCTGGTGATGCTCACCGCCACCCCGGCGGGGGAAGCGCTGCTGGGCGCGGTGGTGCAGGCGCGCGTGACGCGGCTGGCGGATGCGCTGGGGGCACTCACCCCGGCGGAGGGCACACAGTTGCTTACGCTATTGGAACGTTTTCTGCTCGTGGCCCTGCACGATGAGCAGTCAGTCGATGCCTGTTGCCTGCACTGCGGCGACGAACACGATCGGGCGTGCGTGGTGAACACCGCGCATACCGTACTGATGGGGCGGCCCGTCGAACATCCGTGAGGAGGAGAGGAGAGCGTTATGAAGTACAGCGAAAAGGTGATGGAGCACTTTGCCAGCCCGCATAATGTGGGGGAACTGCCGGACGCCAACGGCGTGGGCACGGTGGGCAACCCGGTGTGCGGCGACATTATGAAGATGTATATCAAGGTCGAAGATGGCGTCATCGTCGACGCCAAATTCCAGACCTTCGGCTGCGGCGCCGCCATCGCCACCAGCAGCATCTCTACGGATATGATCAAGGGCAAGCCGATCCAGGAAGCCCTGCAGTTGACCAATAAAGCCGTCGCCGAGGCGCTGGGCGGACTGCCCGCGGTGAAGATGCACTGCTCCGTGCTCGCCGAAGAAGCCGTACGCTCCGCTATCGACGACTATTACAAACGCACCACCGGCAAAGGGCTCGCCGAACAACCGCACATGGTGACGTGCGAGTTCACGGTAGGGAACGAGTAATCGCCGCGCGGGGCTGATCGATACTTCACGATGCTGGACTACCTGCTCGCAGTCGTTGACGGCAAACCCGGCGTCCTCGCGTGGCTGACACGCGGGGTGCTGCGCGTCCTCTCCTGGCTCTACGCCTTCGGGTTGGAGGTCGACCTGCTCACCTACCCGTTGGGGCTGGCACGGGTGACGCGGCTGCCGGCGCGCGTGGTCGGGGTGGGCAATCTGTCCATGGGGGGCACGGGCAAAACCCTCGCCGTGCAGCGGCTGGTGCGCGAGGCGCAGGCGGCGGGGCAACGCGTCGCGGTGCTCAGCCGCGGGTATCGGCGCAAATCGACGGACGCGGTGGGGGTGGTCGCCACCCCGGAAGGCATCTGCCTTTCCGCGCGCGCGGCGGGTGACGAGCCATTCCTGCTCGCGTCGAGCCTGCCCGGCGTGCCCGTGCTGGTGGGCAAAAACCGCCGCCTTACCGGGTGGCACGCGGTGGAGCACTTCGGCACTCAACTGCTGGTGCTCGACGACAGCTTTCAATACTGGCGGCTGCACAAGGATCACGAAATCGTGCTGCTGGACGCGCTGCAGCCCGCCACGCGCGACCACGTGCTGCCGCGCGGCTTCCTGCGTGAGCCGTGGGGGCATCTGCGCCGGGCCCACGAGGTATGGATCACCCACGCGGAGTTGGCCCCGCCGTCCCGTGTGCGCGCCCTGGCCGCCCGCGTGCGCCGCACCGCCCCGCACGCCGCGCTGCACTTCACCGAGCACAAGCCCCTGCAACTCCGCGCGCCCGACGGCGCCACGGCACCGCTGGCACTGCTGCAAGACCACCCGGTGCTGGCGCTCTCCAGCCTGGGCAACCCGAGCCAGTTCGAGGCGATGCTCGCCGGCCTCGGCGCCGTCGTCACTCCATGCCGTTACCCCGATCATCACCCGTATGACGACGCCGACGTCGCCGCCATCGCCGCCGCGGTGCCCGCCGGCGCGCTGGTCGTCACCACCGCCAAAGACGCCGTGCGCCTCCCCGCCGCCCCCCCCTTCCCGCTGTGGATCGTCGACGTGGAACTGGCGGAGGTGGCGGAGCCGGAGGGGTAACGCACTTGAAGCCCAAAGTCGCATGTGTCGCGTTTGTATTGACAAATACCGCACGTGCTGGTATAAATACAGTGTATGGACGATAGCTGCGAAGCGGACATCGTCTAAAAGCCTGGCACCGGTTATACCGGGGTCAGGCTTTCGATTTTTGGTTGTGCAATCCGACCGTAGCCATCCATAGACCCCGTGGCTGGGTGTTTATATGTCTTTGCATCGATAACTTCTCTGGCTACAATTTGCGATTCCTTCCCTAGATACCAGCGACCGATCGCGGTAACGCACAAATCGGCAATCTCAGCACCGGGATTCGCACTCTTTCCGAGAAATGTAATGGTCGGGTTGAACATCTTCCCCAGCAAGCCTACAGGACGAATGTAGGTAGCCCCACTCACTGTTCGCGTAAACTCGGCTTGTACGAGTGCATCCTGATGTGGTTGCCTTGCTTCAGCGATAATGGTGACATGGGCATCTTTCGCTTGCTTTAATGAAAGATATACACGCTCGATTAACATCGTCATCAGATAGACATAGGGGGAGTGCTGTTCCGTCCCCCACTTTTTAACGGCGCCCGGCTTATCGAGCAATGCGGAGAGAAAGGTAAAATCAATAGATTCTATCAGCTCGGAGAGTGAGGCCTTGAAATGATTCCGCCTGGTTGGGTCAGCAATAAACTGATAGCCATTTTTCGCTCGCGTAATATCAGCGGTGTGCAGCACGATCCCCGGTGTCAGCCCCTGTGATAGTTTAAATTCATGAAATGCTCGATGGGCCACGGTATCATGGTACAATTTTTCGATAACGACCGCACCGAGGATAAACACCGGATACGCGTTGTCAACCTTTGCCAGGTTGTCTTCGCCACTTTCATCCAAATACAGATAGAATTCAGTCATGGTGGCTTATTATAGCAGATATTGCTTCGACGATACTACACCCCACCGAGTGATACACCGAACCGGGGCTTGACAAGGCCCGCCGCTGCCGTTATACTTTTCGGCGGTGGTGCAAGCCGCCGGGTGAGAGCGGGCGGATAGCTCAGCGGTAGAGCGCCTGGTTTACACCCAGGTGGTCGGGGGTTCAAATCCCTCTCCGCCCACCACACCGCTTACAAGGTCGCTTGGCGCAGCGGTAGCGCGCCTCGTTCACACCGAGGAGGTCACTGGTTCGAATCCAGTAGCGACCACCATCTCCCTTCTTCCCTCCCCACGGCAAATCTGCCATTCCCGGCTCAGTACACCCCGAAATCTGGTACAATACCCCTGTGACGGATGAGGCACGGGAGTATCGGGCCACGGCGCTGGTGTTGCGCGGGCGGGAATATGGCGAGGGGCATCGGCTCATCTCGCTCTTCACGCGCGAAGAAGGCAAAGTGTCGGCGGTGGCCAAGGGGATCACCCGGCCGCGCGCCCGGCTGGCTGCCGCGCTGCAGCACTTCACGCTGGGTGAGGTGGAGCTGGCGCGCGGGCGGCGCTACGACGTGATCACCGGCATGCGCGTGCACAATCCCTTTTACGGCCTGCGCCGCAGCGTGGAGGCCTTCGCCTACGCCAGTTACTTCGCCGAACTCTTCGACGAATCGCTGGAGGAGCGGCAACCGCACCCCGCGCTCTTCGACCTCCTCGTCGACGCGCTGAAAAGCCTTTCCGACGGCCACGCGCCGGATCTCACCGCGCGCTACGTGGAGATCAACCTCATCGCCATGCTTGGCTATCACCCGCACCTGGTGCAGTGCGCGCATTGCGGGACACCGCTGGCGACGCGCGACGCCGAGGGCCGCGCCCAGTGGCCGACGTGGCTGGGGTTTTCCGCCGCCCAGGGGGGCGCGTTGTGCCCCACCTGTCTGCCCACCGTGCCCGGCGCGCGGCGCATCGCCGCCGGCACCGTGCAGGTAGCCCAGCGCCTGCTGGCGAAAGGTAGCGAGGGGCTGGAGAGCCTGCCACTCTCCGACCGCCTGCGCCGGGAGATCGCCGTCACCTTCCGCGATTATCTGGAGTACCGGCTGGAGCGCCGCCTGCTCAGCACGCGCTTCCTGCGCGACTGGGGCGATGCGGATGAAACCGCGTTGGTCGCCGGAGAACCGGCAACGAGGTAATGAGTAGTGAAAAATGAAAAATAGCAAATGAAAAATGCGCCAGCCGTCGTTCGATGCTCCTGCAACGCCGCATGTTCAGATGATCGTGCACGGGATTCCGCATTTTTCACTTTCAATTTTATACTTTTCATTTTTCACTTACCCGGGGTATTTTTCGTAAAAGGAGCCGCCGTCCGCCGGGACACCCGGCGGCCTCGCCGTCAGGATCATGGACCAGGACACGCCTAATATACGCGCTACCCGCCGTCGCGGTCTGGCGCGCGTCATCGTAATCATCCTCACCGTTGTCGCGCTGCTCGGTGTCGCCGCCGTGTGCGGCGCGAGCCTGCTGCTGCCGCACGGCGATGCCGTGGCGCGCGGGGTGTCGCTACTCGGCGCCGACCTGGGCGGGCTCACGCGGGACGACGCGCGGACACAAATCGCGCGAGCGCTGGGCAACGCCACCCCCGCTACCCTCACCCTCACCGCCGGGCCGCACCGCCGCGTGCTCGTCCTCGGCGACGTGGGCATCGTCCCCGACACCGACACGGTGCTGGCCGCCGCGCTGCGCGTGGGACGCGACCCCGGCCTGCTGCCGCGCGCGCTGAGCGCCTGGCGGGCACGCGTCGGCGGCGTGGCGCTGGCCCCCGCGTACAGCTTCGATGAGGGCGCCGCGCGCGCCACGCTGCGCGACTTCGGCGACACCATCGACCGCGACCCGGTGGACGCCATCGCGCGCTGGGATGCGACGGTGCAGCACGTAGTGGTCACCTCCGACGTATCCGGGCAGAAGCTCGACGTGCACGCTTCCGTGGGGTTGCTGCGCCACGACATCGTCGCCGCCTTGGCGGCGGGGAGCACCGTGCCGGACACCCTCGACCTGCCCTTCCGCGACAAGCCGGCGGCGCTCACCGCGACGGCGTTGCAAAGCATCGACACCGTGCTCGGCGCGTGGACGACCGCCTATGCCTCCAGCACGAAGAACCGCGCCAGCAACGTGGCGGTCGCCGCGCAAGCGCTGGACAACACGCTGGTGCTGCCCGGCGACACCTTCTCCTTCAACGACGAGGTCGGCCCGCGCGACCCCTCCCGCGGCTTCCTGCCCGCGCCGGTCATCATGGACGGCCAGCTCAAGCCGGGCATGGGCGGCGGGGTCTGCCAGGTGTCCACTACGCTCTACAACGCCGTGCTGCTCGCAAATATGAAGATCGTGCGGCGCAGCCACCATTCCCTGCCCATCCACTACGCGCCGCGGGGGCAGGACGCCACCGTGGCCTACGGCGCCATCGACTTCCGCTTCCGCAACACCGGGGAGACGCCGGTGCTCATCCTCACGCGCACCGAAGACCGCCACCTCACCGTGCAGGTACTCGGCCACGGCCCCGCCCCGCTGGTACATATCGAGCGCGGCGACATCACCAAGCTGCCCATGCCCCCCGCGCGCCTGAAACCCGACCCCACGCTGCCCGCGGGCGTGAAGGTGCTGGAGACGAAGGGCAAAACCGGCGTCGCCGTCACCGTGACCCGCGTGGTCGGCGACGGCCCGACCGCCGTGCGCGAAGTCATCTCCCACGACCGCTACCACGGCGAAGCCCCCGTCTACCGCATCGGCGCCCCCGCCCCGGCCACGCCGTCCGCCGACGCGCCTACGGATGCCCCCGCCGAAGACTAACCTCCGCATCGCCAATTTCCCACCACGCGATAAATTTGCACTCCTCACCCACCAAAGCCCTTGACCGGTCCAACGACGAGTGTATACTTGGTTTGCTCGACAGTGGAAACCGTCGCTCCCCAGGAGTGGGTATCAACGCGTGTGTAAGGAGACGAGGATGAAACGCGGACTTCTTTTCCTGTTACTGACCTGTACGGTCGCCTGGGTGTTGGCACCCGGATGTAGCCTCCCCATCGTCAAACACATTTACCAGCCGGATATCATCTGGAAGTCACCGACCGATTCGGCATATCGCGGGGAAAACGTCGCGGACTACACCCAGGAATCCTTTACCGTCACCTGCGCGGTGGGCGTGAAGAAGACCATCTACTTTCAGCTCAAAAACAATGGGCTCCTCACCGATTCGTTCACGTTGTGCTACGGTTATTTGTCACAAGGTTTCAACGATTTCCGCAAGAACAACCTGAAGATTGCCTTCTTCGACAGCGCCACCGGCGGGAACGATATCACGGACAGCGTATTGAACTTCAACTACAAAACCGGCGACCTCGCCAGT
Organism: uncultured bacterium; assembly: GCA_903928345.1. GTDB lineage: Bacteria > Armatimonadota > Hebobacteria > CAIYQO01 > CAIYQO01. The sequence continues at coordinate 3,245 of CAIYQO010000075.1, read as the reverse complement.
GGTCAAGCCAAGACGATCCGCATGGAAATCACCGGGCTGACGGGGTGCATCTCCATGCAAGACGCCTTCTTGCTCTACGATGCCGCGAACTACCAGGACTTTGCGCGGCTGAACTACTCCTGCTATTCGCAGAGTAGCACCGGGAATCATCCCTATCAGGCCGATCTGCTGTGGAAATCCTCCCAGGACCCGGTGTTCGTCGGGGACAACTATTTCGGCACCACCACGCAACAGATCGGTGTGACTTCGATGCTGCCGGAGAAGATCACGGTGCTGTTGCAACTCAAGAATGCCGGCTCGGCCCTCGATACCTTCAAACTCACGGAGAATGCCGCCGCGAACCAGGAGCACCACTTTTTCGATGCCCCGTCCGGTGGCAACGACATCACGACCCAGGTGACCAATCAAAGCTGGACGACGATGCCCCTCGCGCCGGGGCAGTCGATGACCGTGCGGCTGGAAATCACCACCACCCTACCGGATGACCATTACCAGGTGTTCACGACGGCACTGACACTGGCCAGCACCAATGGCAAAGCGTCCGACACGAACGACACCATCCAGTTATACTCGAGTATTTTCGGCAAGATCACCGCGCACACGGCGGTGTATCAACCCGATGCCATGGTCCGCACCGCCGCGGACACCGACTTCGTCGGCGACGGGGTCTACACGCAAGCGACCGAAACACGGGTGATTACCTCGACCCAGGGGCCGTTCGCCTTTCTGCTGCGCGTGAAGAATACCGCCACTGACAACGACATCATCAACATCAAAAGCGGCGGGGTGCCCCTCGGGTGGACGGCCGGCTTCTTCGATGTCGCCAACGGGAACGCCGATATCACCTCCGCGGTCACCGCCGGGCTGAATCAGCCGTTCGCGGCGGGCGCCACCTACGATATCACGATGGTGCTCACGCCGGGCAGCACGATCAAAATGGGCGCCTCCGCCAGCCTGCGCATCGCCACGACGTCCCTTGCGGATTCAACGAAGCTCGACGGGGTCACGGTCGGCGTCCAACTGGCGCCGTCGGTGCCCTTCATCCTGACCGCCGACCCGGCCGGCGGCGGGCTGGCCAACCAGCCGATCACCCTGACCGCCACCGGCCTCACCAGCGAGTATGAGTACCGCTTCTTCACCGGCACGGGCAACAAGTGGATCCCGTGCCGCGCGTATGCGGCGACGAACACCTGCACCTGGACGCCCACGGCGCCCGGCCTGTACAACCTGCTCGTGTGGGCACGCAAGGTCGGCGATACCCGCGACTGGGAAGTGAATGCCTCGCTGTGGAACTACGTGGTGGGCAGCGCCGCCAACAAGGTCGGGCTGTCGGCGACCCCGGCCACGGGCGCCAAGGCCGGCGCGGCGGTCACGCTGTCCGCCGTGCAGTCGGGCATCAAAAAGCCGGAATACGCCTTCTATACCTCCACCGGCAGTGCGTGGACGCTGCAGCGCCCCTACGCCGCCACCGCGAGCGCCTCGTGGACGCCGACGCTGGCCGGCAAGTACGCCCTCCTCGTCTATGTGCGCGAACAGGGGAGCAACGCCACCTACCAGCTCTCCGCCATGATCAAAGAGTTCGTCGTCGCGCAGTAGCGCCTCGATCAAGCTCCACATCCCCACGGCCCGCCCCTCGGCGGGCCGTGAGCGTATGTGGATACTGCCCAGGTGCAAAAAATTACTCCCCCAACCGACAAAAGCCCTTGACCGGTATAGTAACCAGTGTATACTGAAGGATGATCGGCAACGACAGCCGTGGCTCCCCAGGAGTGGGGCACTTGCGCGTGAAGGAGTCGAGGATGAAACGCTATCTCCCCCTGGTATTCTTTGGACTTGTGTCCCTAGTAATGTTTACGAGTGTGCCCGTCTTTGCAAAATGGGATGTCGATGAATCAAAAAGACAGAACATTTGCTCGCCATCTCTACAGGGATCATCAAATGGACCCTGCTGTAACGCATCTTTCCAGAATGAGCGCTATATCCCTTTTTCCGCTGCAGGCGATAACCTAGTAACGGGAGATGGAAATAAAAATACCGATTTCTTTCTCCGCGATCTACAGGCGAATACACTTGAGCGAATCAGTTTAACGAATTCTGGAGGTGATCCAAATGGGATATCGGGCGGTCCAGGTTCCAATTCATCTATCACTGATGATGGTCGATATGTTCTCTTTATTTCGATGGCAACAAATATCGACCCGAGTGTTTCAGTTGCAAACTGCCTATACCTTCGTGATCGGACATTAAAGAAATCCATCCCAGTAAGCGTGTCGGTCGCTGGCCAGGCGGTTACATCAAGCGGTGGCGCAATCAGTCCTGATGGTAAATTCGTCATATTTTTCTCGCCTATTAGTAGGGTGATGCCTAATATGATGAAACAGGGAACACCTGATTACTATACCATGTTCAAGCGTGATTTAACGACACAAACAACGACGCTTTTTATTAACACAGTGGACGGCCAGCTTCCCAATGGTGTTTCCCAACTTGGTCAGTTTAGCGGTAATGGGCAATTCTTCATCTTCTATACAGGAGCAACAAATTATGTCACTGGCCCCACAATAGCAAATAATGGTCTATACTTGTACAGCTTCGCAACACAAAAAACAATTCGTGTCGATGCCTCAGCATCTGGTACACCAGCTGATACTGGTATTACAACAAACTATGATATTTCGAAAGATGGTTCCAGAATTGTATTTATTTCAAAAGCTACAAATTTGATTAATGGCGACACAAATGGCGTGTCGGATGTATTCTGCTATAATACTGTTGCAAAAACGCTCAAATGCCTTACTGGGGCAACTGTTAACAATTATACCGCCAATGAAGTCCACATAAGTGGAAATGGTAATCTCGTTGCATTCACTGCTGATCAGATGACTACGGCTACTAGTGGGACATTCCATAATTATTTTTATGACTTTACAACGGATGAAACATCAGAAATTACTCCTATTATTCTTAGCGTAATGCCAAATTACGATGGAACGAAAGTAATATATGTCAAAACGTATTCAAATAATGCGCCGACAAATTATTTCATCACACCGGTTGTGGACTTTCGCACTTTTCCTCTCGCGTCTCGGCCTTGCCTCTGTCCCCGGTGTCGCCGCTTACCCTCTGCATCCCCGCTTTGCTCACCCGTCCTGGCCATCCGGCATGACAGCGGGGTGTCACTCAGGTACACTGAGGGACATCTTGTTTGAAAGGTCGGGGAGAAGGGGTGTGCGTGGAGGCCGGTC
>CAIYQO010000074.1 GCA_903928345.1 uncultured bacterium | reverse complement strand
GGGGAAGGGCGGGCCTGTCCGCCGAAGCTCCGCAGAGCGAAGGCGGGGGATGAGGGCGCGTGTAGGAAGACGTACCAAGCTTAATTTAACGGCATTGCGCTGAAGCGCGCTCTACTTAGTTCCACAGCCGGGTTCACCCGGCTCCATCGGGTAACCATGTCCTTTAGGGCATGGGCGAAGGACAGGACAGGCTGCACGAGATCACGCAATCCGTGTCACCCTTCGGTGGTGCTCTTTTTCTCCCGCCCGGCAGGGAACGTTTGCCACGCGTCGTATTAGACAACAACTCAGTCTGCATCATCGCCATCCTCGGGTTATCGTTGAAGGGAGAACCGCCCCATGCCGCTACGCACCTGTTTTATGGCCGCCCTGGTGGGCCTGGCGCTTTGTGGGTGGGGGCAACCTGCCACCCCCGATGCCGCCCTGCGCAATCCTGACCCCGTGATCGCCGCGCAGGCCGCGCGCGACCTGGGCAAGCAGCACGATGCCCACGCCCTCGACACGCTGACGGCGGTGCTGCGGGAGAAGAAAGCGCCGGCGCCGGTGCGCGTGGCCATCGTCGGGGCGCTGACCACCTTTGACGATGTCAAAGCGCGCGAAGCGTTGAAGGGCGCGCTGCAGGACCCCGACGCCTATGTGCGCCAGGTGGCGACATGGCCGTTTATCCGCACCATCGACCCCGCGACGAACGACCTGCTGCTGCCGCTGGTAAAGGACCCCGACGCGCAGGTGCGCGGCAACGCCATCGACTACCTGGTGCGCGCGCGTGAAAAACGTGCGGTGCCGGCCATCGCGGCGATGCTGGCCGATCCTGATCCGCGCACCCGCGATAGCATGCTGCGCGCGCTGGAGTTGATCAAAGATCCCGCGTCGCTGCCCGCGGTGCTCGCCCATTTCACCGACGAAGCGGAAAACGTGCGCCTGTCCGCCATCCGTGTGGCGTGCGGCTTCACCGATCCGTCGGTCTTCGAGCCCCTCACCGCGCGGTTGGCGGACGCCTCGCCCCGCGTGCGGAATGCCGCGGTGGACAACATGTACCGCTTCACCGATCCGCGCCGGTCGGCGCTGCTCCAGCCGTTGCTGAAGGACGAGGACGGCGCGGTGCGCGCCGCGGCGGTGCGCCAACTGGGGGCATTGAAGGATCCGCAGGTACTCGACCCGCTGCTCGCCATGCTGCAGGACGCCGACCCAACCGTGCGTAACGCGACGATCACGACGCTGCGCGCCTTCACCGACCCGCGCGTGAAGGACGCCGCGCTGCCGTTGCTGAAGGACAAGGAGCCCGCCGTACGCGCGGCAGCCATCGGCACGCTGGGCGTCTTCCCGGCGGACGACGCCGCGGTGGCGGCAGCCGGGCGCCTGCTGACGGACTACGACAAGAGCGTGCGCCGTGAGACGTTGCGCGTGCTGGGCGTGTGGAAGGTCAACCAGGTGGACCGCTACGTGATGCTCTTGCAGGACCCGGAGCCGGACGTGCGCGGCCAGGCCATCGCCACACTGGGGAGCCTCGACGACCCGAAGCGGGACGCTATTCTCAAGCTCTTTGCCGACCCCAGCGCGCAGGTGCGCATGGCGGCGATTCGCAAGGTGGCGGAATGGAAGAACCCGACCGCGCATTTCGACCTCATCGCGAAGATGCTGGGCGATACCGACCGGGACGTGCGAAACGTCACCCTGCAGGCACTGGCCGGCTATCACGACGTGAAGTGTGTGCCGCTGATCCTGCCGCTGTTCAAAGACCCCCTGCCGGAAGTGCGCATGACGGCGGTGAGCCAGGCGGCGACCTTCAAAGATGCCGCCCCCCTCGACGCCGTGCTGGCCGCGGTGGGCGACGACGACCCCCGCGTGCGCGAAACCGCCATGCGCAGCCTACCCGTCTACACCGACCCGCGCGTGGCGGAGAAGGCGCAGGCCGCGCTGAAAGACCCGGCGATCGGCGTACGCCGCGAAGCGGTGAACACCCTGCGCGCGCAGAAGACGATGGCGGCCCTCCCGGCGCTGCGCGATCTGGCGCTGACCGACGTAGACCCCCAGGTGCGCATGAACGCATTGAACACCCTGGGCGCGCTGAACGACGCCGACCGCGCCCCGGTGGTGCTGAAAGCGCTGGCGGACCCCGATCCCCGCGTGCGGGAGAACGCCGTGCACGCCGTCGCCGTGTTGAAGAACCCGGCCCACATCGACGCGCTGGTGAAGCTGCTCACCGACCCGGACGCCGCGGTGCGCAACTGGACGATCACGACGCTGGGCGCGTACAAGGATGCGAAGATCGTGCCGCAGGTGCTGCCGCTGGCGAAAGACCCCAATGCCGACGTGCGGCTGAGCGTCTTCACGGCGCTCGGGCCGTTTAAAGACCCCGCGACCCTCGAGCCGCTGCTCGCCGCCACCGCGGACGCCGATGCCCGTATGCGCGAATTGACGGTGCGCCTGTTGGCCACCTACGCCGACCCGCGCGTCGCCGACAAAGCGCTGGCCGCCTTGAAGGACACGGCGGCCAACGTGCGGCGCGAAGCGTGCAACACGCTGCGCGCGCAGAAGGCGAAGGCCGCGGCGCCGCAACTCGTCGAGCTGCTGGCCGACACCGGCACGGGGGTGGCGGACGCCGCCGCCGGCGCTCTGCGCGACCTGACCGGGCAGAACCTGGGCAAAGACCAGGCGAAGTGGCGCGAGTGGCTCGCGGCGCAACCGAAATAGTCCAACGGTACGTACGGCATGGCCGTCCCGGCCATGCGGGGAGAGGATAGATATCATGCGACGCATACTTTTCATTTTGCTCACAATGCTGTTGGCCTCCGCCTTCGCACAGGCGGTCGATGTGCAACTGCTGTTGCCGCTGGGCCGCACCGCGTATCAGACGAACGAACAGATCGACCTGGCGGTGGTGCGCGCCGGCGACGCGGCGCTGCCCGCGGATACGCTGACCCTGACGCTGACCGGCAAAGACGCCAGCGTGCTCACCTTCACCTTCCCGGTGCCGGCGGCGCCGGAGGGGCGCGCCACCGAGCCGCTGCGCCTGAACGGTTGGCTGCTGCGCCCGGGCACGTATACCGTGACCGCGCGCGTGAACGGCGCGGAGGCGAGTACGGAGATCGGCATCTATTCGCACCTGCGCAAGAGTACCTTCACGCTGCTCGACTGGGGCAGCCGCGCGCAGGGGGGGGATATCGACGGCATGGGCGCCGACGGGATGGGCTTCAACGTGCTCTACTCCACGGCGCTGGGCGACAACGCGGTGCGCGGCGGGCTGGACTTCACCGGGTGCTGCGTAATGGGCGGCGGGCACCAGATGGACCTGCGCATGGACCTGGACTGGTCGGACCCGCGCGTGATGTGGGCGGTGGAATCGCGCGCCGCGCATTTTGCCATGCGCTTCCGCACCTCGCCCAACGCCATCGGCATCCACTTTTACGACGAACCCGGGCTGACCTGGGCCAAGCACCCCGACACCGGCGAAACCGTGCCGCACAACGTGCCCACCCAGGATGCCTCCTATAAGGCGGCCTTCGGCGAGGCGCCGCTCCAGTATAACAAGGTAACGCCAGACGATCCGGCGACGGTCGCAAAGTGGGAGCAGTACGGACGCTGGAAGCTGTCGCTGATGGACGCCGCGTGGCGCCGCGCGCGCTATGGCGTGGAGCAGGTGAACCCCGACTACCTGTCGCTGACGCAGAGCATGTACGGCTACAACGCGTATGCCGACGGCTACTACTTCAACGTGGCGCGCTCACTGCCCGTGTTGAGCGGGCACGGCGGTTACGACGACCTCTCCTGGGGCTATTGGCAGCCGGAGGTGACCTTCGCCTTCGGACGCGCCCGCCAGTTGGACAAACCGAGCTGGTACCTGCCCGCCTGGTACAACAGCACGCGTCCCGACGCCTTCCGCATGGAGCAGTACCTGTCCTTTATGACGGGATTGCAGGGCATGGGCAAGCCGCCCGACATGGGGGTGCACCAGCCGTGGACGAACATCACCGCGCCGGGCATCGTGGAGTCGAATAAGACGATGGCGCGCCTGGGCACGATCTTTACCACCATGCCGGTCACCCGGCCGTCGCTGGCGGTGCTCTACTCCCTCTCCCAGTGCCTGTACGCGCAGGAGCAGTCGGGCATGAAGGACAACTACACCGCCGGCGGGCACACCGCCCGCGCGAATATGGCCTTCATGGCGGCGAAACTGCTGCAGGTGGACGCGCAGCCCGTGGTGGAGGAAGACATTCTGGACGGCACGCTGGCGCAGTACCATAAAGCGGTGCTGCTCGCCGGTGTCGATAGCCTGCGCCCCGAGGTGGTCACCGCGCTGGAAGGCTACATCGCCGCCGGCGGCACCGTGCTGCTCACCGACGAGTGCAAGGTGCAGATCGGGGGCGCGCAGCGCGTGGGCGGCGCGGCGGACCCGGCGTTGTTCGACCAGGAGGCGCAACTCTGGGCGGATAAAAAGCTCGACGAGCGCGCGAAGATCGACAACGTCGGCAATGTCTACCGCATGGTCGAGCCGCTGGAGAAGGCGCTGGCGCCGAAGCTCGCCGCGCTGAAGATCCTGCCCGTGCTGGAGACGGACAGCCGCCAGTTGGCGGCGTCGCGCCAGGCGTGGGGCGACATCGAGTACGTCTTCGCCGTGAACGCCACCTACAACGACATGGACGGCGGGAAGAACGCGCTGAAACCCGCGAAGGTGACGATCGGGCTGCCTGACGACGGGCGTCCGGTGTATGACGCCATGTATGGCGGGCCGGTGGCGGAGTTCGCCGCCGGGCTGCATGCGGCGCCGTTTACCTTCGGAGCGGGGCAGATGCGCGTCTTCGCGCGCACCGCCCGCCCCATCGGCGGGGTGCAGGTGGGCACGCCCACGGTGACGCGCGAGCTGACGCGCGGGCACGACCCCATCGCCGTGCTGGTACGCGCCGCACTGGTGGACAACCAGAACCGCGTGCTGGTGGGCGCCGCCCCGCTGCAGGTGCGGGTGATCGACCCCCTCGGCAGCGTGCGCTACGACCTCTACCGCGCCACCCGGGAAGGGACGCTGGAACTCACGCTGCCGCTGGCGGCGAACGATCCCGCCGGCGCGTGGCGCATCAACGTGACGGAGCTGCTGAACAATACCACCGGCAGCGCCACGTTCACCTATCAACCCGCCGGGCAGTGCGGCGCCATCGCGGGCGCCGGGCAGCGGGCGCTGATCTTCGGCGATGACCGCGCGCGCATGTACCGCTTCTTCCGCACCCACAGCGCGGTCTCTCTGGTGGTCGGCACGACCGCCACGGATCGCGAACAGGCGGAGCGGCTGGCGGCGAACGTGAAGCCGTGGGGCATCACGTGCACCCTCGTCGACGCGGCCACGGTGAACAAGCCGCGCACCCTCACCGACGAGGAAGCGCGCACCTGGGCGGGCATGAACGGCAGCACGCGCAAACCGAGTGACGCCAACGTCGTGAATACCGGCTTCGCCATCGACGGGCCGGTGGTGCTCTTCGGCAACCCGGACGACAACCCGCTCATCGCCTTTTCGCTGCAACAGGGGATGCTGCCGTATACGCCGAAGCGCGGCGATCTGCCTGGCGCGGGCCGCGGTTATCTGGCCTGGCAGACGAACGCCGTGGTGTATGGGCAGGACTCGGTGAGCTGCATCGCCTACGACGCCGCCGGCATGGCGGAAGCGACGGGCACGCTGTACGAAGTGATGGCCGGGCTGGATCCCCTTACCCCGTTGGCGCTGCCGTTGACGGCCACCGTGGTGCCGGCGACGAAGGCCGACGCGCCGCCCGCCGCTAAAACCGCGCGCCTTGCCGTGCTCCCCGACGGCGTCGCCGCGCTGGCGACCACGCCGCAGGGGGTGGTGAGCCTGAGCAAGGCGGGCGTGCTGGCGCTGCTCGGTGACGACGGCAAAGCGCGCTGGCAGCAGAGCTTCCCCGCGGGCGAATTCTGGGCGCTCACGCCATCCGCCGACGGCGCCCACGTGGCGGTCGGCGCCGGGCAGCACGTGCTCTGCGTGGACGTGGCCGACGGCAATATGCTCTTCGACAAGACCCTCGACGACACGAAGAAGCCGGCGGTGCTGGCCCTGGCCTTCTCCGCCGACGGCAAGCTGGCGGCGAGCGGGCGCAACGGGCAGGTGGCCGTGTTCGACCTGAAGGGGAAGCGGCTGTGGCTGACCGGCGGCGTCACCGCGGCGCAGTTGACGCAGTACGATGACGCGGTGAAGGCGCGCGACGTGATCGTGAAGTCCTCCGACGAAGCGGCGCGCGCGTGGGACGTCTACACGGCGGGGATGGATAAAACCGCCATGCCGCCCAAACCCGCCGCGCCGCCGCTGCCATCGCGCCCGCAACCGGATCCCTTTTACGCGCTGGCCTTCGGTGCCGGCGGCCTCTATGCCGCGACGGCTACCGAGGTGCAGACGCTGGCGGCGACAGACGGCGCGCTGACCGGGAAGCTAGCCGGCGTGGACGGCAGCCAGGCCGCGTTGCAGACGGGCGGCACGTGGCTGCTCTCCGACGGGGCCGCCAAGCTGCGCTCCTTCGCGCTGGGCGAGGGGAAATTCGCCGGGCAAGGCTTCCTGGTGCCGTTGCCCGCCAAGGGGCGCGTGTTGGCGGTGGGCGGCACGGCGGCACAGCCGCTGGTCGCCTCGACCGACCACACGGTGCGCCGCCTCGGGGCGTGGGAGTTCACCTGCCCCAACCGCGTGCCCAAGCTGCTCGCCGACGGCGACACCACCGCGGTCGCCTACTGGGGCGGCCAGGTGGACCTGCTGGACAAGGACGGCAAGCTCATCGCGCGCGCGCAACTGCCGCAAGACCCCACCGCGCTGACCTGGACGGGCAAAACGCTCCTCGTCGGGCTCGCCGACGGGCAGCTCTACACGGTACAAGCGCCGTAGCACACCCGCCGCCGGCGCGGGCACCCGCTCGCGCCGGCGGCTTTTTTGGTTCCTGGGTATGCAGTTGATTCAGGAGCATACTTCCCGTAGTGAGCCCGAAGGGCTCGAATTCGTCAGCCTGGGGCACGCCCCAGGTACAGGACACCCGAACAGTCATCAGCCCTGCAAGGGCGTAATTCACTTCCCCGCAATCGAATATCGCCCTTGCAGGGCTCGGAGTTTTCCTGCCTCCTACCTGGGGTTTCGCCCCAGGCTGACGAATTGGAGCCTTTCAGGCTCACGCTATAGCTAGCGTGCACTTGTTTCAACAATACACCTAGGTTTGGTTGTAGGAGTCGATATGCATTTTCTCCGTACTCGTTCGTATATACTGCTCCTTCTTGTCCTCGCACTCCCGCTCTGCGCCGCGCCGCCCGCTCAGGTGTGGGTGGATGCCGCCTGGAGTGGGCGGGGGCATTGCGGACATCATGCCTGGGGGGTAGATGCCTTCGCCGCCATTCAGCGTGGTCTCGACGCGGTGGCCGACGGAGGCACGGTGACGGTGGCGCCCGGCGTGTATGCGGAGAATCTGGTGATCGCCCACCCGCTGACGCTGGCGGGGCCGCAAGCGGGCGTGACGCCGAATGCGCCGACCGCGACGGACCCGTACGCGGCGAACCCGGCGCGTGTCGGGCACCCGGAAGCGCTGCTGCTTCCCGCCGCAACCGACCTTACGCTGGGCAAGGGTATGCTGGTCACCGTGCGGGCGGACGGCGTGACGGTCGATGGCTTCACCCTCGACGGGCACAACCCGGCGCTGACGCACGGCGTACCGTTAAACGGGGTGGAAGGGCACGCCGCGGCGGGCATCGGCGTGGAGAACGGCGCGGTGCGGCAGGCAACCATCGTCAACAACATCGTCCGCAACATGTATCAGGCGGGGGTCTTCATTACCGTGCAGGGGGGACACGCCGACGGCTTCCGCATCTGCGGCAATCGTATCGACAACTTGCCCGTGCGCGTGGACAGCCTGCCCTTTGCCACCGCCGGCGCGACAACGGCGTACGGCATCCGCGTCGGCGGGGACAGCTTCATGGGGGAGATCAGCGACAACACCCTCACCCGCTGCGCCGTGGGCATCCACGTGTCGAACCTTTCCGCGCAACTGCATGAAGGCGATGGGTACGCGCCGTCGCCGGTGGTGCAGCGCAACCGTATCGGCGCCTACTACACCGGCATTATCGTGAACTTGGTCTTCGAGCACTTTTACCCGGGTCCGATCGTGCTGCTTGCCGACAACACGGTGGCTATCCTCCCCGCGGCCGCGGCGCATCCCGACCGCTACGGCCTGTGCCTGCTGGGCGTCCACGGCTCCTCGCGCGTGCTGGCGGTGGGGAACCGCCTCAGCGGCGGCGAGGCGGGGGTCTTCGTGTGGGACGCGGCGACGCTGGCGCCCACGCCGAACATCGAGATCGACCGCGGCAGCATCACCGACGCCAAATACGGCGTCTGGATCACGAACCATTGCCCGTTCGGGCCGGGCGAGGGGGGCGCGGCGCTGGTGCGCGGGGTGTTTATCCGTCGCTGCACCGGCGCGGGGGTCTTCGTGGACGACGACCCGCTGGGCACCCACGGGGTCAGCGCGATCCTCGCCAACGGCGTGCGCGTCTTCGACGGCGCGCGCGGCATCGTGGTGCGCGGCGGGCGGACGACCCTGCAACTGCAACCCGGCTGGTGCGCGGTGCAGCTCTCCGGCCAACTGGGCGACTACATCACCCTCGAAGGCAACGGCCAGACCTTCCCCGGCAACGTGGACGTGAAGTCGGTCCTCTTCGGCGGCGGCGAAGAATACCACCAGGGTAAACGTCGCGCCGACATCCCCCCCGACGCACTGGCCGCGCTGGAGAAGAAGATCACCGACGCGCAGGATGACCCGCGGTTGGGGCGGGTGGAGTAGGGGGGCGCGCGATATTGGGTTGTAGCGCATGGGCGCCGTCCCATGCCTGCTCGCCGCATCTCTATTCCGATGGAGCCAGCGGGGAAAGTCGACGACTTTTTCCCTCTGCTCCATCGGAGCAGGATATCGTAAGCAGCATGGGACGGCGCCCATGCCCTACGGTTTCCTCACAGCGGAAAGATCGTCTCCACCGTCTGCGCCCGGGCGATCAGGGCGGCTTCTTCCTCGGCGGTCAGCGGGGCGTAGGCGTCGACGGCGTCGCAGAGGAGCCAGAGCAACTCGGCGTGGCTGGGGCTGATGGCCACGTGCACGGGCTGCGCGAGGGTGAAGCGCGCGGCGGGGAGGGCTTCCTCGAGCGTGTCGACCGGCACGTACCAGCACTTGGGCCACGTGCGCTCCTCGTCCTCGCGTCGGCGGCGCAGCGCCAGCGTCTTCAGCGCCAGCAGGCCGATGCCCAGCTCCCGCACGCGGGCCACAATGCGCGGGCCGTAGCCGCCGCCGTACCAGCAGGCCCAGTTGATGGGGGTCATCACCGACTCAAAGGGGAAGCGGTCGAGCAGGGCGAGGGCGGTGTCTTCGTTGTGCGCGGAGAAGCCGATGTGGCGCACGATGCCCGCGGCGTGGGCCGCCAGAATCGTCGTCATGGCGCCGTCGGGGGCGAAGACGCGCTCGACGTCTTCGATAGCCGTCATGCCGTGCAACTGGTAGAGGTCAAGGTAGTCGGTGTGCAGGCGCGCCAGCGAGCGGTCGAGTTCCTCCCGCGCCCCGTCGCGGTCGCGCCGCCCCGTTTTGCAGGAGAGGAAGACCCGGTCGCGGTAGGGTGCCAGCGCGGGCCCCATGCGCTCCTCGCACTGCCCGTAGCCGGGTGCCGAGTCGAAGTAGGTGATCCCCCGCTCCACCGCCTGCGTCACCAGCCGCGCGGCCTCCTCCGGCTCCACCCGGTCCACCACCAGCCCGCCGAAGCCCACGGCCGACACGGTAACGCCCATCTTGCCCAGTTCACGGTATAGCATGGGGGTATTATAGCCGAAGTTAGGGGTTAGGGGTTAGGGGCGGGGAGAATATCGCGCGACCGAGGTCGCCAACGAACATATGCGTCAATTTGCTGATAATGCTTGTCTTTTTCCGACCCGACGATAAATCGTCAGGCTACCGGCTGCGCCCCATGAATGGGGCTTTGGTAGGCCGCGCGATGGTTGTGCAGGGAATGCCGCACGGTGAATATCTCGACAACAAGCCATCTCGGTCACTATATCGGCTTACCGTCGTGAAATATAGAGGTTACGAACGCTTGACAAGCCCCTTTCAAGGGGCGCAGCCGATAGCCCGACGATTTATCGTCGGGTCGGAGAACAGACAAAGGTCACGGTTCGTTGACGTATATGAAGGTGGGGGATGGGACCGCGCCTGGAGGCGCGTAGCGTTAAAGTAGAACTTGGCAGAAGACCCGTCCCCCACCCCTGTAACGTCCTGTGACGGGGGTGGGGGAGGAGGCTGTCAGATTATGCCATAACCGTATGGTGGCAGTCCCGACTTTCGCGGGAGATCAGGGAAGCACGGCGTGGCCTTCCACCCGCAACGCGGCCCAGTCGATGGCTTTCACGGCGGTGGTGCCGGTGGTGGTGTCCTGCACCACGAGCTGGAGGGTGCGCACGCCGCGGATGTCCAGGTTGAGTGCGGCGGGTGGGGTGTCGAGGTTGAAGTGGCCGGAGCGGTACAGCTCCGCGCCGTCGCCCTTCACGATGAAGACGATATCGGTGTTCGCCGATTGCTCGGGGGTCGCGTGCTCGACCTCCAGGCCGAGTACGCCGCGCAGCGTGCTCCAGCGGCCGCCCAGGTCGAAGGTGAGGGAGCACGGGTCCTTCGGTTGCCAGTAGCGCCCGGGCAGCGAGAGGCCGTGGGTGTAGTGTGAGTCGTCCAGCGTGATGGGTTTGGCGGCGGCGGTGCGGTCGCGCGTCACGTCGAGGAAGGCGCCCTCCGCCGCCGTCTCCACCACCGTCGCCAGGGAGAGGCTGTCCGTCGCCGCGGCACCGGCGTCGGCCACTCCTGGCATCATCCAGGGGTGCGTGGGGGCGAAGGAGGGGGTGCGCTCGATGTTCGCGTCGAGCAGCTTCCACGCGCCATTGAAATACCCCGCCGCGATCACCGGCCCGCTGTTGCGCCCGGTCACCACGTCGAAGAAGTCGCCCGCGCGGGAGAGGTCGGCGTTGCGGGCATCGACGATGCTGAAGTCCGTGTCGTTGAGCAGGTAGTCGGCATAGCACATGCCGCGCGGCGAGGTGCCGGCGCGGACGACGACGTAACGGTCGTGATTGCGCGGGTTCGGGTAGACCATCTGCACGGCGGCATCGTGCGCGTGGAAGGTCTTCTCGTCGATGGTGACGGTATACGGCGTGATCTTCAGCGGGAGGTCGTTCGCCCAGCGCCGGGCGACCAGATTCTCGTCCGGGCCGCCGAAGAGGATGAGCGAGTAGGCGGCGAGGGCGGCGTCGGGGATAGTGGCGTCGGTGAAGACGCGCAGCGGGCTGTGCTGGCGCTCAAGCCACCACGCCTGCAGGCGCCCCGCGGCGCGCGCGCAGAGGGCGCGCATGAGCGGATCGGGCGACGCGGTGCCGACCACCAGCGCTACGGGGGTGTTCCAGATGTCGCTGACCGGGCCTTCCAACTCAGGGCGTTTTGCCAACGGCGGTGGCGTGTAGTCCGGCGCGCGCAGGGTCAGCCGGCCTTCCCCCGTCACGCGCTGGGCGACGCCGTTCCACACCACGGTGATGGGGCGGCTCCAGTCCACCAGCGGCGCGGCCGGCGTCAGCGTCACCTGCCGCACGTTTTCGGTGTCCAGGCGAATGGTGTTGTCGGCCACCACCTCGGCGCTCGCCAGCAGCGGCGCGTAGGGGTCATGGCGTGCTTCGAGATGCAGCCAGTGGGCGGCGGCGCTGCGCAGCTCCAGCGCGCGCACGCGCACTTGCGGCGGATTTTGTACCAGCCGCTGCGTCAGCAACCATTCGAGGGCCGGGGTGGTGTCGAGGCCGCCGTGGCCGGCGCCGGGCAGTTCCCAGTAGCGCACGTCGTAGCCCCAGCGCTGCAGCAGGCGCACGGTGTAGCGGGAGTAATCCACCGGCACGATCAGGTCGGCATCGCCGTGACCGGCAAAGACGGGGGTGGTAAGCAGTCCCTCGAGCTGGGCGATGTAGCTGAGGCGTTCACGGCGGGAGCGCTCCTGCGTCGAGAGGGCGTCGAGCTTGTCGTCGTCGAGTTGGAAGCGGTAGTCGTAGCCGCCGAAGAAGGGCGCCAGCGCGGCGAAGGTCTCCGGGTGGCGCGTGCCCACATACCAGACGCCGGCGCCGCCCATGGAGCCGCCGGTGAGGTAGACGCGCGCGGGGTCCACCGGGAAGCGCGCGCGCACGCTCGCCACCGCGCGCATCACGTCGCGGTCGCCCATGCCGCGATACCACGTGTTACCGCGGCCATGCGGGTAGGCCACGATGACGTCGTAGCGGTCGGCAAGGCCGTCGTGGCGCTGGTCGCTGCTGCCCCAATGCACGTAGGCGGGAAAGTCGTCCGCGCGGCCATGCAACGACACGACCAGCGGGTAGCTTTTTGCCGGATCGTAGTGGTAGGGCAGGTAGACGCGGCAGAACTGCGGCGCGCCATCCACCTCGTCGCGCCAGGCCAGCCGCACGAAACCGTTGGCGTGGGCGCCGCCTCCCGCACCCAGCTCCGCCGCTTCCATCAGCGCGGGGTAGAGATCGGGGAGCTGCAGCGGGGTGATCTGCGTCGGTTTGCCGTCGGCGTGGTCGGTAACCATGTCGGCGAGCATCGCGCGGATGAGCGTTGCGGGGGTGTCGTCGGCGGGGTTCACCATCGTCGCCGCCAGCGCCTTCGCCGCGGCCACCGCGTCACCCTGGTAACCGAGTCGGTAGGCGGTGACGGCCTTGTCGTCGCGCGCCCCTTCCATGCGGCAGCGCACCTCGTACGGACCCTCCGGCCACCCGGCGGTGGGGAAGACGGCGTGCGCCCCGCGCGTCACCGTGGCGGTGGCCCGCACCGCGCCGCCGGGGGCCAGCACGTCCACGCGCACCGGCGGATCGACGGTGACGAAATCGCGACGGCGGTCGTCGGTGAGCACGGTCAGGCGGCCCGGCTCCTCCTGCAGCGTCGGCGCCAGGCGCGGGGCGGCCAGCTCCTCCAGCGTCGCCTCGGCGGGTTCCGCCACACGCAGCGAGACGGCGCTCGGGCCTTTGCGCTGGACGATTTTCACCAGCACCGCGTTCTCGCCCGCCTGGAAGGGCACGTTGATGCGGTCTTCGTACCACTCGGGCCGCGGGAAGTAGTGCGCGTTGAGCAGCGCGCCGTTCACCCAGACCTTGTACGGCTGGTTGCCGTTCAGCACCAGCGCCGCCGGGCCGGCTACGCTCCGCTGCACGACCGTGAAGGCGTACCAGACGACCTCATTCGGCGGGTAGTGCAGCAGCGGGCCGTCGTAGCCGACGGCGTCGGTGGGGCTGCGATATTCCTGCCACGTGGCGAGGGTGCCGTTGGGGCGGAGATGCGTGAGCCCTTCCACCGGACGGATGCCCGCCTCGCCGCCGTGGCGCTGCAGGTAGTCGTTGGCGAAGCCGGCCAACGGCTGCGCCGTCGGCACGTCGCCCACCAGCGCGGTGGGCAGCGCGAATTCGCCGCACACCAGCCAGGTGCGCGGGTGCGTCAGCGCGGTGGCGGGCACCGGCAGACGCATCGCGTCCTTCCAGCCGACCGGCGTTTCCCCCGCGTGTACGAGGAGCGGAAAAAGGAACAGGCAGAGCCACACGCGCGTGTATCGCATGTCCCTGTACTTCCCGCCCAGCAGGAGAAATCCTTTCGTGCAGACCGACGACAACCCTCATGCGGCGCGAGGAAAATCCTGGTCTGTGGTGATCGTGTCGGGCTGGCTGGCGACGAGCACCACCACGCCTTTGCCGGCATCGGCGGCGTCCTGGTAGACGCGGTAGAGGTCGTGGCGGAAGGCTTCCAGCAGGCTAGTGACGCCGGGCAGCTCGGTCTGCTCCACGTGACGGCCCAGCAATGTCTCTACGTCCTCCGGATGCAGCGTGCGGCTCACGCGCAGGGCTTCCAACTCCGCGGCGAAGGCGCGCACGCGGGGGGGAGAGACGTAGTAGATGGGCACGTTGAAGGACTCCGCCATGCGCCCGATGCGCGAGGGGTGCTGCGGGTCTTCGAAGGCGGAGAGCAACCGCGCGTGTTGGCGCCCGGCCACCTGGTCGAGGGGGGAGAGCGAACTGAACGGGATGCTGATGGGATGTTCCGCGCCGAGTTCTTGCAGGCGCGACGGCACGATGCGCGCGAACGCGGCATTGGGCGAGGGCAACGCGGGAAGCGCCGCGGCCAGTGTCTCTTCGAACTGGCGCAGCACGCGATCGTGGATCAGGATGAAGGATGCGATCTGCATCACGCACCTCCGCGCAGGATCATCCTACCCGCTGCCGAAGGCGCCGCCTCCCGCAGCCCGTGGCAACTCCGGGTCAACCGCCCGGCGACGTGAGGAAATGCGCACAGCGGGGGTTACGGATCCGCGTCGCCCCCCAGCGTCACGCGGGCGATGGTGATGGCCAGCACGCGGGCGGCGCCGGAGCGCTTGAGGGCGCGGGCACATTCGTTGAGGGTGGCGCCGGTAGTGTAGACGTCGTCCACCACGCCCACCACGCGCCCCGTCACGTCCAGGTTTGCCACGAAGACCCCGTGCACGTTGTGTTTGCGCTGGGCGGCGGGCAATTGCATCTGCGGCGGCGTATTGGCAGTGCGCGTCAGTATCCCGGAGGCGCACGGAATGCCCCATTCCTGTCCCAGCGCCTCGGCCAGTAACCCGGACTGATTATAGCCACGCAGCGCCTCGCGTTGTTTATGCAGCGGCACCGGGCAGAGCAGTTCCGGCGTGAAGGGCAGCACCAGGTGCGTGCGCGCCCAGGCGGCCAGCGGGGCGGCCAGCGCCTGTGCCCCGGCGTATTTGAAGTGGTGGATCGCCGTGCGCAGCGCACCGCGGTAGAGGCCGGCCGCGCGGGCGGCGTCGAAATCCGGCGGGGTGGTGCGGCACTCGGCGCAGTGCTCGTCCCCCGTCGCCTTCGGATCGAGGGGCAGGCCGCACTGCCGGCACAACGGCTCCCCGATCGGCACGAAAGCCGTCCGGCACGCGTCGCACAACACCTGCTCCTGCAGCGTGTTGCACACCGCGCAACGCGGCGGGAAGAGCAGCGAGAGCACGCCGTCCATGATGTCCGACAGCACAGGCATACCTGTTTCATTCGCCGCCGCGTCGTTTTCTCATTCTCGCCACCCCATCAAACTTTTCGCGGACGCGCGCGAGGAGGAAAAGCGCCTGCCGGGATGAAGTAAAGGGCAATGATGAACGGCGAGCTGAGTTCACGCTTCATATCTTCACGCGTACCGATCCAATCACGTTGAACTTTGAACGTTGAACGTTGAACTCGTCCGCCGGCAAGGAGTGCGTATGCGTGCCGCCCTCTTCCTGGTGCTTCTGCTGCCGGTGCTGGCGGGGGCGTCGCTGCTCGACCGCAGCGCGCTGGACGCGGTGCTGCCGGCGTCGGCCTTCCCGGCCAACACGCTGGTGTGCGTGGGTGACGCGGCGCCGCGGGCGGAGCAGGATGCCGCGGCGCGCATCGCCGCCGCCCTGCGCGCGGGGGGCGGCCCGACGGACAACCTGCGCTCCGCCGAGGCGCTCAACCGCGACCCGCTGGCCGCCGGGCGCCACCACTTGATCGCCGTGGGCACGTGGGCGGACAACGTGGTGCTGCGCAAATGCTGGGGGCACTGGGCGATGACCGCCCCGCAGCGCGCGGTGTATCAACGCGAGGAAGAAACGGCGCGCGCGGCCTTCCCCGCCGACAAACTCACCCCGGAGGAAGCGCCGTGGCGCTGGGCGGGCGACCTGACCGTCTTTGCCACCGGGCAGTTCACCGGCAGCGTGGGGTATCTGGAACCGGGGCGCAACTTCTACGCGCTGCAGCTCATCGCCAACGGGTTGGGGTCGAAGCCGGAGGAGTTGGCGAAGACGGACCAGTACTTCGTACTCAAAGTGACCGGCACCGACGCCGACGGCGTGGCGCGCGCGGCCAACGCGCTGCTGGAGCGCGGGCAGCTCTATGGCGTGCTGCCCGCGGAAGAGGTGACCGTGCCCGCCGACTGGTCGCCCGGCGCGCTGGGGCATCCGCAGTTCATCGCCCCGCTCCCCGCGTGGGCGCCCGCCGCCGACGTGCCGGGTGACGCGCCGCTGCGCTACCTGGGCTGGCTGCAGGGTTCCGGGTTGCACTACGCCGGCTTTCAGGAGGCCGCCGGGGTGGCGCCGAAGCGCTTGTGGCGGCTGAAATTCGCCGCCGGCGCGGGCTTCAAAGCCTACGAGGACTTCCTTACCCCACGCGCCTCCGGCAACGAGGTGCTGTTGGTGGAGACTGCCGACCCCGCCGCGGCGCGCACCGCGGTGCAGGGGCTCACCACCGCGCTGGGCGGCGCCTGGGAGCCGTATGCGACGAACGGCTGGGAGGGCGTGCGCTCCGGCGGCGTCACCGTGCTCGCTTGCGAGCGCTGGGTGCTCTCCGAAAGCCTCCCGCCCGGCCCCGACCTCGCCCTCCTCGCCACGCTGAAGCACCCGGGGGAGGACGCGCGATGAAAAACGTTATTTTTGACCATGTTCGCATCTACAAATTGCTCCTCCCCTCGGAGGAAGGGGTTGGGGTGGGGGCGCGCGTGCCTGTTAAGCCTGATCTTATGCTTACCCCTCGCCGCCTCCGCGCGTATCGTGATCCTCGACACACCGGACCACGCGGCGCCCTTCGTGAAGGCCGTCGGCGCGGAGACCGTCACGGCGTTGCCGGCGGATCTGAAGGCCGGCGACGTGCTGGTGCTCACCGGCGACAGCGCCCTCACCGTGCCCGAGGAGGACGCGGTGGAGGCGTTTGTGCAGCGCGGCGGCGGGCTGCTGGTGACGCACACCGGCGACAACCCGCAGGGGCTCTGGGAGCGCTGGCACAACTCCGCCATCGAGCGCGTGCTGCCCGCCGTGTTCACGCCCAAAGGGGTGGGCATCGAGAACTATTACGGGCGCACGCGGCTGGTAGAAGCGGCGGCGCACCCGATTACCGCGGGGTTGGACTTCACCGCCCGCCCGCCGGCGCCCGCGCATATGCCGGTGGTGCTGCCCACCTCGCCCACGCTGGCGCGCCATCTCCTCTGGCCGGTGCTGCCCGATACCATCCTCAAGCCGATGATCTCCCGCGAGTGGACGCCGCTGATCTGGGGTGACGACGCTGAGCGCCGCTGCCTGCTGGCGGTGGGCCGCTACGGCGCCGGGCGCACGGCACTGCTCGGGATAGACATCACCACCCTCGCCGGGTGGGCGTCGTACCCGCGCTTCTGCACGAACCTGACCGGCTGGCTGGCGGACACCCAGCCCGGCGCGGCGCTACCGGTGATCCTCGCCTTGCGCGTTGACGCCGCCGCGTGCGCCTCGCTGCACCGCATGGGCTTCGACGTGCGCACCACCCCGCCCGCCGACTGGAAAACGCTGTCTGCGGTGATCGTCGGCGACATGCTGCCCGAGGCCGAGGTCGCGCCGGTGGCCGATTTCCTGAAAGCCGGCGGGCAAGTCATCGCCCTTTCCCCGCAAGCCGCCCACGGCATCGATGGGTCGAAAGCAGCGAACGAACCGCTCATCTCGCAGGTGTGGCCGGTGACTGTGACACCGGGCAAGGCGTATGCGCAACGGCGTCCGCCGCGGCTGCCCTTCGGCACGGTGCGCTGGCAGGCGGCGCCCACCTCGCCGAACGGGCGCAACGACTGGAACTTCTTCACCGATGCCACGGGCTGGCTGCAGATACCCGCCGGCGGCGGCGTCGGGTACGCGCTGGCGGTGAGCCCGTCGCATAAGCTGAAAATCGACGGTGCCCCGATCACGGCGACCGACCTCCCCGACGCGTGGCGGGAGACGTTGGCGGGAATGCAATGGTTCCCGCTGGATACACTGGCGCCCGGCATGCACACGGTGCAGGCGGAGGGTGTGCCGCGCACGGGGGAGACGCTCCGGCTGGTGAAGCTCGCCGACGCGCCGGTCACCCCGCAAGTCGTCGCCACGGCGGGCGGGTGGACGTATCGCGCCGCGGGCGACATCCCCGTGCCGCGGGGCGTGCCGCAACTGGCGAACGAGAGGTGGACGCCCGACCCGCCACCGGCCGCGCCTTCGACGAAGCCGCTGCCGACGCTGGTACCGTTGCCCGCCCCGCCCGCCATCGTGTTGCCGGCGGCGTGGAAGTTCACCCAGGTAGGCGACGACGTGACGGACATCGACCTGCAGGGGCGCTGGTACGCCCCCGACTTCGCCGACACCGCGTGGGAGGAGCGTCCGGTGGGCGAGTTGACGCGCGAGGTGGGCGGCAAGCGCGTGCATTGGGATCAGCACGACGGCGCGGTGTGGTACCGCGCGCGGGTGACTATCCCCGCCGACGCGGTCACTTCGGGCGGCTTCCTGCGCTTCAATGCGGGAACGAACCACGTCTCCGTGTGGCTGAACGGCGCCCCGGTGGCGGACAGCCCGAACCAGGCGGTGGTGCCGCTGAGCCGCTGTAAGGCGGGCGACGCGCTGCTCGCCGTGCGCGTGTGGGCGCGTCCGAACGGCACGCTGGTGCCGTGGAGCCTGACGGGGTTGCTCTCCGTCACCGTGGAGGCCGGCACCGTGCGCTGCCGGCTCGACCGCAACAACATTGGTGAGGCGGAAGGGTGGGGGGGGCAGGCGCCGCAACCCACCGACGACCCGCAAACCCTCGAGCTGCCCGGCGCGCCGCAGCAGGAGCCCATCACCTGGCTGTGGCTCACCCTCGACGCCAAGCCCAACCCCGCCGACTTGCGCCTGAGCGCGGGCGGCCCCGAAACGCTGAAAGCCTGGCTCAACGGCGCCCCCTTGAGCACCGCCGAGGCCCAGACCGCCCTCACCATCCCCGGCGCCAAGCTCAAACCCGGCCCCAACACCCTGGTCGTCCGCCGCGTGAACACCCCCGCTTGGGATACCCACCCCGGCCTGACGCTATCCCCCGCGCCGTTGCCCCCGCCGGCGACGTGGGCACGGTGCGACATTCCCATCGCCAAAACGGCACGCGCCGTCCGCCTGTCCCATGTTACCGCGCCGGGCGTACTTTTCATCGATGACATGCTGGTGGGTACTCTCGCAGATGGTACCTTCCAGATACCCGCGCCGTTGTATCCCGGGCGGAAGAACGTGTGCCAGTGCGTGCTCTACCTGACGCAAGGCGGAACCGCGCCGACGGTGGAACTGCTCGAATACGCCTACAACCAGGTGCAACTGGCATGTTGGAAACGCTCTGCCGTCTCACAAATGGTGCCGGACTTGACCAAACCGCTGCCGCTGCAACTGCCGGAGCGTGGGCATCTCGCCGCCTTCACGGCGCGCACGACGGATTGGTTCATCACCACCTTCACCGCCGATGAATTCCAGTCCATGCACGGCATGTTGCTCAACTTCACTTCACCGGAGGCCGTCTCCGTCGAGCCCGGTCTGGTGAAGGAAATCTGGCTGAACGGCAAACGGTTCACCTCCGTTGAACGCAAATGGATAGACGAACAACCGCAGCTCACACACAAAACCACCACCTTCTATCTGCCCACATTGAAGGAGGGTGAGAACATCCTCGCCTTTCGCCCCGACTTCAGCACCTACAAGGGACTCGATCTCCCCGTGCCCGCTGATGCACCATGGATAATTCCAGTACCGACGCTGATCACGGTATTTAATATTCGAAACAACCCAGTCCATTCTGAGATTGATGAACTGAGTGATCCGCTTCGTAAGGCATTCTCGGATGCATATGAGAAGTTAATGTTTAGGCATCTGCACGTGGCAAAACGGAATATGAATGGTGAATACCGTCCCCCCGTGCTGTGGGAAGACTGGGGCGGCGAACAGAATGACATGGAAGGCGGAGCACTTGCGGCTAATGGCACATACAGAAATATCCAAGTAGATCGAACATTTGAACTAGCCTATTTGTTGCGTGCCAAGCGAGATAATAATATCTTCGTTCAAAAATGCACCCTGGTACCGGGCAAGCGTGCGATTATGCTCCAAATAGGTACCATGCTGCGCCTCCCCGGCCTGCTCTCCGTGAGGATTCAATCGTGGGAAGGCATATTGCTGGCTTCGGAGTGCAAACCCATCACGATTACCGATAACAAGACCATCGTGACAATCGACCTGACAAATACTCCTCGGTATGTTGGCGACGATTTAAAGGACGAATACCTTGTCCGCGCGGCAATCCTCACCCCGGATGGCTCACAAGTCATCAATTACAGCGAGCTTCTCGTCGACACCACCCCGCCCGTCTCCGTCAACCTGGCGACGGACGATCCGTCGGAGCGGCAGTTGCCCGATGCCATTCCCGGCGTGCCGCAGTATCGCAAGGTGTGGGCGGCGTGGCAGCCGGCGGATGAGGCGTTGCCGGCGTACGTCTACTTCCCCGGCGAGACGGCGCACCTGCACGCGGCGGTGACGAATCACACGGCGGAGAAGCACGTCGTGACGCTGGAGCTGGCTCTCGACGCGCAGTTGACGGGGAAATCGAGCGTGCTGCACACAGAAACGCTGACGCTGGCACCTTACGAGCAGCGCTGGATCACCGTGACGCGCCCGCTGCACGACGATTTCGAGGCGTACCAACTCACCGCCGTGCTGCACGAGAAGGGCGAGGAGGTGTGCAAACGGCTGCCCTTCTGCGTGATCAAACCCTTCAAAAACCTGCGCGACCCGGAGGCGGTGTCGCGCAAGAACGGCTTCGGGCTGCACGGGCCGGGCGCGGGCTTCCTCAATCTCGGCGCCTTCGACGCGCCGCTCTTCGACATCGCCACAATCTACGGCGCTACCTCGCCCGAGTTGGACTGGTGGAAGCTGGACAACCTGATCGAGGCGCCGGGCAACGGCGGCGGCTTCTGGGTGCCGGACATCCGCCGCAACTTCTGCTGGGGGCCCTTCGACAACGGCCCGGCGAGCGGCGGCAGCGCGCTGGACAACTCGAGCTTCCTGCCCAGCGGCGAGCGCTACTGGGAGTGGCAGGGGCGCGAGCAGCGCACCAGCCTGCGCGCGCGGCAGGGCGACGTGCCCACCGGCGGCGCGCTGGCTGACTGGTGGGTGCAGTTCACCATGCACCCGGTGCCGCGCAACGTGCTCATCTTCGTGCGCTGGGCGGAGACGGTGAAGCATTACACCGCGAAGGGGCACACCTTCACCGAACTGCGCGACGAGTTGCAGCACAAATTCCCCGTCGACTGGGAGGCCTTCTTCGTGACCGACGCCGCCACGCGCAACACCGAGTTAATCGGCACCACGCAGGCGCCGGGGTCGGTGATGTGGTCGCAGATGGACTGGGCGGGGCCGATGCTGTCCATGCGCAACGGCTTCGAGTGGGCGAAGATCGCCGGGCGCTGGTTCAACGCCGGGGAGCCGGACAACTGCTTGCGTCGCGTCTACGTCGGGGAGCGCTTTCGCGCCTACGCCACCGCGACGGCGCGCGCCATGGCCCCCGACTTCGCCCTCACCACCTTCCACGGCCAGGAGCCGGGCACCAACAACCAGGCGTATACCTGGCCGCACGCGCAGGGTGGGGTGGGCATCTGGTCGGCGGAGAACTACAGCCGCGCCCTGCACGACTGGATCTGGCTGCAGGTGGCCGACGCCGACGGCGAGGTGCAGCCGGTGACAAACCTGCCGAGTTGGCGCAACGAGGGCACGCTGTCGCTCTTCGGCGGGGTGATGGGCTACTCCACCGGCACGCTGGCCGAGTGGCAGCTCTTCGGGCGCGCCTTCGCGTTAATGAACGTGATCGGCGCGGATAAACCGCTGGGCGCGGGCTTCGTGGTGAGCCAGGAGCGCACGCAGAAGGGCCCGCCGGTGCCCGGGCACTACTCCGCGGCGGCGAATATGGGCAACCTGAGCACGACGACGATGGACGATCCCCAGCGCAACCTGTGGGAGACGCTGCGCAACTACGGCGCGGCCCTCGGCACCTTCGTCAGCCCGCCGAATATCGGCAAGGCGCCGAATACCGCGCTCGTTTACGCCGTGCCGTGCGACGCCGACTACCGCGAGTTGGAGAAGCTGAAAGGGCGTAAGGGGTTGGTGGCGCTGTACTCCACCGGCGGGAATACGGAAAAGGAGACGCTGCTGAGCACCTACTTCGGCGTGAAGTATGCGCCGGACGTGCCCGCCGGGCTGCCCATCGCCGCCACCCCCGCGGCGCAGGCCATTGCCGGGCTGCCCGCCGGGTGGACGAGCACGGTGCCCGCGAATTTCACCGGCCCGAACTTCGTGCACGTAAAGGACGCCGCGAGCGATCTGCTGCGTCTGCCGGGCGACCGCGTGGGGCTGCAGATCATCGACGACGGCAAGCATCGGGCGGCGTTCAGCAGCTTGTACGGGGGGAGCGACTGGGGCGCGGATCACGACCTCGCCCGCGCGCTCGCCAGCACGGTGAATTGGGCGGCGGGCAATCCCCTGCACTTTGCGCCCGGCGTCACCGGGTACGGCTTCCAGGCGGGCGCGCGCACCTTCATCGTGGTGGAGGAGCTGACGGCGCAGTCCGGCCCGCGCGAGGTGCAGGTGAAGCTGCCGGCAGAGATGTATCGCGCGGTGAACCTGCTCGACAACTCCGTGGTGCCGTCGCGCTGGCTGCCCACCGGCTATCTGCGCCTTACCCCGAACCTGCGCCCGCTGGAGGCGCAGTTGATCGTGGTGCAGGCGTTGCCGACGTTGTAGCGGGTTTCACGAAGGGCTGGCGCGCCAGCATCGTCGCCTGTGTGGCGCAAAAGGTGGTGAGGCGGAGCGCGGCGGCGTCGGGCAGCGTGGGCAGCAGCGTCGTCAGCGTCTGCAACGCGTCGTGCAGCTCCTGACGCCCCGTGGCGTAGGTGTTCTGCCACCCCTGCGCGTCGGCGGGGATGGTCGGGGGCAGGGCGGCGTAGACGCGCGTCACGGCGGCCAGCTTCCGTGTCGCCTCGGCGCGGGCGCGGGCATCGCGGGGCGGCGCCGCGGCGCAGGGCAACAGCTCGACCATCGCGGCCTCGCCCGCTTCCTGCGGGGAAGCGATATCGGCGGAGGGAAAGGCGCGCGTCTTCCCCTGCTCCAGCGCGCTGATGGCCACCGTGACATCCCCCAGCGCCTCGCGCGCCTTGCGCAGCCACTGCTGTTGCGACGCGGGCAGCTTGCCGATGGCCTGCGTGGTGAAGATGCGGCGCATGATGTGGTAGGTCTGCCGGGCGGCGCGGCGCGTTTGCGGGGTGTCCGCGCCGACTTTTTGCAGATACCGCGTCGTGTAACCCGTCTCACCCATCCGCATCACCGCCGACGGCGTCAACCCGGTGGTCGCGTCGTGCGCCTCCGCGCCGGTGATCGGCGGCGCGGTGGAGACCGTCCCCTCCGGCGGCGGGTAGTTCGGCGGGGTGGCCGTCGGAGCGGGGGGTGGCGCACTCGGGGGCGCGGGCACTTGCTGTTGCCGCAGCCGCAGCACGCCGCCCACCAGCAGCGCCACCGCGAGCAGCGCACCCAACCCGATCACCCATCGCCGCGTTCGTCGTCGCATCGTCGTCCTCCGGGATCATCTTATACCCGAACCCGCCTCTCCTGCAACCGGCCGCCGCTTGCGCGGGCTGCGATTCGCGTTATACTGAATACCATGCACGAAGCCTTACTCTATGAACCCCTCGACCACGCCCGCGTCCGCTGCGGAGTATGCGCGCGCCGCTGCGTGGTGGCACCCGGGGGATGCGGGATCTGCGGCACGCGAATGAATCGCGACGGGCGGCTATTCACGCTCATCTATGACCGCGTGAGCGCGGTGCACCTCGACCCCATCGAAAAGAAACCGCTTTACCACTTCCACCCGGGCACGGCGGTGCTCTCGCTGGGCAGTTTTGGGTGCAGTTTCAAGTGTCCGGGCTGCCAGAACGGGGAGTTGTCGCGTCGCGCACCGGTAGAGGACGATCCGGCGCTGCGCGTGCTGACCCCCGCGGCGGCGGTGGATGCCGCGCTGCACGTGGAAGCGGCGGGCCTCTGCTGGACGTACAACGACCCGGCGATCTGGCTGGAGCACACGCTGGAAGGCGCGCGGCTGGCGAAGGCGCACGGCCTGTATACCGCCTATGTGACGAACGGCACCGCCACGCGTGCCCACCTGGACCTGATCGGCCCATACCTGGATGCCTACCGGGTGGATATCAAGGCGTTTTCCCCCGCGGCCTACCGCACGGTGGCGGGCTTCGCCGACGTGGCGGCGCTGCTGGACGGCACCGCGTATGCGAAGGCGCGCTGGGGGATGCACGTGGAGTGCGTGACGAACGTGACGCCCACGATAAACGACGCCGACGCGGAGTTGGCGGGCATCGCCGGGTGGATCGTCGACGCGCTGGGGCCGGATACGCCGTGGCACGTGACGCGTTTTCACCCGTATGAGGGCTTTGCGCACCTGCCCGCCACCCCGCTGGCGACGTTGGAGCGCGCCTACGCGCTGGGACGCGCGGCGGGGCTGCGCTACGTCTACGTGGGCAACGTGGCGGACGACCCGCGCCAGGAGACGCACTGCCCGGCCTGCGACGCGGTGGGAATTCGGCGGAGCGGCTATCGCGCCGTGTCGGACCTGCGCGACGGCGCGTGCCCGCAGTGCGGGGGGGTGATTGCGGGGGTGTGGGGTTAATCCAGCCCCGGTCGCCCGTCTTCAAAATGCTCGACGATCTGCACACCGGCGCTGGTGCCGACGCGGTTGGCGCCGGCGTTGACCAGGTTGCGCACCTGCTCGACGGCGCGGATGCCGCCGGCGGCCTTGATGCCGAGGTCGGGGCCGATCATTTCGCGCAGCGCCAGGATATCCTCCACGCTGCAGCCGCGGGTGGCGTAGCCGGTGTTAGTGATGATGAAATCCCCGCGGTATTCGGCCAGCAGCTCGCAGACGTGGCGCTGTTGTTCGCGGGTGGTGAGGGCGGTTTCCAGGGTGATCATCACGGCGACTTCCCCGCCGTCTTCGGTGAGGGCGCGCATCTTGCCGGCGTTCACCACTTCGTGGATTTCGCGGCGGATGTGCTCGTAGTTGCCGGCGACCAGCTCGCCGATATTCACGACAATCTCCACCGACGACGCGCCGTCGTGCACGGCCTGGCGCACCTGGGCGGTTTTGATCATCGGGGACAGGGCGCCGAAGGGCAGGCCGACGACGGTGCTGACCTTCACGTCGCAGCCGTGCAGCTCGCGATGCGCCAGGGCGACCCAGTAGGGGAAGACGGTGACGGCGGCGAAATGATACTTGCGCGCATTGGCGCAGACGCGGCGCACATCGTCCCCGGTGGCGTTCCCGCGCAACAGGGCGACATCGATCATTTTCGCCAACCCGGTCTTGGAAAACATGCCGAACTCCCTGCGGCGCCGAGGGGCCGGTCGCCGGATTCCGTGGTGTTCGAGGCAGTGTAGCATATGGGCGCGGCGAAGGCAAGCCTCCCCGGCGAGGAATCTGTATCTCTCTTTCGCGGCGGGCGGGCGGTGCGAAAAGTTGTGTTCCGACGGTTGATTCATCTCCGAGCGGGGAAGATTAACGTGTCATCGCGCGTCGGCCGTGCCGTAGGCGGCAACAGGCGCTCGCTTGCTGGGGCAACCCTTTACAGCTTGGCGAGAACACTATATTATACGGGACAAGTCGAGGTTGGATAAAACAGGCCATGCGCGCGTTATTCACCGGATCCTTCGATCCCGTCACAAATGGGCATCTCGATCTCATCAGCCGCCTGACGCGCCTGACGGAGACCGTCGTGGTGGGGTTGGCCGTACATCCCGCTCGGCGCCCCTGGTTGACGGTGGAGGAGCGGCTGGCGCTGCTGCGCACGGTATGTGCGCCGTGGCCCACGGTGACGGTGGTGCGCCTCGACGGCCTGGTGGTGGACGCGGCCCGCGCCCTGGAGGTCAACCTGCTGGTGCGCGGCGTGCGTGGGGCAGGCGACCTGGCCTACGAGCTGGATATGGCGCAGGCCAACCGCGCGTTGGGTGGCCTGGAGACGCTGTTGTTGCCCGCCGACCCGGCCCTGTGCTTTGTGCGCGCCAGTCTGGTGCGCGAAGTGGCGCGCTTCGGGGGGGATATCGCCCCCTTCGTACCGCCCGCGGTGGCCGCCGCCCTGGCCGCGCGGGAACCCGACGCATAATCGCGCCCGTATGGGCGATTTTGTACTTAACGAGGTAGTTGCAATGGACGTGAACAAGCTGCTGGACGAGCTGGAAGAACTGGTAGAGAAGAAGTCGAAATTCTTCCGCCGCATCATGTTTCTCGATGCCGACGATGTGCTGGACTACACGCACCAGATCCGCGTGTCACTGCCGCAGCAGATCCAGCGCGCCGACCAGATCACGCGCGAGAAGGAGCGGATCCTCTCCGAAGCGCAGGATCAGGCCACGCGCATGGTCACCGAGGCCGCGGAACAGGCGGAGCTGACGATCCGCAAAGCGCAGGACGACGCGCGGCTGCTGATCTCCAATAACGAGATCACCCGGCAGGCGACGACGGAAGGCCAGCGCATGGTGGAGCAGGCCCGCCAGGAAGGCGACGCCATCCGGCAAGGGGCGCTGGAA
Organism: uncultured bacterium; assembly: GCA_903928345.1. Taxonomy (GTDB): domain Bacteria; phylum Armatimonadota; class Hebobacteria; order CAIYQO01; family CAIYQO01. The sequence goes on along the minus strand of CAIYQO010000074.1, from coordinate 9,354 downwards.
TATGCGCGCAACGTGATGGACAACCTGAACGGCTCTATCGACAATCTGGTGCAGCATACCACGCAAATTCAACAGGTGGCCCAGCGCGCGCGCGACGAAATCAAGGTATAGCCGCGTCCGCCTATTGCCGCGTCACCCGGCCCGTCCCCTTTTCGAAACGCGCGCCGTCGGGTATAATGTCACGGCTTGATTCCAGGTCAGTCGACCTGCCCTAGTCTTTATGAGGAGCTTCGATCCATGTCATTGATGTCCATGCGCCGTAAGATGGCATCGTCCGCCACGATCATCCTGTGGGTGCTCGTGGTGGTCTTTATCATCGGCATCGTCATGTTGAGTATTCCGGGACGCCTGCCCAATCCATCCGATCATGGCGGCTTCGTGCCGCCGAACGGCAACACCGTCGCCGTGGTGGACGGGCACCGCATCAGTGCGGACACGCTGAACAAGCTGTATGAAGAGCAGACGAAAACGGCGGAGCCGAACGTCGACAGCGTGCTCAATCTTCGCCAGGGCATCTTCGATAAGGTGATGGGCGAGGAGCTGACGAAGGAAGCGCTGGACGCGCTGCACCTGGGCGGCTGGGGGCTGGATGGCCGCGTGCGCGAATTCGCCAACGAATACGCCGACATGCAGTTGTTGCAGACGAAGAAAACCGCCGCCGACAAGTTCAAAAAGCAGCAGGATGACGCGGCCGCCGCGGCCAAAACCGCCGCCGCCGCCCCGAAACCCGCTGACGCGACGACGCCGGCCCCGGCCAACGCCGCGGCCTCCGCGACCAACGCGGCGACGCCGCCGGCCGCGGCCAAACCCGCGGACAAGCCGAAGACGGAAACCGAGTTCCTCACCAGCGAGATGGAAGATTTCGTCAAGCAGAACGGTTCCCAGCCCGGCATGACCAAGCTGACGAACCCCACGCCGGAACAGTTCAAGCATTGGATCGTCAACGACTTTCTGATGAGCAAAAATGGCGTCTACGACCGCTTCAAACCCTTCGCCGAACAGGATCTCATCGGCAAAGCCGTGATGAGCGACCTGAAGCCGCAGCGCCCCGATTCGGATGAGATCGTGAAGAAGATGAAGACCCAGGACGTCTACGCCAGCTTCATCTTCGTGAAGGCCGCGCATGCCAACGCCGACGAATTGCAAAAGGCGAGCGCGCGGGCGATGGAAGTCTACAATCGCATCAAGGCCAAGCCGGATACCTTCGCCCTCGAGGCGCGCAAAAACTCCGGCGACACCTCCGCGGTGCGGGGAGGCAACCTGGATTGGGTCAGCGCCGGCGCCAACAGCCTGCCGATCGTGGCCGAGTACCAGATCTTCACCACCGACAAGGGGATGCTGAGCCCGGTGATGCTGATGTCCGAGTCGGACTACCACAACGCCACCCCGAGCACCGGCTACGGTTTCGTGCGCGTGGACAAGCTGCGGCCCACCACGAGCGCCGCCGCGAAGGACTTCAAAGCCACCGACGCCGACGCGATGCAACTGGCCCGCCTCGAAACGGGACAGCGCTATGCGATGAGCCTGGGCTCCTCCTACATCTCGTCGTTGCGGGTGAAGGCCAACGTGCAGATCAACACCCCCGAGCTGCAGGCGTACTACTTTGACGCCATGGGCGACACGGTGAAGGCCGACGCCGCGCGCAAAGCCGCGATGGACGATCCCAAGCTGCCCGAGCTGGTGAAAGCCGCCTTTGCGGCCTACCTGGCCCCGCGCACCTCGAACATGGCCGACCGCGCGAAGTACCTGGAGCGCTCGCTGCCCTTCAATAGCTCCGGATCGTCGATCTGCGTCATGCACCAGCAACTCGGCGACACGTACGCCGCGCTGAAGAAGACGAAGGAAGCCATCGAGCAGTACCACTTCGCGGTGGAGACGGCGGACGAGAACAACCTCCAGATCCGCCAGCAGGTGTTGCTCTCGCTGCAGCATCTCGGTGACACGGCGTATGCCAAAACCCTGGAAGACTGGCTGAAGACGCACGCCCAGGCCCATCCCGCGCCGGACGGCGCGCCGATGCGCCCCACTCAGCCGCCGCAATAAGCGACCCTGCCGGCCCCGGAATTCTTTCCGGGGCCGGCTTTTTTGCTATGTGCATCTCCCTCACCCGCCCGCTGATACTCGCCTCCGCGTCGCCCCGCCGCGCCGCCCTCCTTGCACAGCTCGGGCTCGGGGTCACCGTCCACGCCGCGCACACCGACGAGCCCCCGCCCGCGCCGGGTGAGGAGATCCTCGCCTGGGCCCAGCGCGCCGCCGCCGATAAGGCCCGCGCCGCCGCCGCCGAATTGTCCCCCACGCCCGCGCTGCTCCTCGGCGCGGATACCGTGGTCGTGCTCCCCGGTGGCGGCCTCGACGCCCCGTGCCTGCACGGGCAGCCCGCGCGCCTGCTGGGCAAGCCGCGCGACCTCGACGACGCCCGCGCCATGCTGCGCGCCCTCTCCGGCACGTCGCACGTCGTGGTGAGCGCGTTCGCCCTCCTCGCGCACCCGGAGGGCACCGAGGTCACCGAGGCCGTCACCACCACCGTGCGCTTCCGCCCGCTGGACGACGCCGAGATCGCCGCCTACCTCGCCACCGGCGAACCGCTGGACAAAGCCGGCGCCTACGGCATCCAGGGCCGCGGCGCCGTGCTTATCGATGGCATCGCGGGCGATTACTACACCGTGGTCGGCCTGCCCCTCACCAGGCTCTGGCTGGCGCTGGACGCGTGGCGTCAGCGATAAGCGAAGAGGATCGCGAGCAGGCTGAAAAACAACGACAGGATGAAGAAGCGGATGGACCAGTTGATGTGGGTGATCTTGCGGTGCGCGCTGCGGGCACTCGACCACACCTGATGGCTGATCATCGCCAGGTTGGCGTCGGCGCTGGCGAGGGTGGCGCGGATCTCCCGCGCGTACTCTTCCGCGGACGCATAATGCTGCGCGATATACTCCATAAAGAACAGCGAGGTTACCGCGCCTTCGCGTAACGGCGGCACCAGGCACAGCGCCGAGAAGGCTGAGGAGATGATGACGGTCAGGATGGTCAGGGTCGAGCACAGACTGATAATCTGTGTGTGCAGCGCCGCGCTCATGCCACCGCCATTCTGCACGAGCGCGATCCCGGCGATGACCACCACCCCGTTGGCCGCGAGCACGACGCCCGCTTTAAAATCCTGCGCGCGGATCCATTCGTTGATCTCCCCATAGAGCTGCCACATCGCCTCGATGCTGATCTCGATATCCGGTCGTGCCAGCTTCCCGGGTTCAAAGGGTCCGTCCTCGCGCGCATCCATGCTCTATGCCTACCCCCCGCGTAACCCCTGTTCCAACGCACATGTGCCCGGAACCGGCAACGATGCACGCTCCCCACGACCGGCGCTGCCGACATGCGGCAAATGTATGTGTCTCTCGCCTTCCACTCCGGTGCCCCCCTCTCTCAGCCGAGTCGTGCGAGGCGCCTGGGGGAGGGGCTGGGGGTGGGGTCGCGCGGGGCATCCGTGCAAGCAAAAAAAAATCGGCCTGTGCGCGAGAACAAATCTCGCGCACAGGCCGTCATTATTACCCCGTTCCAAAAGTGAAATCCGTTCCCCCAAAGCCCAAGCCCCCGCACGGGCTATCCGCCGTCATCCTGCCGCCGGCCCGCGTGCGAACCCTTCATCCTCTCCTACGCGTAACCTTCGTGTCCTTTGTGTCTTTGTGGTTAATCCGTCTCTCACCCCAGCAGCCTTATTTCACTGTCAGCGCCCCATGCGCCTCCTGCAACTGCGCGCGGATGGGCAGCTTTTGCGGGCATTTGTCTTCGCAGGCGCCGCATTCCGTGCAGGCGTCGGCGTGGTTGCCGGGGAACCAGGGCACCTTGCCGGTGACTTCGTACCCTTGCTGCGCCACGTCCCACAGGCCGTAGACGCGGCCCAGGTTGAACATCTCGAAGATGCGCGGGATGGCCACGCCGGCGGGGCAGGGGAGGCAGTAACCGCAGCCGGAGCAGTACAGGTCGGCCATCTTTTTCAGTTGCACCAGGTGCGCTGCGATGGCGGTGTTGTCCGCCTCCGACAGGCTGATGGCGTCGGCGGCGACGGCCAGGTTTTCCTCCACCTGCCGCAGCGTGCTCATGCCGCTGAGCGCCATGGTGATCGCGGGGTTGGACAGCACGAAGCGCAGCGCCAGCTCCGGCACATGCTCGATGCCCGGGATCAACTCGGCGAGCACCGGGCTGGTGGCGCCCAGCCGCCCGCCGCCCACCGGGCCCATCACCACCACGCCGATGCCGGCCGCCTGCGCGGCGTCGATGCCCTCCTCCAACTGGCGGTCGAGCATGTTGTATTGCAGCGTGATCGAGGCGGGGTAGCCCGACGCGACGATCTTTTTCAGCGAATCGTTGCCGTCGTGCCAGGAGCAGCAGATGTGCTTGATGAGCCCCTGCTCCTTCGCCGCCTGCATCCACTTGCCCGCGCGCGGCTCCACGTCGGTCACGTAGCGCTGCCAGGTGAGGCCGTGATGGTTGTAGATGTCGATGAAGGGCACGTCCAGCCGTTCCAGGCTGTTTTCCAAATTCGTCCACCACGCCTTCTCGTCGGCATATTCGTGGTTTTTCGTGGAGAGCACCACCCGGTCGCGCCAGCCTTTGAGGGCTTCGCCGACCACGCGCTGGCTGTCCTGGTGGCAGTAGCCGACGGCCGTGTCGATGTAGTTCACCCCGGCTTCAAAGGCGCGGTGGATCATCGGGATGGCCAGCGCCCGGTCGACGCGGGGCGTCTCGCCCTCGGTCATCGGCAGGCGCATGGCGCCAAAACCCAACTGCGACACGCGCAGCCCGGTGCGGCCTAACTCACGGTATTGCATGGAAACCCTTTCAGCGTTACTTGGAAATCGACGCCCTACAAGCCTACATTCTACAATGCTATCTATTTTCCGAGCATACCCGCGCATGTTCAGGAAGATTTGCATACCAACATATTACCTGGTATGCCAACTCTCTTGTTACTAAAATAAATGACCCAAGTTGGGTATCAGGGCATTCCTTGCCTGACATCTCATAAGCAGCCTTTGCATGGACAAGATAATTCCTTGTTGAATAGATTGCTTCACTCAAATCTTCATATGCTGACTTCCTTTCCTTTTCATTTATTATAGATTTCTTTACCCCTTCAAGATATGCTGGTAACAAATCAGTAATTCTAGTAAGATCACAGCATTCCACCATTGCCCTCTTTATGTATTCTTTCTGTTTGTAGTATTCACGTTGATCGTTTACTAACTTTATTAACCCATCTATAAATGATGCATCTGGCCGTAACGCTTCAGGCCAGGAAAGACGTGTTCGAATTTCATCGTGGGCTGTTCTCTTCGCAACTGTCATCGACACGAACTCAATAACCCTTACAAATGACACGAACGACCATTCATCATTATTTGATGTTGCACCTTCTATGTAAAGCTGGTACAACTCCTTCATTCCTTTACTGAGATCAATTTGGCGGAGCATAAGAGGCGTGATATCTGTTGTATCAATTTCGATATCCGCATATTCAATCTCTCGACTAACTGGGAATTCAGAGCAACGGAATACTAAATCATGACAAGTCATCAATTGAAACAAGAAAGAATCACATATCTATTGGGCATCAACTTGCGAAATAGTGCCTTCATAGGTAATTTCGACAAATACATCGTGCTCACCAAAAGAAGCATAACTCTTTCTGTGTAGTTCGAAATACTTCTCCGCAAGGATATTAAATGGATTAATATATTCGATCATGTCTATTGTGCATGCTGTACCGTTGGAAATATAGTTACATTCAATCTCGAAAGATGAGATTGAGCATGGAGATTTCTCATAGACTAATCCTTGCGCCTTTTCGTTAACAGGCTCAATGTATATGATTGTTTGACCCGGTACTGTTACCATCCCCCTATTAATAACTCTCCCATGCTTTAACCATTCAGCAAACTGCAATGCATCTTCGACAGTGATCGTAATAGAATCCAATGCACTAAACAACTCTAGTTCAAAATCTGATTCCATAGTTACATTATCATCATTATACTCTTCGCGGTCAAAATCTTGGTCAACGGGGTAGAAGTGCCAATGAGCGACTTCGTCAAGTAACTCTTTAGCTTTAACTAACTGTTCTCTCAGTTCTGGTGGTGAAAATGTTATCATTTCTACTCCTTATAGACCCGTTGGTTCGATTGCAGACAACTCTGCAATCGAACCAACGGATCTGCAGTATATAATATTTCGGCAATCTACGCGTCCAGCACGCCTTCCGGCAGGTCGGCGTGCATCGCCGCGGGCTGCTCGCCACCGGTCAGCATCTGCGCCTGCCCCGTGTTCGAGGCATCGTGCACGGCGTGCATGATGTCCAGCACGTGGAAGGCCAGCACGCCGCTGGCGCGGTGCGGGCGTCCCGAGCGCAGGGCGTAGGCCATGTCTGCCACGCCGGTGCTGCGCGAGATGCTCGCGTACGGATGCGTCAGCGCCACATCCTGCCAGTCGCTGTCGCCGGGCTTGCGGATCATCACCGGTCCGCCGGTGCCGTTGGGATCGGGCACGCGCATGGAACCCTCGGTGCCGTAGATCTCGATCGGCGGCGGGGAGGCGGCCCACACGTCGAAGCTGGTGACGATGGTGCCGATGGCGCCGCTGGCGAAGTCGAGCACGCCCGCCACGTGGGTGGGCACGTCCACGGTGATGACGGTGCCGTTCTTCGGCTCACTGGTGATGGTGCGCGTGGGGAAGGTGATGCGTGCCGACCCGCTCACGCGCCGTACCGGGCCCATGAGGTTCACCAGCGCGGTGAGGTAGTACGGGCCCATGTCGAACATCGGGCCGCCGCCGACCTTATAGTAGAACTCGGGATCGGGATGCCAGCTTTCGTGGCCGTGGCACATCATGAAGGCCGATGCGCCGATGGGCTGCCCGATCACGCCGTCGTCGATGAGCTTGCGGCAGGTCTGGATGCCCGCGCCCATGAAGGTGTCCGGCGCGCAGCCGACGAGGACGCCCTGCGCTTTGGCGGCGTCGAGGAGCTGCCGGCCTTCGGCGCGCGTAATAGTGAGGGGCTTCTCGTTCCACACGCTTTTGCCCGCCTGCACCGCCGCCATCGCCACCGAGAAGTGCGCCTTGGGGATGGTCAGGTTGATCACGATGTCGATGCTCGGGTCGGCGAGGAGTTCGTCGACCGAGCACGCCTTCGCGATGCCATACTCCGCGGCCTTCGCCTGTGCCCGCTCGGGCAGCAGGTCGGCGCACGCGGCGACCTCGAGGATTTCGAACTTGGGACACTGGCTGAAATAGGCGCCGCTAATGGCGCCGCAGCCGATGACGCCGACTTTCGTCTTGGTTGACATGACTCGTCCTCCGTAAAAGGCCCGCGGGCACGAACCCGCGGGCGGTTGAGATGGTTACCGAGTGGCCCACAACATGCCGCGCTGCACGATAGTGCGTGCTTCCGGCACGTCGAAATCCTTCGCGACATGCCCCAGCGAGGTGTAAAAGACGCGGCCCGCGCCCCACTGGCGCTTCCACACCACCGGCATCACCGTGCCGGCGATCCACGCGCAGTGCTCACCGCTGAAGGTGGTGGTGGCCAGCACGTCGTTGCCCGGATCGGTATGCATGTAGTACTGCTCGGACTCCATCGCGAACTCGCCGAGGCCCGCGACGATCGGGTCGTCCGCCTTGGTGATCCGCACGGTGTAGGGGATCACCCCGCCCGGGTGCGCCACCCACTGGCCGCCGGTCATGAACTGATACTCGGTATTCTGGCGAAACGCGTCGCACATGCCGCCGTGCCACCCGGCGATGCCCACGCCGCTCCGCACGGCCTCCAGTAGGCCGGTTTCCTGCTCGCCGGTAATGCTGCCCATCGTCCACACCGGCACGACCAGGCTCAACGCCTGCATGTAGTCCTTCTCGGTATAAACATCCAGCGTGTCGGACACGCGCACGTCATACCCCTGCTCCTGCAGAAACGGCGCGAAAATGTCTACGCACTGCTTCGGCTCGTGGCCGTCCCACCCGCCCCATACCATCAACGCTGACTTCATACTACCCCCTGCAAGGTTAGTTACCGGCGGCTAGTATAGCAGAAGTGGCCATTCCGGTAAACGCGCATGGACAGAAAAGTCGCCAAACACCCTTGACAACCGCCGCGACCTGTGGGATACTATGCAAGTCGATGCGGGGTGGAGCAGCCAGGCAGCTCGTCGGGCTCATAACCCGAAGGTCACCGGTTCAAATCCGGTCCCCGCAACCAAAAATACTCGGCTTTTCGTCGAGTATTTTTGTTGCTATACTGCAGCCATCTTATGGCTCATATTGTCTCGGTGGTGAATCAAAAAGGTGGGGTTGGCAAAACCACCACGTCCATGAATTTGGCGGCGTATCTTTCGCATTTGGGAAAGTCAGTATTGTTGGTGGATTTAGACCCTCAAGGAAATGCGACAAGCGGATTTGGCCAGAGTCCAACGGAACTTTCAGGAACCTATGAGGCGTTGGCGGGAACGCATCAGGTGCGAGATTTAATCATTGGTACGAATCATCCTGGTCTTGCGTTGCTTCCTGGCGGGCCAGATCTCGCCGGTTCTGCGGTTGAACTCGTCACCGAATTTAATCGCGAGCGAAAGCTCGAGGCTGCGTTGATGCCAATCCGAAACGATTACGACTACATTCTTATCGATAATCCGCCGTCGCTCGGGTTGCTCACAATCAACGGCTTGGTTGCGAGTGATAGTGTGCTTATTCCAGTTCAGGCGGAGTATTATGCTTTGGAAGGTCTTGGTCAACTCATGCACACGGTGAACTTGGTTCGCGAACACATTAAGCCGAATCTCGGCATTATGGGTGCGGTAATTACGATGTTCGATCCGCGAACAAATTTGTCGAATCAAGTTCTGCAAGAGCTGTACAAGCATTTCCCTGGAAAGATTTTTCGATCAGTCATTCCTCGAAGTGTGCGCTTAGCAGAAGCGCCAAGTTTTGGGAAGACTATTTTGCACTATGATCCTGATTCAAAGGCTGCAAAGGCATACGAACGATTAGCGCGAGAATTTTTAGTCCGTGAAGAAGCCGGCGTTGCCGCCGTGTAATATGCAGAAGATTCAAGGAGGTTTGGGAAGAGGCTTGGGTTCGTTATTGCCGCCTGCAGGGTCGTCGGCACAGCCGCCGGCGCCGGTTGCTGACGTTGTTCTTCCGGTTGCTCCGGTAATTTTGCACGATGTTCCTGAAAAACACACCGAGCGGCTTCTTCGCATTTCGCCAAACGATATTGTTGCAAACCCACGTCAACCTCGTCATCATTTCGCGGAGGATGATTTGACGGATCTCATGGCGAGCGTGAAGGAACATGGCATTTTGCAACCACTTGTC
>CAIYQO010000073.1 GCA_903928345.1 uncultured bacterium | reverse complement strand
GACCGGCCTCCACGCACACCCCTTCTCCCCGACCTTTCAAACAAGATGTCCCTCAGTGTACCTGAGTGACACCCCGCTGTCATGCCGGATGGCCAGGACGGGTGAGCAAAGCGGGGATGCAGAGGGTAAGCGGCGACAGTAATGCGCCGCCCGGTGACCACCGGCGCCACTTGCCGGCGTATCGTTTCGACTTCAGGTAGTTCAGGCATAGTTAGAATTCAGGAGTCAGGAGTCAGGCAACTGCGTAGCACGGTGTGCATCCTGGATCTCCTCTTAAAAGCAGAGTACCCGCAGCTAGCTGCGGGTACTCCGATGATCCAACTGTCGCGCGGAATGCGCGAGGCCGGCCAGTTACTTGCTGCTGCCGATGCGCACCATCGTGGTGCTGCACTTCGGGCACTGGCCCTTGGTGGCCGGCTTGCCGTTGGCCAGCGTCACCTGCTGCGGGTTGTTCATCTCCTGCTTCGCTTTGCATTTCACGCAGTAACCCTCTGCCATGGTCAGTCCTCCTCTGGTGGGTTGATGTGTGCAGCACTCCGAGGCGGCCGGTTAAGGGAGCTGTGGAGGCGCGCTGACCCTTAATTCGCTTTCACGAGAGAGCGTTCCTTCCGGTTGTCGGAAAAATAATGCAAAAAGTTCTCCCGGCATCAAATGTCGCCGTTGCCGCACAGGAAGTCACCTCCGCGGTACGACGTGGAAAAGTTTGCTCACCCTGTTGACCTCAACCACGAATCCCGTTATACTTAGCCCCGTCACAAGGCCCTGTAGCTCAGCCTGGTAGAGCAGCGGACTGAAAATCCGCGTGTCGCTGGTTCAAATCCGGCCGGGGCCACCATACTACCTATAGTGTCGCCATCGTCGTGAAGCTACTACGTGTAGTGGTTTTCGGCGGTGGCGATTTCACTTTGGTCGGAACTGGATCTGTGCAGTCCGTGTGTCGGCAAAAAGCCTATGGCAGACCTTCTCGACACCCTCATGCAGACCCAAAACGCGTCTACGCCGGATAATCTTCCTGTGCGGGTTCTGGCAGAGTGGTTTCTCACCGATTGCGCGGCGAGAAATCTTCAGCCAGAGACCATCCGCTACTATCGTCTGTATATGCGCTATCTCATCGATGCCGCAGGCGACCGACCCCCAACCGCGATCACCACGCTCCAGATGAAGACGCTGGTCATGCACTACCGCGAGCTTCGCAACTGGAGTGTCGGCACCGCCAACCACGTGATTACCACCTGGAAAGTGTTCTTCCATTACCTCTACCAGGAGGAGATCATCAACCAGGATCCCTCCAAGCGTCTTCGGAAGCTCAAAGGCGACCAATTGATCCCCCAGCCCTTAACCGCCGATGAGATTCACATCCTGTTGGCCGATGCCGGCGAAGGTTTCGTCGGCATTCGAAATACGGCCATGCTCCTGGTGCTGCTCGATTGCGGCCTGCGCTTGAGCGAGTTGACCGGTTTGAAGCTGGAAGATGTCGACTTCACCACCTGCCAACTCCTCGTCTTCGGTAAAGGGCGGAAGGAGCGCCTGGTGCCGTTTTCCAGCCCGGTACGCCGCATGCTGTTAAAATACATGGCGCATCGCCGTACCCGCACGTATGAGAAAGCGCTGTGGATCGACGAAGAAGGCATACCGTTCACGAATGATGGCTTCCGCTCGTTCCTGGTGCGTCTGGAGCAGCGTACGGGCATTCGCGTGCATGCGCATAAGTTCCGTCACACCTTCGCTAGCCAGTATATCGCGGACGGTGGAAATCCGGCCTATCTACAGCGCCTACTCGGTCATACCAGCCCAGCGATGACAAATCGCTATGTCCACCTGGTTGATACGGATGCACGTGAGGATCATCGGGCGGCGAGTCCGGTGACGAAGTTACTCGGCCCACGGTGGCGTGGGACGACGAGATAAGCGGTAACTGTATCAATACTATGCCGCATTTGCCTGGGGCCGCTCATGTTTGCCTGTAAACAGGGCGGCCTCGAACGCCCACCCGAGATATACGACGCGCTGGCGGAGCGTATAGTACGAGACCTGGCACCGGGAGTCTTCCGCCCATTCGGAAAGCGTCTTCGTTTCACCGAACGCGGTGATGCGGCGCACGCGCCGGGTATTGCGGTTCTGCTGCGTGATGGTTGCCCAGCGGCAGTTGGTCGAGGTGTAGTTGCCGTCGTTATCAATCGGAAGTAGTGGTTGTTACCGCTTTTGCGGTCAAGGCGTTCGAGCACGGTGAGTAGCCCGAAAATGGTATCCTCTTCAACCTTGAGCATCCCGAAGGCGCGCCCACCGAAATCGTCGAGGTGGATAACGACGAATCCTCACCCCTGCAACCTGATGATGAGGTGGTCGATGACACCGACGATACCGGCGACGGCGACTCCCTGCTCACCGAACGACTGAACCTGCGGACCTTCGTCGTCTCCAGCCGTAACCTGGCGGCACTGCCCAACTGGGTATCGGTGAGCGAAGTGTTCGCCACGGCTAGCGACACCGCGATCCTGAAGAAGGCCGGCGTCAGCACATTAGACGATCCCCGGTATCAGAAGTATTCCGACCGACTGACCCGCCTGCGCCAGATTCGACAATACCAGTATGTCGTGCATGTGCTGGAACGTGCGATGAGCTACGAAGAGGTGACGGAAATCTTCGTGCGCGTGAATTCGCTGGGCGCCAAACTCCGCTCCTCCGACCTGGCCCTGGCGCAGATGACATCGCGCTGGCCCAATCTCCTCAAGCAACTCGAAGAGTTCCAGGACGAGTGTGAGCAGAGCTGGTTTACCATCGACCTGGGGCAGCTTGTCCGCGCCATTGTGGTATTCGCCACCAAGCAGTGCCTCTTCCGCGCGGTCGCCGGCACATCGATCACCCAATTGCAGGACGGGTGGGAGCAAGCGAAGGAAGGCTTGCGGTTCGCCATCAACTTTTTACGCACCAACGCGGGCATCGAGGATGAAACACTGCTCTCATCCCCGATGTTTATCCACACCCTTGCCGCCGTAAGCCGGGTCAAAGACAACCGCATGACGCAAACGGAACAGCACGCCTTGGTTTAGTGGACTTGGCCTTTCTCTGACGCACCAGGGGCGGATGCACTTCATCCAATGGCACCACATCTTTCCCAAATCGCTGCTCAAGGCGCGGGGCTTCGAGACAGGGGAGATCAACGAAATCGCCAACATGGCCTTCATCACAGGACAGACCAACCGGCGGCTTAGCAATCGCCCCCCACATGAATACCTGTATGAAATTATCGCCTCACAGAGCGTCGACGCCTTGCGCGCGCAACAGGTGCCGGACGAAGAGGCGCTGTGGCACCTGGCACGGTATCGCGATTTCCTGACCTGTCGGCGCACGGCGCTGGCAGAGCGTATGAACGCCTTTATTGACCGCAAGGCTGGCATCACGACGGTGGTATGAGTATTTCGAACTTCACATTCCTTCAGGATGAATGGCCCGAGTTGCATACGTCTGCGCGTCAGGCGGAGGCGCTAGTCGCCGCCGATCCGCGGAGCGCGAGCTTCTACGCCCGGCGCACACTGGAGTTGGCGGCGCAGTGGCTGTATGCCCACGACGCGGCGTTGACGCCCCCGTACCAGGACCACTTGAGCGCGCTCCTCTACGAACCGACCTTTCGCGACATCCTCGGTCCGACCATTTTCGCCAAAGCGCGATTGATCAAAGACCTGGGCAACCAGGCGGTGCATAGCAATCGTCCGGTGCGTCCTGCTGACGCGCTGACGGCGGTGAAAGAGCTGTTCCACCTGCTCTTCTGGATCGCGCGCACTTATGCCGTCGGCACACGGCCCACCGACACCCTTACCTTCGATCCCGCCCGTGTGCCGCAGACGGTGATTACCCACGCGACGACCCTGGCGCAGGTGCAGACCCTGGCTGCGGAGGTGCAAGCGCGGGATGCGCAGTTGGCGGCGCTGCAGGCCGACCACGCGGCGCTGGACACCGCATTGCAGCAACTGCGCGCTGAGGTTGCCGCCGCCAAGGTACAGAACACCGCCACCCCCGACGCACACGATTACTCCGAAGCGGAGACGCGGGATGTCTTCATCGACCTGCTGCTGCGCGAAGCCGGCTGGGCGCTGGACGCGCCGCAGGACCGCGAATACGAAGTGCGCGGCATGCCCAACCCCACCGGTCTGGGCTATGTGGATTACGTCCTGTGGGGCGATGACGGCCTGCCGTTGGCGGTGGTGGAGGCGAAGCGCACCCGCCGCGACGCCCACGCCGGTCAGCAGCAGGCCAAACTCTACGCCGACTGCCTGCAAACGCAATTCGGTCGCCGCCCGGTTATCTTCTATACTAACGGCTACGAGCACTGGTTGTGGGACGACGCGCAATATCCGCCGCGTGCGGTGCAAGGCTTCTACACGAAGGATCAACTCGCACTGCTGCTGCAGCGGCGCACTACACGGAAATCGCTGGCATCCGCGCCCATAGATGACGCCATTGTCGAGCGGTATTACCAGCAGCGGGCCATCCGCCGCATCAGCGAAGCCTTCGAGCGCGACCACGACCGCAAGGCGCTGCTGGTGATGGCGACCGGCGCCGGCAAAACGCGCACCGTCATCGCCCTGTGCGATGTGCTGATGCGCTGCAACTGGGCCAAGCGCATACTCTTCCTCGCCGACCGCACCGCGCTGGTGCGCCAGGCCGTGAACGCCTTCAAAAAGCACTTGCCGGATGCTTCCCCGGTGAACCTGCTGGAGGACAAGGAGAGCGAGGGACGCGTCTTCGTTTCCACCTATCCCACGATGATGGGGCTGATCGACGACACACGCGACGGCCAGCGACGCTTCGGCCCCGGCCACTTCGACCTGATCATCATCGACGAAGCCCACCGCTCCGTGTACCAGAAGTACCGCGCCATCTTCGAATACTTCGACAGCCTGCTCGTCGGCCTCACCGCCACCCCACGCGACGAGGTCGACCGCGACACCTATGGCCTCTTCGACCTGGAGCAAGGCGTATCCACCGACGCCTACGACTTGAGCGAGGCGGTGCGCGACGGCTATCTGGTACCGGCGCAAGCAGTGTCCGTGCCGTTGCGCTTCCCGCGCGAAGGCATCCGGTACGACGAGTTGTCCGACGACGAGAAGGAACAGTGGGAAGAGAAGGACTGGGACGAAGACGGCACGGTGCCCGACCGGGTAGAAGCCGCCGCGGTGAACGCCTGGCTCTTCAACGCCGACACCGTGGACCAGGTGCTCGCTCACCTGATGACGCGCGGCCTGCACGTGAAAGGCGGCGACCAGCTCGGGAAGACGATCATCTTCGCGAAGAACCACGCCCACGCCGAGTTCATCGCCCAGCGCTTCAACGTGCACTACCCGCATTACCGGGGGGATTTCGCCCGCGTCATCGATGTGAAGGTGGACTACGCGCAAACACTCATCGAGACTTTCTCGCATCTGGAGAAGCCGCCGCACATCGCCATCTCGGTGGACATGCTGGATACCGGCATCGACATCCCGGAGGTGGTCAACCTGGTCTTCTTCAAGCTGGTGCGTTCGAAGACGAAGTTTTGGCAAATGGTCGGACGCGGCACGCGCCTGTGCGCGAACCTGTTCGGCCCCGGCATGGACAAGGCGCACTTCTTCATCTTCGACTACTGCCAGAACCTGGAGTTCTTCAGCCAGAACCCTGAGACAACGGACGGCGCGCTGGCAGCCTCCCTCGGCACGCGCCTCTTTCGCGCCCGGTTAGAGTTGCTGGCGGCACTGGATGGCCGTGCTGGTGGAACCGCGGATCGCGTCGGGGAAGACAAACCAGCCTACCTCACCGAAAACGCACTGCGTCGCGACACCGCCGACTTGCTGCGCCGCGAAGTGGCCGCGATGAATGTGGCTAACTTCGTGGTGCGCCCGCAACGCCGGCTGGTCGAACAGTTCGCACAGCCGGAAGCATGGGCGGTGCTGTCCACCGACGATCACATCGAATTGTCCCGCAATATCGCCGGGTTGCCCGCGGAGTTGGCCGCCGAGGATGAGGAAGCCAAACGCTTCGACTATCTGTTATTACGGCTGCAACTCGCGTTGCTCCATGCGGAGCCGACCTACACGCGGCTGTGCACGCAGCTACGGGAGATCGCCGGCCTGCTGGAAGAGAAAGCCGACATCCCTATGGTGCGCGAGCAGTTGGCGCTCATCCAGGATCTGCAGACGGATGAGTGGTGGCAGGACGTGACGGTACCGATGCTGGAAACCGTGCGCCGACGGCTACGCGCCTTGGTGAAACTGCTGGACAAACGGCAGCGCAAGGTCGTCTACACCGACTTCGAAGATGAGATGGGCGAGGAGACTCCCGTCGCACTGCCCGGCTTTACCGCGCCGGATAACTTTGAACGTTTCCGCGCCAAAGCCCGGCACTTCCTGCAAGCGCACGAGGATAGTCCTGCCGTGCGCAAATTGCGGCAGAATGAACCGCTCATGCCCGGCGATCTCGCTGATCTGGAGCACCTTCTCGTCGATGGCGGTATCGGCACCATGACCGATGTGCAGCGCGCGGCAGAAATCAGCCACGGCCTGGGTCTCTTCGTGCGCAGCCTGGTTGGCCTGGACCGCGACGCCGCCCACCGCGCCTTCGCCACCTTCTACGGCAAACCGCTCACCCCGAACCAGTCCGAGCTACTGACGTTGATCACCGACCACCTCGAAGAGCATGGGGTGATGGCGTCCAGGCTGCTTTACGAGTCACCCTATACCGACATGAACCCCCTGGGCGTCGAAGGTATCTTTACCGGCCCGGACATCGACAGCCTCTTCGGCATTCTCGCCGAGATCGGCTCGCGCGCGGAGTGCGTGGCGGCGTAGACAATCGGTCGTGCACAAAGCTTGGTAAGCTAGTGAAACGTTGAAAGAGGTAATGCCTGATGCTGACACCGTTGATCGACCAACAGGAGATTGCCGGATCGTTTCGTGCGTACGCACAGCGCATGCAGACAGGCGCAGTTGTGTACCCCCGCACTGTAGGGTTCCAAAGCGCCAGCAGATCTTACACCGTTCATTGGTTACCTCGTGAACGCATCTGGACGCTTCTAGATCCGAATCCCGGCGATGATCGCTACTGGTGTTGTTACGGCATCCAGGATCCGACGAAGGTGCGCGATCTCGATATCGCGTGTGAGATTAATTTCGCCAGGATTGGTGCGAATCCTCGGTTTGCTGGCGCTCTCGTTCGCGATGAAGACGCACGGGTCTATCTCGCGCATAGTGGTGGTATAGGTGGCGGCCGTCAGGGCGTTGGCAAAGTGCCCATCCGCTCCTCCCTCACCTGCGAGCTGCGCCAGGGCATCTGCGCCATGTGCTACGGCCGCGACCTGGCACGGGGGCGTCTCGTCGAAGCCGGCGAAGCGGTGGGCATCATCGCCGCGCAGTCCATCGGTGAGCGGAGCACGCAGCTCACGATGCGCACCTTCCATACCGGTGGTGTCGCGGGGCAGTATCTGACCAGCATAGTCAACGTGAAGGAACAACGGGTCCGCACGCTGCAGCAGATTCTGGACGACGTGAACCGCGGTCGCGTCCAACTCGGGCAGGAAGTCTCCGAGCGCGAGCGCGTTAAACAGATCCAGAAGAAGGTGAAGGTGATGGAGCAGCAGGTCTCGGGTTTCCTGCGCGTGGTCGAACTCTTCGAAGCGCGCAAACCCAAGGGGCAGGCCATCATCACCGACGTCGACGGCAACGTGGCGAAGATCGACACCCTGGGCGGTGGCCGTACGGTGGTCATTCACACCGACATGCCGCTGCAACCGGAAGAAATGCTCGTCGGCAAGCTGCTGGCGACCGAAGTCCGCGACCCCCAGTCGGAAGAAGTGCTGGTGGAAGGGGGCAAGGAACTCACGCTCCAGGTACTGGCCAAGTTACGCCAGGCCGGCGTGGGCGGCGTGGTCGTCGAAGAGCGCTACATGGTACCCTACCGCGGTTCGCTCCGTGTCGAATCCGGCGACGCCATCAAGGCCGGGCACCCGCTGACGGAAGGCCCGTTGGATCCGCAGGAACTCCTGCGCATGCGCGGTCCGCGTGACGTACAGGAATACTTGGTACAGGAAATCCAGCGCGTGTACCGTAGCCAGGGTGTCGATATCAACGATAAGCACATCGAAGTGATCGTGCGCCAGATGCTGCGCCGCCGCAAGGTGACGGAATCGGGCGACACCGAATTCCTGCCCGGGCAGGTGGTGGATCGCTTCGAGTTCGAAGATGAAAACCGCCGCATCCGCGAAGCGGGCGGGATCGAGTCGCAGGCCGACTGGGTGCTCCTCGGCATCACCGAGTCCTCCCTGGCGACCGACTCCTTCCTGTCGGCGGCCTCCTTCCAGAAGACGACGCGCGTGCTCACCGATGCCGCCATCAAGGGCAAGGTGGACCACCT
>CAIYQO010000072.1 GCA_903928345.1 uncultured bacterium | reverse complement strand
GACCGGCCTCCACGCACACCCCTTCTCCCCGACCTTTCAAACAAGATGTCCCTCAGTGTACCTGAGTGACACCCCGCTGTCATGCCGGATGGCCAGGACGGGTGAGCAAAGCGGGGATGCAGAGGGTAAGCGGCGACAGTACTGTATTGCCGGGTCAGTTCAAAAGAGCAGGAGCGCGAAGGTTTCTCGATCGACGCGCAGTTAAAGTTGTTGCGCGACTATGCCGTCAAGCAGGGGTTCACCATCATCGAGGAGTTTACCGATGTCGAAACGGCGAAACGGGCTGGGCGTCCGCGCTTCAACGCGATGGTATCATTCCTGCAGAAACAGGCGAAGCTCAAATCGCAGTCAGATGCCTGCTCGGTCGTTCTCGTTGAGAAAACCGACAGGTTGTATCGCAACTTCAAGGACTTGGTGACGCTGGATGTCGATGAGTTGGATCTGAACATCCACCTGGTCAAAGAGGGTGAAGTGCTCTCGCGCGACTCCAAGTCACACCAGAAGTTCATTCACGGCATCAAGGTGCTGATGGCAAAAAACTACATCGACAACTTGAGCGAGGAGACGAAGAAGGGGATGCTCGAAAAAGCGCAGCAAGGAATTTATCCGTCGTCAGGACCACTGGGGTATATGAACGTCGAATGCAACGGCCGGCGGGTTATCCAGCCTGATCCGGAGCGTGCTCCACTGGTGAGCAAGCTTTTTGAATGGTACTCCACCGGCAGTCACTCGCTGACAGACTTGACGCGTATGATCAAGGCGGAAGGATTGGTATACCGTAAGTCGGGCGATCGCATCGGGAAGAGCGTCATCCACACTATCCTCTCGAACCCGATCTACTACGGAGAGTTCATCTGGGACGGGAAGCTCTACCACGGCAGTCACGAGCCCCTTATCAGCAGAGAGTTGTGGGACCAGGTCCAACGTGTACTCACCGGCAAAAGCAATGGTTGTTCGCATTATCAGAAGCACGATTGGCCTTTCCAGGGCCTGCTGACCTGCGGCCAGTGTGGGTGTGTATTGACTGCCGAGTTAAAGAAAGGCAAGTATATCTATTACCACTGTACCGGTGGACATGGAAACTGCCATGAGAAATATGTGCGCGAGGAAGAACTCGTCCGGCAATTCGGTGATGCGCTACGTGCAGTTCAGATTGATGAACGCGTATTGGCCTGGCTGGTCGCCGCGTTGAAGTCGAGTTTCACGGATGAGAAGGTTTTCCATCAGCAGGCGATCACGCGGCTACAGACGGAGTCTGCGCGCATCCAGCAGCGGATCGACATAATGTATGAAGATCGACTTGATGGACGTGTCACCGTCGAGATGTTCGAACGCAAACACCACGAGTATGACGAACGGCTGAAAGAGATCGAACGCGAGGTGCAAAAGCACCGTAATGCGAATTACACATACATTGAGGAGGGTGCGATGCTGCTCGATATAGCCAGTCGCGCCGTCGATATTTACGACTTGCAGCCCATCCATGAGAAGCGGAAGATCATTCAAGTCGTACTTTCGAACTCCACATATAGTGTCGGACGGCTGCATCCAGTGTACAGAAAGCCGTTCAGTATGCTTCTCCAAGCTCAACGTGAGCACCAAAACACAAGGGCCGCTAGTGTGTCTAGCGACCCGAATGAAATTTGGTACCCCCGACAGGATTCGAACCTGTGACTCCGGCTCCGGAGGCCAGCGCCTTATCCACTTGGCCACGGGGGCATACGGGAAATATAGTACGCGAAACGGTGCGCAATGTCAAGGCACGGGTTGGTTGTTCAAGCAATACTACGGCTGTGTCAGTACGGATATTTTACCAGTTTCCTTGTCCACTCGCACGATGAAAAAACCGGACAAAAGATGAATAATATCGAAATCGATGTGTAAACGGCAACGGCGCGGGTATAAAATGAGTGGCCCAGTGCAAAGGGGGCAGTCGAGACTCACGTTTCGGCTGGCACTGGGTACTTTTCGAAGAATGGCCGCGAGCGACGCTCGCGGCCATTTTTTCGTTTGCGGGCTAGTAGTGGAGAATCTTCAAGTACGGCGGCGAGTTCGTCTCGACCACCGTGCTCACGGGGGTGAGCACCGAGTTCACCGTTTTGGCCACCTGGATGTACTTGTAGCCCCCTTCCGTCCACAGGCGCACGATGCCGTCGGCCTCGCTGCGCAGACGTTCGCAGGCGTCGGCGGGCACCGCCTCCGGGTTCAGGAAGGCCAGGCACACGCCGCGGTAGCGCTGCAGCAGATCCGGCACCAGCGCCAGCGTCTCGTAGAACAACGCCTCGTCCGCGGAGAACAGGCGCGTCACGTCGAGCAGCAAGCGTCCCCGGTGTGCCGGGCTCGTCTGCTGAAAGACGTTGTCCAGCTCCTCGAGCGCGTGGTAGAAGGCCGGTAGCGGCTCCTCCTCGTCCGGCTCGCTTTCGGGCAGCGTCAGCGCGTCCTCCGCCTCCGCCACGTGCACGATGCGCAGCAGATCATTCGTCAGTCCCGTCTGCAACTCGTCGCGCATGCCGTAACTCTGCGCCTGCTCCAGCAGCTTCTCCGCCCGCGTGGTATTGGCCGACAGCTCGATGTAGAGGTCGTCGGCACCGAGCGTCTCCCGGATGAAGTTCAGCTCGAATATCTCCTGGTGCAGCTCGGGCGAAATCTCAAACAGGTAGAGCGCGCCGTACGGGATGCCGCCACCGAGCATGGCGTCGATATCCGGCACGCCCACCGAAATCGCTTCCTGATAGCGGAAGAAGGCTTCCTGGAAGGGTGGCACGACCTCCAGCCCCTCCTCCTGGATGAAGAAGAGCGATTTGGCGGGCACGTGGCGCGACCCGCGGCTCTTTAATATCTCCAGGAAGCGCATTCGCTGCCCTTCGATGCGGTCCATCGTCAGGTAGAGCACGGTGTCGGCGGTGTATTCCTCCGCAACGGTGCCCAGCGCCTCGCCTTCCATCAGCTCGCGCAGCAGCAGCGGGGTGAGTCCCTCGCGCTTGAGGGCGTTGATCAGGCTGTAGATGATTTCGCGCAGCTCACCGGCGTTGGCGGCAAGGCGCTGAAAGTGCGTGATGCTGTCCACCACCACCCGCCGGGCGCCGATCTCGCGGATCATCTCCGGGAAGATCCCTTCGTGCCGCTTGATGTCCTGGTACATCAGATCCGGCGACGTGAAGAGCACCTTCAGCTTGTCCGCTTCTTCCAGGCTGCGGAAATCCCAGCCGAAGTTGAGCGCGTCGCGGTAAATCTGCTGCGGGAACTCCTCGAAGGTGATGAAAAAGCCCGGTTCGTCGTAGCGGGTGATCCCTTCGTATAGGTACTGCATGCCCAGCGTCGACTTGCCGGTGCCGGGCGCGCCGGCCACCAGCACGGCGTCTCCCTCCAGGAAACCGCCGTATAACAACGTATCGAGACCCGGCACCCCGGAGGGTACGCGTTGCAGGGGCACCTGTCGTCCACCTATCATCGCTGCCATGGCTGTGAACCTCCCTATCTGCGTCGTGTCGGGGCGAACCCCGGCGGAAAATGGTGTTGGGCTAGCGTCGTTGCGGAATGTACCGGTAGACATCGGACCCGGGGTAACTGATCTTCTGGATGAAATGCTTCTGTTCGAGCAGTTGCAGCTCGCGTTCCACCTCCGACATATCGCGTCCCAGACGGATGGCAATCTGCCGTGCCGTGTTGACGGTATACGGATTCGCCTCGAAGAAGGAGATGAGCCGGTCCACCCCGCCCAGCGAGGCGGCTACGCCTTGCAGTTGGCCGCTCACGCGGTAGGTGCGCACTTCGCGCCGCACCTTCTCCGCCAGCCCCTGCAGCGCGTTCGCCTGGTTGAGCACGTACTGCTCCAGCTCGCCGTCCGGCATCCCCTCGATGCGCGAGCGCTCCTGATCGCGGCGCTTGATGAAGGCATCCGCCTCCGCCACCGCCCCTTCCAGGCTGTACCCCTGGTCGAGGGCTTGCTTGATCAGCGCCACTTTCTCCAGCGCGCCGTAATCGTAGCAGCGGTTTTTCTCGTCATCGACAGGTTGGATGATATTTTTGTCCGTCCAGTAGGATAACTGACGGATGGAGACATCGCAAAGCGCGGCGGCCTGACCGATACCCAGGCGCAACCGCTCCATCAGATCGCGGATATCAATCGGGCGCAGACCGGTTTTCTTCTTATCATGCGTTGGCATCGATGTCATCTCTCCTCTCCCCCACTATGCTAAGCTTCCGTACAAATGGCGTCGCAGCGGTACATGCTTGTTCGAAATAGTGCACGAAGCGCTTGTGTCGTTACAGTATAATACGTGCCGCGTTGACTGTGTGTGGCGATATTGGTACAAAAGGCGGCAACACTCTCGCCCGGCACGGAAAGGCCGGCGGTGACTCACTCCCCCCATCTTCCCTCCGTGGCGCCCGCTTCCTTGTATGCATATTGCGACAAATGCCCGTGTCGCACCGTAACTTCCGCCCCCGCGCCCGCGCTTGAAGCAGCGGCAGGGGCGTGTTACAATCGGGAGCAACGGATTCGGCTGCCCAATGGCGCAGACCCTCGCCATGACGGGCAGCGTGAATTCTGAATCTTCTTTCGCGTTCTGGAGTCGGCATGCAGGTTCTTCGCGGCATTCATCCCAATTTGCTCCCCGCGTCGGTGTTGACGCTGGGCATGTTCGACGGGGTGCATCGTGGTCATCAAGCGCTGCTGGCGGCTTGCCGCACCCACGCCGACCGCCTGGGGCTGCCTGCGGTGGCGCTCACCTACGATCCGCACCCGTCGCGCGTGCTGCGCCCCGACGCCCCGCTGCGCCTGCTCACGCCGCTGCCGGAGAAGTTGGAACGCCTGGCGCGCGCCGGCATGGACTACACGGCGATTGCCGAATTCACCCAAGCCTTCTCGCAGATCACCGCGGAGGCCTTCCTGCGCGACCTGCTGGTGGCCGGACTGCACCCGCGTATGGTGGTGGTCGGGTATCGCACTACCTTCGGGCACGACCGCGGCGGCACGGCGGCGCTGCTGCGCGCCTTTGGGGATGCGGAGGGGATCGCGATCGACATCGTGGAGCCCATCGAGGTCGCCGGGGGGCCGGTGAGCAGCACGCGCATCCGCCACTGCCTGGACGCGGGGCAGGTGGAGCTGGCGGCGGAACTGCTCGGGTACCGCTACCGCGTCGCCGGGGTGGTCACGCGCGGCGACGGGCGCGGGCACCTGCTCGGTGTGCCCACCGCGAATCTGTTGCCGCCGCCGGACAAGATGCTCCCACAGGACGGCGTCTACGTGGTGGAGGTGACCATCGCGGGGGCCACGCGGCGCGGGGTGATGAATATCGGCGCGCGCCCCACCTTCGGCCGCCCCGCCTCGCTGGAAGTGCACCTGCTCGACTTCCATGCCGACCTCTACGACCAGCCGCTCACCGTGTCTTTTCTCACCCGCCTGCGCGACATCGTCGCCTTCCCCTCCGTCGACGCCCTGCTGGCGCAGATCGGGAAGGATATCGCGGAAGCGCGGGTGGTGGTGGGGTAAACGTACCGCCGGCGTCTCGCCGGCACAGTGTCTATCTGTCCCATGCCGGCGAGACGCCGGCGGTACGTGTTACTCCCGCACCGCCGACACCCCCCACGCTTCGTTGTCCAGCAGCGCGTGCAACTCGTCGCGCACCTGGGGGATGCGGTAGCGGTCGCGGGCGGCGAGGGGCACGTCGGACTTCGGTTCAACGCCCGGCAGCAGCGGCAGCACGCGGAAGCGGTGGTCGCTGTGCTGCACGTAGACGGGCAGGTAGCGCACGCCGTCCACCCGAGTGCCCGCGGCGTCCTTGGTGATCGACAGGTAGAGCACGATGCCACTGTCGCGGTAGCGGCTGCGCTGGTCGGCGATGAAGTTGCCCAGCGAATAGGCCACCACGCCGGTGAAGGGTTTGCCGTCGCGCGTCACGGTCACCTGCTCGATGGGCTGCACCACGTGCGGGTGGGCGGCGATGAGGGCATCTACGCCATGCGTCAGCAGCGTGGCCGCCAGCGTGCGTTGCGCCGCGGTGGGGGCGCGCTGGTACTCGTTGCCGAAGTGCAGCATCGCCAGCACTAACTCGGCGCCGGCCGCTCGCGCGGCGGCAGCCTCGGTAGCCACGCTGTCGGGATCGAGGTAGTTTACCGCATATCCCTTCCCCTTCGGCAGCGTGATGCCGTTCGTCATCGCCGTGTAGTTGAGGAAGACGGTCTTCACACCCTTCACGCTCACGATAACCGGCGTATGCCGCTCGGTCTCGCTGCGCGCGGTGCCGACGTGCGCCAGCCCGATGGCGTCCAGGTTGTCCAGCGTGGCCGCCAACCCGGCATACCCCTTGTCCAGGCAGTGGTTATTGGCGGTGGCCAGCAGGCGAAAACCGGTGGCGCGCGCCGCCCAGCCCAGATCGGTGGGGGAGTTGAAGCACGGGTAGCCGGTGTAGCCGCGCCCTTCGCCCGCCAGCCGCGTTTCCAGGTTCGCCACCGCGTAGTCCGCGCGTTGAATGAAGGGTGCCGTGGGCGCGAAAACCTCGCGGAAGTGATACGCCCCGTGGCCGTCGGAGGTGTCGTCGAGGATGGTGTCGTGGATGAGCAGGTCGCCCGCAAAGGCCACGGTGACGTGGATCGGCGGCAGGGGAGGCGCCGTCTGCGCGTGCACGGGCTGCGCACGGCAGGAGGCCAGGCCGAGTACGACGCCCAGCACCGCCGGGACGATGAGAATCCGCCACAGTCTAGGGGAACGTCCATCCATCACGCCATATTCGGCAACGAAGGCTCGTTTACCTTTTCAGGCGCTTGGTCGGCCAGTTACCATACGATCTCCGTATACTTCACCCCGGTGGGCACGGTAAAGGAGGTCGTTTCCGGCGTCAGCTCTACCGGGTCGCCGTCGGCGTACCAGCGGATGAGTTTGGGGCGCTTGGGCAGGTTGATGGTGATATCGCCGGTGTCCAGGTAGAGCAGGGCGCGGTCGGGCTCGGTCAGGTATTGCCAGGTGCCGTTTTGCAGGAAGAGTTCCAGCAGCAGCTTGCCGTTCAGCTCCACGCGGGTGGGCAGCGGGATGCCTTTGCCGTCTGTGAGGATGGGCGCCACGCCGGTGTTGGTGATCTGGAACGGCTTGGGGCCGGTCGGAGTGGGCGTGAGCACCTGCTGGTCGTTGTGCGCCAGCGAGGTCATCCCGACCAGGAAGGTATCCGTCGCGCTCAGCGGTTTGCCGTCCAGGCTTTCCGCGGTCAGCGTGCCGATGGGCGTGCTGGTGTGCAGCTTCAGCGCGCTCGTTTGCAGCGGCGCGGTGCCGTCCAGTCGCCCGGCGATGGCCTGCAGCGTCGGGGTATCCACGGTGAGCACGCCGGGAGTCATCAGGCGCTGAATCTGCCCGGTGTCGCTGCGCCAGGTGTCCTGGTCGAGGTCGGTGTGCGACACGGAGGCGGTGTACCAGTCGCGCAGCGCGTCGAGGGCCACGCGGGTGGCTATCTCGTGCTTCAGGTTGCGGAAGCAGATGACCTGCCGGCCCGGATCCACGAAGCCCAGCGCGGAGGTTTCGTTCGTCGCCACCGGCATGAAGCCTTTGGCCAGCAGGTCGGGCGCGGAGTACGAGGGCCACGCCTGCACCGTTTTCGTCACCCCTTCGCTGTAGCCGATGCCGTGGAAGGTGAAATCCAGCGCGCCGGCCTTTCCGTTGAGCACCGAGTAGCCGTTGGCGACCTCCAGCCCCACCGAGGAGGTTTGGTAGTGCAGGTCGGTGTGGTTCTGGTTTGCGAAGAGCACCATGCGGTCGCCCGGCCAGCGCGCGGCGCACGACCGCCCCGAGCTGAGCAGCAGCGAGAAGGCGTGCGGATTCACCGTGTCGGTGTAGTTGCACACCTTCGTCACGAAGGCGAGGTTGTACAGGTCGTTCAGGTATTCGTACCAGGTGAAGGCGTCCACTTCGGAGTAGCCGATGCCGATGCTGTACTTGGCCGGCGCCACCTCGCCGGACATAAAGAGGCGTCCCGCCTCGCCGACCAGTCCCCAGCGCGTGGGGTCAAGGTGGATGTCGAAGTATCCCAGCGTGCGCGCGTTGGCGTGGGCGTCGTAGGTGAAGAGGATGAGGGCGTCGAGGTCGAGGAAGGCGCCGTAGGCGGCGGACTCGATCATCCCCATGCCGCGGTACGGGTTGGGGAAGCAGTAGCCCAATTCGCGCACCACCAGCGGCTTGTTCGGCATGCGCGCCAAGCTCACCGTGACGGGGAAGGCGTAGCTGGTGTTGTGGCTCACCGGGGTCGTCAGGCTAAAGTACCCCGGCATCTTCCAGTCTTTGCCCGGGTCGAAGTGCGGGTGGTCCCAGTAGAAGTTGATGCCGACATAGTCGCACATCGCCGCGGTGGCCATCTGGTCGGGGATGATGTCCTGCGCCCCCACGGCGGTGATGGGAATATGGACGCCGATGCCGTGCAGGTAGTCCATCATCCCCTGCAGGAAGCGGATCTGCATCTCGTAGGCGAAGCGCGCGCCGTCGCTGACGCGGGCCGGTGCGGTGAGGGGGTCGGTGATCGTCGCCGGGATGACGTCGTCGATGACCAGCTTCGGCAGTTGCACCGACGCCTGCTCCATGGACTCCGCCGGCGCCAGTGCGCACGCCCCCTTGGCGTCCGTCCACGCCGCGCGCAGGGTGGCGGTATCGCCGTAGCGCAGGCGCAGCCAGATATTCCACTGCTCCTGCAATGCAGCCTTATACGGCTGGGCGAGGGTGGGCCAGTCGGCGCGGCGGATGAAAAGGCCGTTCTCGTCGTAGATCTCCAGCATCGCCACCGCCGGGTCCTTGGCGTAGGGGAGTTTCGTATACGGGTTGACGTGCTCCACCAGCAGCTTGCGCGCGTATTCCTGCTGCAGCGCGATGAGCTTTTTGTCGAAGACGGCGTACGGCTTGGCGCCGCGGCCCAACTGGTCGGCGTTTTCCACCCCCTCCGAGGCGAGGAAGGTGCGGTAATCGTTCAGGTCGAGGCAGAGGTAGATGCCGCGCTCCTTGAGCTTGGCCACCCAGTAGTCCACCAGGTCGAGGCGCTCCGCGCGGAAGTAGCGCGCCGGGTCGGGGTCGAGGATGCCTTGCGTGTCGTCGATCTGGTGGATGCGCACCAGGTTGATGCCCGCGCGCGCGAAGAGGGCGGCCAGCCGGTCGATCTGCGCCTTGTCGATGAAGACGGTATCCTTCGCCAGGTTGATGCCGTAAAAGCGCGCCCGCGGCCCCTTCTCAAAGACGAAGTGGCCGTCCTTCACGCTGACAAAGCCGTAGCGCCCGGCCGGCGCGGCCAGCCGCCCGGAGAGGTCGAGCAACGAACTCTCCGGAAAGGTGGACAGGTTCGGGTTTAAGATCGGGGCCCGCTGCAGCACGTCGGTAATCGGAGAATCCGCCCACGCCGGCAGCAGCCACGCCAGGAAGATACAGAGAATCAGTGCGCGCAAGCAGGCAATCCTTTTCCGCATAAATGGACCATCCTGTCTATTCTTACCCGGTCAGAGCGGAAAACTCCTTCCGAAACGGCCGCAACGTTTGCCGGTTGGCAGGGGAAGGCGCGAAAAAGGCGAAAATCACGTGCATCCATCCCACGGGGGGGTCTCATGGACTTCACTGAACATAACCGTGAACAGGCCGAGGTGTGGCGGGCGTATCACGCCGGGACGCCGACGCGCGTGCCGATGACCATCGCCGCCAACGAGCGTATGATCCTCCTCGATCCGGCGCTCAACCCAACCGGCATCTCCTTCAAGGATTGCTACGACGATCCGGACGTGATGTTCGACGTGCAGTTGCGCTTCCAGCACTGGTTCCGCATGAACATGCCCGGGGACATCGAGCGCGGGCTGCCCGAGCAGTGGAACATCGGGGTGAGTTTTCAGAACTACTACGACGCCGCGTGGTTCGGCGCGGAGATCAAGTTTCTCGACCACGCCGTGCCCGACACCACGCCGCTGCTCACCGACGATACCAGGCACCTGCTCTTCGACCGCGGCGTTCCCGACCCGTTCGGCGGCATCATGGCGCGCGGACAGGCTTACCGCGAGCATTTCCTGGCGCGCGCCAAGCACGAGACGTACGAAGGTCGGCCGATCAACGTGGGCAACTTCTATGCCCCGCTGGGCACCGATGGCCCCTTCACCGTGGCGTGCAATCTGCGCGGAGCCACCGAGTTCTGCCTGGACCTGTACGAGGACCCCGACTACGCGGCGCAATTGATGGCCTTTATCGTCGAGGCGACCATCGCGCGGCAGCGGGCGTGGCTGGAGGCGACGGGGCAACCGCTGGAGCGCACCGGGCTGGGCATCGCCGACGACAGCATCGCGCTGCTCTCCCGCGACGCTTACCGTGAGCTGGTGCTGCCACACCACCAGCGGCTGCTGTCCGTCATGCGCACCCCCGACGCCACCGTGGGCGTGCACCTGTGCGGCGACTCCACTCGGCATTTCAAAACGATCGTCACCGAGCTGGGCGCCAGCAGCTTTGACACCGGCTTCCCCGTCGATTTCGCCTGGCTGCGCCGCGAGCTGGGACCCACCGTGACGATTCAAGGCGGCCCGCACGTGGATATATTGCTCCACGGCACCCCGGAAAGCGTTGCCACCGAAACGCGCCGCATCCTGCGCAGCGGCATCATGGACGGCGGCAAGTTCATCATCAAAGAAGCCAACAACCTCGCCCCCTGCACGCCGATGGCGAATCTGGAGACGATGTATGCGGTCTGCCGGGCGGAGGGGATTTACGTCGCCTAACACGTAATCGTGCTCGTAATCGTAATCGTAATCGAACGTCCTCAGCAAGCGTGGCACTTCGATTACGATTACGAGTATTGATGCGTCTCACGCCCTGAAGGACGTGGCTACCCGATCAAGCACGCTGAAGCGCGCTCCGTATCGTCACGCAGCCGGGTTCACCCGGCTTGATCGGGTAGCCATGTCCTTTAGGGCATGGACGAAGCTTCGATTACGAGCACGATTACGAGCACGAATACCCCGCCTTACGCCGCCGCTTCCCCCGCCTCCGACCCGTCCAGATACGCGGCGATGGTGACGAGGAGTTCGTCTTTGTTGAAGGGTTTGGCGACGTGCGTGGTGGCGCCGGCGGTACGGCTGCGCTGCATGTCGAGGGGTGTGTCGAGGGAAGAGAGCATGATGATCGGCACCTCGGAGTGCAGGTCGCCGCGGATGTGCGTCGCTACCTCATAGCCGTCCATGCGCGGGAGCATGATGTCCAGCAGCACCAGGTCCGGGTGATCCTCCGCGAAGCGGGTCAACGCCTCGTTCCCATCCTCGGCGAGGCTGATCTCGTACCCGGCACGGCGGAGGATCAGCTCGAGCAGCTTGGCCAACTCCGCATTATCTTCCACCACCAGAATGCGTTTCATCGCGGTGTCCCTTCTTCCGGATGCGATACCGGTTTCACCAGGCGCAGCTCGGAGGTGCCGTCTGCGCGCTCGCGCACTTCCACCGTGGGCAGGAGCATGTGCAGCAGCGGAATGCCGCGCCCGCTGTGCGCCGTGCCGGGCGGCAACTGTCGTTTGTCGATATAGGGCGACAGCGTGGGCTCCGCCTCGAAGCGCACCTCCAGGCCGTTGCGCGACACCTCGCACACGCCGCGGATGCGGTGGCCCGGCGCGTGCTGCACCAGGTTGGTGAAGGCCTCGGAGACGGCCAGCGCGATGTCGTCCAGCTCCATCTCGTCGAAGGCCAGTGTGCGCGCCTCGGTGACCACCAGCCGCCGCACTTCGCCGATGGAAGCGGGCTCCGCCGGGAAGGAGAAGGACAGGCGCGTCACCGGCATGGGGTCCGTCACGCATTCCCTCCCTTCCGCTTGAGCAGCAGCAGCGTGATGTCGTCCGTCGCCTCGCAGCTCAACAGCAGCTCCTGCACCAGCGTCTTCACCAGTTGCCGCGGCGGCTCCGTCCGGTGCGCGGCTAGGAAGGAGCAGATGAAGTCGCGGTTGATCTCTCGCGGCGGCTCGCAGCGGATGTTCACCAGGCC
The DNA here is from genome assembly GCA_903928345.1 of uncultured bacterium. GTDB lineage: Bacteria > Armatimonadota > Hebobacteria > CAIYQO01 > CAIYQO01. The sequence continues at coordinate 1,939 of CAIYQO010000072.1, read as the reverse complement.
GTCGGTGTACATAAAGAGCGTGTCGTCCGGGCACAGGCGCAGGCGGCGGTCGCGCAGCGTGATCTCCGGGAAGACCCCCAGCACCGGCCCCTGGCTCTCCAACTCCTCGACGTGGGTACCGTCCGCCCGGCACAGGTAGCAGGGGTCGTGCCCGGCACTGGTGTAGACCAGCCGCCCGGTGGTGGGCGAATAGCGCGCGGCGAAGAGGGTGACGAACATCTCCGTGCCCAGGTCCTGAAAGTACAGCCGGTTGGCCTCCGTGAGCAGCGCGGCGGGGGAACGGTGCCAGGGGGCGTTGGCCTTCAGCACGTACTTCACCATGCTCACCAGCAACGCGGCGGCGATGCCTTTGCCAGAGACGTCACCGATAAAGAGCAGAATATCGCCGTTCGCCTGCGGCAGCACGTCGTAAAAGTCGCCGCCGATCTCCCGCGCCGGGCGCCACAGGAAGCCCAGCTCCACCTCGGGCAACGCCAGCGAGCGCGCGGGGAGCAGGTTGCGCAGGATGTCGCGGGCCAGCTTCAAATCGCGACGGTGCAACTGCTCCGCCTGCTGCTGGATGATGATCTCCTTCTGCCGCAAATACGCCTGCCCGATCCCTTCGCTGAACAGGTCGAGCAACAGGTGCAGCCGCGCCAGCACCTCGATGAACTCCGCCGGGTGCCAGTATTGCTCGCGCCGGTAGATCTCATACACCGTGTCCCACAATATCGGGCGCAGTTGCTGCAGCGCGTGGAACATCTCGCGGAAGGAAACACCCGCCTGCGCGCTTTCCAACCCGATGTCGCGCACGCTACCGATGCTCGCCGCGCTGGCCTCGGCGGTCGGGTTTTGCAGCAGGTAGAGCAGCAGTTCTACAAAGGCCATGCCGCGGCGCCGCAGCAACTCCTCCATCGCCGGGGTCACGCTGCCGAGTTGGCGCACGCTCTCCAGCCACTCCGGCACCACGCGCTCCTTGTTCGCCTGCAAGCGGTTGCCCAGTTCGAAGAGCAGCGAGCGGCCCGGCAGCGAGAGGATGCCCTGCAGCGTGAAGCGCGTCTCCTCCATCGCCACCTCGCGCTGCTGCAGGTAGGTGGAGAGGAGCGGAATGCGTAAATCGTCGAGCACCTGGTCGCGCGAGCGGCCCAGCGTGAAGACGGTTCCCGGGGAGAGTTGCGCCATGGGGTACTGCTCGGCCAGGTATTCCCACGTGGCGAGACCGAGCAGGTCGAGGGCTTTGGTGAAGGAATAGACGTGCAGTTGCCACTCCGAGGCCTGCTCACCCCACTGCTGCCCGAGGGCGTGCACGTTTTTCGGGTAGGCGGGATCCTGGCGCAAGCGCATGGCCCACGTGTGCACCGAGGCGCACGCCAGCTCGCGCAGGGATGCCTGCTGTTCCACCGCGAGTTGGGAGAAGAGGAGGATGGAGGATTCCCAGGTAACTTCCGCCCGGCGCACGATCTCCTCCGCGCGCGCGTCGAGAAACGCCGCCAAAGGCTGCAACGCCGCGTCGTCCACATCATATCCGCCGGTGGTCATCCGCCCTCATCCCTGAAACAGCTTTCCCCAGTCTACGGGCTTTCACAATACAGGGAGGTCGGATGGGGCGACAAGGGGGTGCAAAGAGACATACGGGTGACATCTACTATTTGTTGTGGAGATATCCGTATATGAGTACAATGCCACACAATACGATTACGAATAGCATTACGGTATAGAATCGGATGAGTATGGCGCGGTTAGATGCTGTTTTGTTCCAAGTTAGTACAAATAGGCAGAAAATACCAAACATGGCGGAGAGTAATAAAACTGTTAAATACCTGAAGTTTTGATAATTTCGCCGCGAGCGCTCGGTCTTCCTCCCGCCAGCGATAGTGGGTCCTGCGTCCGCTCCGTGTGGGGGCTGTCGCTCGGTTGGTGCCCGGCTGTGTTCAGGGCCGTTACGCGGCGCTGGCCGGGG
>CAIYQO010000071.1 GCA_903928345.1 uncultured bacterium | reverse complement strand
CGTCGAAGAAGCTCATCTGCGCTTCTATTTTCGCGGGAAGACGCCGACAACCCAGCCGGTCTCGCGCACGGTGACGTTGGCGATGCCGGACATGCTGCGTCTGGGGCGCAATGACAAGTATTATCCGACCATACGAACGCTATTACGGAGGTGGCAACTCGATGTGGCCCATGCCGTTGCCGCGCCTGTTATCGGGCGTTGAATCAAATAGCCGCTGTTGTGTGCGCGCCGCGGACGTGGAACCGGCAATGCGTGATGCGCTGGAGGCGTCCGGGTTTATCGCCTTTGCGGGTATCGATTCCCGGTATACTTGCTCGGATTGCGACGAGGGGAGTTGTCCGGTGATCCCGGTGGGTGAGCGCGAGGATGGCACGACGATCTATCATGTCATCTGTCAACGTGGTGATGTCGTCACGACGGATGACCGGGCCCTCGCGTCCTGGCAGTATTCGGCGCACAGTACCGCGGATGCCCTAGCACGGCTACTGGGCGTGTCGCAGGTCGCAACGACCATCATCCCCCAGCGACTCTGGTCTCTGGGGGCGTCGGTCTTCGCCGGCGTGTCGGTCTCCTGGTTTGTTGCCGCGGGTACCACGCAGCCCGATGCACGGACGGTCTTTCGCCAGGCGCATGCGCTCCTCGCGGCACCGCAGGCGGTGGTGTTGACACCGGCGCTCTCGCCACCGACCGATCTACTTGGTGAGTCAGTGCTCTGCTGGCCGTTTGCGCCGCTTTTGCGTGTCGCACACGGCGAAGTGCGCTTCACGCCAGATGCGCTCGAGGTATTGGCACGCGAAATCGTCACCCGTGCGCAACGCCCCAGCGGGGTCAAACCCAAAGCGCGAAAATGGTTGGATGTGCCGGCAGGGACCACCTGGGATCAGATCGTCATCACGTTCGAGAACACCGATGCGATCACGATTCAGGGGCCAGGTATACCACATGGGGAAACGTTGACGTATGATGATCTGGGATTCTGGGATGACCGGAGTAGTGATCCGTCAGCAGATCGGTTTGCACAGGACAAGTACTGGTCACGCTTCATGCGCTTCGCGTTTTTGTATCAACCGACCGAGCAAGTCTCAAAACAGGCCTGGGCGGATGGCAGACCATCGGAGGTAGCCAGTGTAAAAGGCTGGGTGAAGCTGATCAACCAGCGGTTAAACGCCGTGGTGCGCGGTATCGCCTCGGAGATGGTGCCCATCGAAGGAAAACGCGGCGGCATCTATACGGCGAACTTCCGAGTGGTGCATGGCGCGTATTTCCAGGCAGAGATGCAACGGGTGCGATTCCATGATTCCGGTCAATAGTCACGTACCGAAAGGAATATCGATGGCGAACCCCACATTCCGATTTGCCCACCAGGACGACTATACGCTCGCGATGTTGGCGCGCGTTCAGCGCAATACAGGCTATGTTCCAACCATGGAGGAACTCGGTCAACTGCTCCAGTGTCCCACTACCGGAGCGGCACGCCGGCGGTTGGAGGAGATGCTCATCGCGGGAGCAGGCACGCGGTTGACATTGGAAGAACGCCAGGAGATGCAGGCGGTTGCTGAGCGGGAGATCGATGAGCAGCAACCACCAACAGGCCCGATGCGCTGTCGGCAACGGCATACGCGCGTGCCTGGTCGGCCACCTCTTCGGTGGGCCAGAGAGCAGTGCGCGCGACAAGCAGTGGCACATCCTGGTGAACGCGGAGATTGAGAGCGATCTCTGATTCCTTTCGGCGATATCCCCGGTGGGGCGAAAGGTCATCGCTGATGTGCTTCGACTTGACATGATTACGCGATACCCGTAGTATTTTCCAGGATATCGCGTCACATCTACAAGTATGAGCACATGATGAAGCCGCAAGAATTCTTTGCAACGAGACCAGTCTTTACGCTACCCGAGTTTCGTAAGGCCGTCGAGCCGACCCGGAGCATTCCCGCGCGTCAGAGCACACGCTGGCCTATTATAGCAAACAGGGACGACTGCGGCGCATACGGCGCGGTGTGTATGCCGTGGTGCCGGTGGGCAGTACCCTCGAGCAGTTTCCCTTCGATCCCTTCCTCGTGGCAGGCAAGCTGACCGAGGATGCCGTACTTGGGTATCACACCG
>CAIYQO010000070.1 GCA_903928345.1 uncultured bacterium | reverse complement strand
CAATCTCACCCCAATATATCATGGGGCAACGCCACAGTGGACGATTGATCACACGCTGGAACCTGGTCGTGCCTGAGCAAGTCGCGAACCGCGGCTGGGAGGAATTCTGATGCGTATCTCGCGCGAGCATCTGATGCAGGAAGCGACTGCCACCGGGTTCCGCCCGGAAATGCTGGAAAAAGTCATCCATCTGCTGACGTTGTTGGATGCCTTACGGCAACATCCATTTCTCACGGAGCGCTGGGTACTCAAAGGTGGCACGGCGCTGAATCTCTTTGTCTTTGATCTCCCGCGCCTGTCGATTGATCTCGACATCAACTATATCGGCGCCGCAGACCTGGAGACGATGCTTGCCGAACGTCCGAAGGTGGAACAGGCTATCACGGCGGTCTGCCAGCGTGAAGGTTTCAATATCCAACGCTTGCCGGATGAACATGCCGGCGGCAAATGGCATTTGCGGTATGATGGTGCGTTGGGACAGGGCGGGAATCTCGCGCTGGATATCAATTTTCTGCTGCGCATTCCGCTCTGGCCCATCGTAACCAGCAATTCCTGTCCGGTGGGCACGCATGCCGCCCTGGACATTCCTGTCCTTGATCCCCATGAATTGGCCGCAGGCAAATTTGCCGCCTTGTTCACGCGGCATGCCGCGCGGGATCTATTTGATGCGCATCAGTTACTGACCCAACGGACATTCAATGTCGCGCAACTGCGCTTGGGCATGATAGTGTATGGCGCGATGGCCTGACGGATTGGCGAACGGTCTCCATCGACCACATCGGATTTGAAGCCAAGGAATTGGAACACCAACTCATCCCGGTGTTGTCAGCATCCGTGTCAATGGGCATCGACGATACCGCGACCTGGGCGCGGCAATTGGTCGCGTACTGCCAGGAACGTTTTGCCGCACTGTTACCGTTGACGACAGAAGAACGGGAATTTCTCGACCGCCTTCTGGATGCGGGTGAGATTGTGCCGTCATTGGTCACCGACGATGGCGCCATGCAAGCCCGCATCCTAGCGCATCCCGCCATCCAATGGAAGGCGATGAATGTCAGGCAAATGCGGTCGCGGAGTGGTGGATGACCGTAGGTCGGTGGTTTGGACATGGGGTAGGCATGTCCTATAGCCCCAATGCGTCCGCGCTGTTGTCGGCAAAAAGCGTACCAACGCGAATATATCGCTGTAGTGTGCTGCGCGAGCGGTGACCAGTTTGCTTGCGGATGATATTTTCCGCGACTCCTTCGCGGCACGCCTGTGTACAATGGCCGGCGCGCAGGCTGTGTCCGGCGTAGTGAGTTGGGTCGAGTCCGGCGTCGGCTGCGCAGCGTTTGATGATCATCGCCACCGACCGGTCAGAGAGTCTGGCCTTGGCGATGACCCCATGCCGTGAGATGCTGCGAAATAGTGGTCCGTCGGCGATGCCTGATGATGCAAGCCACTGGCGGACGGCCTCTACCGGACACGTCGTTGGATGCGCGCCTCTGGGGATGCCGACTAAACGCCCGAAGCCTTGCTGATCGGTCTTTGATTTTTTCAAGCGCACGATCAAGCCATTCACGTCATCCTGGAGGTCGTCCATATCGAGGCCGACCAGTTCAGATCGGCGAAATGCACCGGCATATCCCAGGAGGATGATCGCCCGATTCCGTCGTCCGATGAGTGTGTCGTCGGGGATCGCCTGGACAATAAGGCGGATATCGTCGGTCAGCAGGGCTTTCACGCCGACGGATAGCATGCCATCGCGCCGGCTGATGCCGCGCAGGATATCTCGCACCAGTGTGCTTTGGGCAAGCGCCTGATAACCAGCAGTGGAGTGGACGGTACGGATGGCTGCCAGGCGACGCCGGATCGTCGGTATCTTTAACCCTCGCTCGGCCTGCGCGGTGGCATAAAGGACAAGTATCGTTTCAGTGGTCGGCAGAGAAGGCAGCCCGTGGCCGATGCACCAGGTTACAAAGAGCTTCCAGTCCCGTTCGTAAACGGATTGCGTGCTTGGCGCCAACTGGTAGTCGAGCAGTGATTGGGCTGTCTGGGCCAGAAAGACCAACTCTGGTGATGGCGTTCCAGTATCAGTAAAAGGAATGAGGGTCGCGGTCCCGGCTGGCCGGGACGGTAAGGTGGATGGTTCCGAGAATCGGGCATT
>CAIYQO010000069.1 GCA_903928345.1 uncultured bacterium | reverse complement strand
GGAGACTACCAAAGCCCCATTCATGGGGCGCAGCCGGTAGCCCGACGATTTATCGTCGGGTGGGATAACAGGCGAACAGTTCGTTATACGCTAACGCCTATGGGGTCGGGGGGGACGGTCTTCTGAACGGTTTTGCAATTCCCCCTGCCTCATCCCGCATTTTCCCCTTTGCATTTTCCATTTTTCCCTTTACATTCTCCTGCACGTCCCCTTGGAGAATCCCCCTGCTTGCGCTACAATAAAGCGTCGGGTGACCATTCGCTCAAGGAGGGGTGTATATGCGTCTGTTGTGGCTGTTGCTGGCTTGCCTGTTGGGAGTGTGCGCGGTGGCGCAACCGCTGCCTCCACCGCCCCCCGACCCCACCCAGGGCGCCGTGCACGGGATGATTATCTGCGACGACGGGCTCCCCTTCGACGGCGCCGGCGGCGTGGTGCGTTGCGCCACGCAGTCCGTGGACTTCACCACCGACAAGGACGGCTTCTTTACCCTCAACATCAAGGCCGGCGAGGCGCAGGTGCTCTGTTACGGCACCACCACGAAGGTCACGGTGGTCGCCGGGAAGATGACCAACGTGCAGGCGCAGGTGAAGCGCCCGGGGCTCATCGTCACCATCAGCAACGCCGACGGCACGCCGTGCACGGCGCAAGTCACCGGAAACGTGTGCGGCAAAACGGCCGTCTGGCACATGGTGAACGTGCGCGCCCTGGGCGAGGGGCGCTACTGGTTCGTCGACGCGGCGCCGGGCATCACCACGCTGGCCGTACAGGTCGCCCTGCCCGCCAACGGCCCCGGCACCACCTTCGGCTGGACGCAAACGCTGGCCATCCCCGCCAACCCCGCGCCCAATACGCTGACCATCAAGCTGCCCGCGCTGCAACACCTGCACGTGACGGTGGTGGATTTGAAGGGCCAACCGCTGCCCAACGCCACGGTGAACGGCAAGGTGAGCTACTTTCAGAACACCCCGTGGAGCTATGACCCCGCTGACCGGGTAAGCCAGCTCGACCGCCGCCTCGTCGACCAGGTTACGGACGACAAGGGGGAACTCGACCTGGGCGAGTGGCCGCCGATGACCTTTGTCCTCTCCCTGCACAACGGCGGGCAATTCGGCGCGTCGTTGCGCGGTGAGTTGAAGGCCGACGGCACCTGCACCCCGGCGCGCTATCCGCTGGGCTTCACCCCGCGCACGGTGACACAGACCGTCTTCAGCGCCGCCGGCAAGCCCGTGCCCAACGCCGTGGTCGGCCTCAGCTACGCGTGGTCGGGCCGGGTGTGCATGCTGCAGCGCCGCACCGATGCCGCGGGGCGTGTGGCCTGGGCCGCCCTGCCGCCGGTGCGCGCGGTCACCTGGGGCGCGGGCGCCGCGCCGGGGGTGCTCCCCGCCGACGCCACGGACGTGACCGCGCCGCTGCCCCGCCCGGTGCCGGGCGCCAGTGTCAACCTGCTGGTCACGCAGAAGAGCACCCTCGACGCGCCGGCTGACGGCGTCCTCGGCTTGCAATCCATGACGCTGTCGAACACGTGCACCGTGCACCTCGCCGCCGCCCAGGATCCTCCGACGACGGCGCAGGCCGACGGCGCGCTGATGCTCCAGGTGCAGAAAGCGCCCCCGAGCGGCACACCCTTCACCCTCGGCACGCTCTTTAGCTCCTCGCCGCCGAAGCTGACGATGCTTCTCGGCGCCTATATGCCCTACGTCGATGACGGCCTGCAGACCGTCGATTTCCCGCTGAGCGAACTGCCCGTCGTCACCCAGGACGGCGTGGATGCCACCATCCACCTCGTCGGGGCGGACGGCAAGCCCGTGCCCGGCATATCCTACCTGACCGTCGTCCCCGTCGCACCGCAGGAGTCCTGGGCGCTGTTCGGCAACGAGATCGTGCGCGTCAGCGCCGCCGATATCTCGCAGGCGGGGCTGGCGCACGTGCTGCTGCCCGCGGCGGGCACTTACCGGGTACTCGTCGATCTCGCCTTCGACACCCCCCTGACCGACGCGCTGACGTTGAAGCTGGCCGCGGGGAAGGAGGAAGCCACCGTCACGTTGCCCGCGCCGTTGTTTACCGTACCGGCGGATACCGAAGTGTGCTATCTGCCCCGAAATGCGCCTACGCAGCGGCATACCCTCAACATGCCGCACGCGGCCGACGCGCGACCGGTCTACGGACTGCCAGACGCGCTGCTCGCGGCGTGGTATTACGATGGCGGCAAGCTGCAGGTGCTCATGCCCGGCGCAACGCCGGCGCAACGCGCCCTGACCGCGCGCAAGACCCAACCGGTGGCGAAGAATGCCGACGGCGCCACTGTCACCCGCGAGTTTACGCTCGCGCCCCTGTTTCCGATCACGAATTACGGATACGGGTATGGATATCGCCGCAATGACGCCGAGAACCGTCAGCGGAGCTACAGCGAAGCGCAAGCAAGAACGATCTACCCGTACGATGGACGCAACCCGTACTATATGTGGCCGGGGAGCTACGCGGTGCTCTCCGCCCAGTCGCGGAAGCTGATGAGTACCGCCGACGTGCCCGACGCCGATGCGGATGTATTGAGCATCAAGCTGAAAGAGGAGTCGCACGCGCTGAGCGCCGACGGCGACACCCGCCGCCTGCGCTATCGTTTCCCGGCAGCCGACTACAATGATCTGCGCGGGAAGGGGGCGCAGCAGGTGAGTTTTGCCTACGACGTGCCCTTCGCCGACACGTCTAACCCCAACGGACGCGGCACCCTGTACGCGTCGAGCCTGTGGGACGGCGACGTGCTGATGCTCGCCCCGCGCACGGCGACGAAGGTCACCATCTGCTGGCCCGGCGCCGGCCTTCTGCGCGACGTACCGCTGCCCGCGGGGGACGGCGCGGCGCAGGTGCTGCTGCCACCCTGGCAGGACGGCGCCGTGCTGACCGGCACCACGACCAGGAACTTCGCCTACGAGCAAACAGTCGGCCAGGGGGTCGAGCAGCGGGTGATACGCAGCGAGGACGGCACCTTCAGCCTGAAAGGGTTGCTGCCCGGCCCGTTTATCCTGCAGGATTGGAACAACGGCATGACCGGCACGCTGCTCGATTTGCCGCCCGCGGGGCTGCATGACGTGCAGTTGCCCGGCGCCGGGGAGCCGGTCATCGCGCTATTGCGTGACAATAGCGGTGCCGGGCAGCAAGTCTGGTGGCTGCCCGACGGCGGCGCCCCGACGGCGCTGCCGCACGTGCGCAGTTGGGTGCGCGTACGCGACCTGCCCGACCACGGCGCCGGATGGCTGTGGTACGCGGATGGCCGCACCGGTGCCGCCGTGCTGCAACGCCGCTTGCCGGAGGAGGGGATGACCCTCCCCGCGACGGCCAGCCTCGGCCTCACCGTGCCCTTCGACGCGGCGCGCGTGCCCGGCGCGGTGCACCTGGTCGGCACCGGCGCGCTGGCCGGGCTGACCGCCGATTTCACTGAGCCGGCGTGGTGCTTCTCCCCCTTCGTGGGCGTCACCGCCGCCACCATCTCCGCCGTGCCGCCGGGCACTTACACCGTGCGCGTGGATACCCCCGCCGGCCCGCTGGAGGCTCCCGTCACCGTCACCCTCGCCGGCGGCAGCGTCGCCTTCCCCGCGAAATAGCGGCCGGGGAGCTGCGGTTCAAGAAGACTGTCGGTTGTCGTGTGCTCAAGGAGGGGTAGATGCGCCTGCCGTACTTGCTGACCCTTTGCCTGCTCGTGTGCAACTGCGCCTGGGCGCAGCCGCTTCCGCCGGATACCCCCGCGCTCGACGAAGGCTCCCTGCATGGGCAGGTCATCTGCGATGACGGTCTGCCCTTCGAAGGCGCCACGGGCACGGTGTCCGGCGCGGGGCAGACCGTAGATTTCACCACCGACAAGGATGGCTTCTTCCTGGTAACCCTCAAGGCCGGCGCGGCAAGCATCCTGATCGCCGACACGGTGACGAAGACCCTGATCCAGGCGGGAACGACGGTGGCCGCCCAGGCCCGGGTGAAGCGCCCGGGCGTGGTCGTAACGGTGCACGGGGCTGACGGCAAGGCATATACCGGCGTGGTGAACGGGGAAGCATTTGGGACGGACAACTCGTGGCGCGACTGCACTGTTCATCCGCTGGGTGAAGGCCGGTACTGGTTCTTCGAGGCTGGGGTTACCCTGGTCAAACTCGCCGCCACCATCCCCACGGTGAACGACGAGCCCACCCGCACCGTGCCGTGGGGCCATCTGGTGCCCGTGGACGCCGCCTCCTCGCTGCAACTGCCGGCACAGCATCCCCTGCGCCTGCACGTGGTCGATGCGCAGGGGCAACCGATCGTCAACGGGAAGGTCGATGGCATCCTCAGCTACCTGCAGGACACCCCGTGGTGGACGACCTCCGGAGACCGCGTCACCCAGGTCGACTACGACATCGACGGGTTGAAAATGGACGCGACCGGCGATATCGACCTGGGGAACTGGCCGCCGATGCGCTTCGTCCTCTCCCTGTATACCGCGAAAACGGCCGGCGCTTCGGTCAGCGGCCAACTGAAAGAGGACGGCACCTGCACGCTGGCGCGCTACACCCTGGGCTATGAGCCGCGTACCGTGCGGCAGACGGTGTTCGACCGCGCCGGCAAGCCGGTGCCGAACGCCGCGGTGCGCATCAGCTATTGCTGGTCAGGCCGGTTGGCGGTGAACACGGCGACGGCGGACGACGCCGGCATCGTAACCTGGACCAACCTGCCCCCCGTGCGCGCCATCACCTGGGATGGAGGCACGGCGCCCGCGATGCTTCCCGCCGAGGCGACGACGGTGACCACCCCGCTGCCGTGTCCCGTGCCCGGCGCACACAAGCTGATGTATTTTACGCAAAGTATCGATCACCTGCGCGGCGTGGCCGGTATCTATAGCGTGCAATCGGCACCGCTCGATGACGTTGGCGAGTTGGGTGACGGGCCTGAAGATGACACCGCGCATCCGATCATCAACTCCGGCAACACCTGCACGCAGAATGCGCCGGCGTGGGGTACCCCTTTCAGCATCGGCACCCTGTATTCGTCGTCGCCCCCCAAAATGACAACGGCCTTTGGGGTGTATATGCCGTATGTCGACGATGCGCGGCCCATCATCGTCTGCGATTTGGAAGCGTTGGCACCTACGCATCAGGATGGGGCAGACGTGACGCTCCACCTGTGTACCGCCGACGGCAAACCCGTCCCCGAGGTGTCGCGCATCCGGGTCGTGCCGGCAACGCCGCAGAAATCCTGGTCCCTCTTCGGCCCCGGTGGACCGAGCCTTTGCACCGCCGCACGGGAGAAAGAGGGTGTCTGGCACCTGGCCCTTCCCGCGGCGGGGACGTACCGGCTGTGCGTGGATCTGCTCGACGCCGACACGCCCCTCCTCGATGCGCTGCTGCTCAAGGTGGAGGCGGGGAAGGCGGAGGTGACCGTCACGCTGCCCGCCCCGCTCTTCTCCCTGCCGCCGGGCACCACGGTCCACTGGCTGACGAAACAGGCGCCAACGGCCATGCAGAGACTGACGGTGGCAAACACTCCCGATGCGCCCGTGGCCCTTTACGGACAGGCGGAGGCGTTGCGGGCCGTATGGTATGCCGTGGGTAACACCCTGCACGCCTTCGTGCCGGGCGCCACACCGGAGCAGCGTACCCTCACCGCCCGGCAGTTTCATCTCACGGCCCGGTATACGAACGGCAACCAGGTCAACGGTGACTACTTCGTCGGCCCGCTGTTTCCCATGGATACCAATGGGAGCGACAGGCCCGACGACGTACCGATGCCGGCGGCGAACAATGCGGATCATACGGAGCAAATCAACCCCAACCTCGGAGTGACCGCTATGTGGGTGGGGAAGTACCCGGTACTGAGCGTGAAAGGGCGCGGGCTGCAAGGTATCCTCGATGTGCCTGACGCGGACCGCGATACGATTTTCGCCACGGTGTCGGCGCCGGAACCCCAAGGCAGCGGGAACGATGCCGGCCTGCGCCGGGTGCGCTTTCGCTTCCCCGCGGGTGATTATGCGGCGATGCGCACCTCAACCCGCGCTGATATTGTGTTTGTTTACGATGTCCCTTTTTCCAGTCGGCAAGATGGTTTCGGGCGCAGCCGGCTACAGGCATTGAACATATTGGATGGTGACGTGCTTATGCTCGCGCCACAGGGAGCAACCAGGGTATCAATTTTCTGGCTCGGGGTGGGGGTGCTGTCCGATGTACCGTTGCCCAAGAACGGGCCGGTCATTGCTACGGTGATTCTGCCCGCGTGGCAGGACGGCGCCGTGCTGACCGGCGTGTCACCACATGGGGTTTCGGTACGTTTGCCCGGCGACGACGACACGGACTTCATGTCTCCCTGCGATGCCAATGGTCGGTTCCAACTGAAGGGGTTGTTGCCGGGGGCGACTATTTTACGCGACTCGGACGATTTTCAACCCACCTTACTCGAACTGCCCGCTACCGGGCTGCGCGACGTAATCATCCACGACGCCGGCGACCCGGTGTTCTCCCTGACTAACAACGACCCGGCGCTGGGATACTGGTGGGTGCCCGACGACGGGAAACCGATGATATTGCCGCACCTGAATAACTTGCTCCGCATGCGCGACTTGCCCGACCACGGCGCCGGGTGGCTCTGGTGTGTGGGGAATCTCGCGGGAAAGACGTATCTGCGCCGCTTCCTGCCGGAGGACGGTCTGTCCATGGTCACGGCGACTCCCCTGAGCATCTCCCTGCCCTTCGACCTCGCGCGCCTGCCCGGCGCGGTGCACCTCAACGGCTCCGGCGCGCTGGCAGGGATGACGGTCGACTTCCCCGAATTCACCTGGCAGTATTCCCCCTACCTGGGCATCACGACCGCCATGCTCGACGTACCGCCCGGCACCTACACCGTGCGAGTGGATACCCCCGCCGGGCCGCTGGAAGCCCCCGTCACCGTCACCCTCGGCGGCGGCAGCGTCGCCTTCCCCGCGAAATAGCGGCAGGATGCGCGGCGGGAGAGGGCGAAAGGGTAGGGCAGACGCATTTTTCTACCTCGGGGGGCCCTATGTCCGAATGTCACCTCGGCGCCAATCCGGCGACGGACTATCTGGAGCGCGTGCTGGTGGAGGCGCGCAAGGTGGAGGTCGCGGAGATCGAGGCGCTGGTCGCCGCCATCACGCACGCCTACGAGCAGGACACCACCGTCTTCATCATCGGCAACGGGGGCAGCGGCGCCAACGCCTCACACCTGTGCGAGGATCTGGGCAAAGGTACCCTCACCGATTTCGAAACGCAAAAGCGCCTGCGGGTGATGAGCCTGACCGACAACACGCCCTACATCCTGGCGTGGGGCAACGACACCGACTTCGCGCGCATCTTCGTCGAGCAGTTGAAGAACCTTGCGCGCCCCGGCGATCTGCTCATCGCCATCTCCGGCTCCGGCAACAGCCCCAACGTGCTGCGCGCGGTCGAGTATGCGAACGCACACGGGATGTCCACCTTCGGCGTCACCGGCTTCGCGGGCGGTGCGCTGCGCGGGTTGGCGCACGGGTGCTTCCACGTGCCCTGCCTCGACATGGGCATCGCCGAGGCGGTGCACGGCATCTACTTCCACTACCTGATCGACGCGCTGCGCGCGCGCTTCGCCGAGGTGCGCTGATGGACGCCGCGCGCTTGCACGAGCTGCTGGCGGGTTTCCCAGCCGCCCGCATCCTGGTCGTGGGGGATTTCTTCCTCGACAAGTACCTGATTCTCGACGCCGCCCTCACCGAGGTGTCCATCGAGACGGGACTGGACGCCTATCAGGTGGTGGCGAAGCGCCTGTATCCCGGTGCGGCGGGCACGGTGACGAACAACCTGACGTCGTTGGGCGCCGGCGCGGTGCGCGCGCTGGGGATCATCGGCAACGACGGCGAGGGCTTCGACCTGCGTGCCGGCCTGCAGGCCCGCGGGGTGGATACCGGCCTGCTGCTGAGCGCCGACGACCGCTGCACGCCGACCTACACGAAGCCGATGCTGCGCGCGGGTGGGGTGGAGCGCGAGTTGAACCGGCAGGACATCAAAAACCGCACCGTCACGCCCGCCGCGCTGGAGGCGTCGGTGCTCGACTGCCTGCGCGCCGCCGCCCCGCACGTGGACGCGGTGATCGTGGCGGATCAGGTGACCGAACGCAACTGCGGCACCATCACCGACGCGGTGCGCGCCGAGTTGGCGGTGCTGGCGGCGGGGTATCCGGAGGTAGTGTTCATCGCCGACTCGCGCACGCGCATCGGCGAATACCGCAACCTGTGGATCAAGCCGAACCGCGACGAGGCCGCGCGCACGCTGAACGCCGCGCCCCCCGCCGACCTGACGGCGGCGGCGCAACTGGGCCGCACGCTGGCGGCGCGCAACGAGCGCCCCGCCTTTATCACGCTGGCGGAGGCGGGCATCCTCGTCGTAACGGCGGACAGCGCCGTGCGCGTGCCCACGCTGCGCCAGACCGGACCCATCGACATCTGCGGCGCGGGGGACAGCACCATCGCGGGCGTCACGCTGGCGCTCTGCGCGGGGGCCACGCCGGTGGAAGCCGCCGTGGTCGGCAACCTGGTCGCCAGCCTCACCGTGCAACAGATCGGCGTCACCGGCACCACGACCATGGACGCGGTGGCGGCGCGCTTCGCCGTGGAGGGGGCGCAATTCGCGCCCGAGGAGATGCCATGAAGACCCTGCGCCTGCTCGCGCTGCTCCCGGTGATCCTGTCCACCGCGGCCTTTGCCTGGGGCTTTAAGAAGACGAAGATCGACCCGGCGACGGTGAACGACACCCCGCGACCGACGATCAGCGTGCCTTACGCCGTCGTTACGCCGCGCGTGAATGGCGACATGGACGATTTGGCGTGGAGCCGCGCCGCGTCCATCCCCGCGCTGCCCGTCATGTTCGGGCTGGAAGGGCGGGGCAAGCACCCCCTGCCCACCGAGGTGCGCTTGCTCTGGGACGAGCAGTATCTCTACGTGCGCTACCTGTGCACCGACGACGATATCTTCACCTCCATGACCGGCCACGACCAGAAATTCTTTATGGAGGACGCGGTGGAGCTGTTCATCGATCCGAAGGGCGACGCACGGCAGAACATCGAAATCGAGATCAACCCCAAGGGCTGCACCACCGACATGATGCTTCTCTACGTCAATCCCAAGGTGCCGTTGGCGCCCGACCTCACCTGGCGCTGGCCCGACCGCACCACGGCGCTCTTCCTCAACATGGCGTGGGAGTGCGACGGCCTGCGCACCGCGGCGGGCCGCCTGATGGACGGCAAGCGCACCGCGGGTTGGATCATCGACGCCGCCGTGCCCGCCAAGCCGCTGCTCACCCGCGTGGGCCGCGACACCTTCGCCCCCATGACCCTACGCGCCAACTTCCTGCGCTACGACTGGCAGCCAACCGACGAGCCGAACAAACGCGACCTCGTCGCCATGAACTGGAGCCCCGAGCGCTACGGCTGCCCCCACCTCTCCCCCGCCGCCCACGGCTACGTGAAGCTGGTGGACACGCGAAAGAAAGCACCCGGTAAGCGCAAGTAGGGACTGCCACGACTTTTCCAAGCACAGCCACCAAACGAGGAATTAGCCGATCTGAAAAGTGGTGGCTGTACCTACTTACGCGTCGCACTATTTCACATTTCGTTTAACAAACCGTAGTGATATCGCAATGCAGTGAGAGGAAAATGAGCTTTTCAGGAGGCAAAACGATGATATTCCAACCCGGAGCATGGGTCAAAGGTTTGCTTTACAGCATGGCGATGGCCTGCGCCCTCTGCGCGTCCGCCACCGCGCCGGCGAGCATCTCGCACGTCGACAAACCGGTCTTCAACGACGAGAACACCGTCGGCGCGTTGTCCGAATTCTACCATCCGCCGGGTATCAAAGGGTATTTGGTCTACCCGCGAGACACGATGACTTATAGACCAGAAGGGGGCCCGGCAAACAATTGGGAGAACTATTTTGTTATCAAAACCATCGGTGAGATTCCAAAGGACCACGCGGTGCCCCTGCCGGTGGGCTTAACTTCATTCAAGGTACACGGGCCTGATTACCAGATGGCCTATCAACCGCATTTCTCTCCAGATGGGCAATATCTGTCATATAAGCTTTCGCAACATCTCTATGGCCACGATCCGAGCACGCTGCATCTGCTGAACCTTAAGACCCTTGAAGTCACGACCGTCGATGAGTGGAATTCATACTGGCCGGAAGCCTGGTCACCCGATTGCCGGTATGTCCTCTTCTTCCGCGGGGACTTTATCTATGGCGCGAAAGGCCACGCACCCCGACAGAGCTGGGTTTATGACCGTTTTACGAAAAAGAGGAGTGAAGTCATTCAAACCGACTATTATGCCGGTGATGCCTGGCTGAGAAATACACTGGTCTATACAGGTTCGCGTAAATATGGCGAACAAGTGCTTAGTCCGCTATTTCTGTATGATCCCTTGCAACCCCGGCCTCGTACGTGTTTACTCGATGATGCGTTGTATCCGGCGCCTTCACCGGACGGAAAACGGATTGCCGCCTTCAGCGGGGATACAAAAGGCATCCGCAGGAAGGCGGCGCCATCGCGGCGTCCGACATTGATGAAAGGTGATCAGGCGCCCTTAAAGCTATTCGCCCTGGATGGTAGCACACCCGTCACGCTTGCCACCGGACTCGACAGTTACAGCACCATGTTGCTCTGGTCACCAAACAGCAAGCATCTGTATATCATCGCACGCCGGGATACGGATGAGAAACACAGCAAGGTATCGGTAACCGAGTATACGATGGGCAAGCCGGTGCAAAACCGGGTCACCGGTTCGTTGGTGTTTCTTAGAGGGTTACAAAGTGATTCCTACTTCGATTTCCAGGCCTTGAAGATCACCAATGATAACCGCTACCTGATTTATTACGTGAGCGAAGATACCCCCACGTCCCATAACGGCATACCGGATATCTCATTCCTGCATGTGAAAGGGATGAACCTGGCGGACGGCACATCGGTGGATATCGCGAAGGTGCTACACCGCAGCACAGTCGACTGGTTCGACGAATCTGCACGGAACAAGTAGCTGGCAAACTCGGGACAGCCACCACTTTCCCGTTCACGGGCGAAAGAACGTCACTGGGCGGGGGAAAGTGGTGGCAGTCCCGACTTTGCTACGCCTGCGCCCCTAACGCCACGATCTCCACCAGCCACTGCGCCAGCGTCACGAGTTGCGCGATGTCCTGCGACTCATTAGTGCCGTGGGGGTTCTCGTAGCCGGTGGAGAGGATGGCGGCTTGCACGCCGTGCTGGTTGAAGAAGTTGGCGTCGCTGCCGCCGCCGGTGGCCATGACGACGGGCGGCGCGCCGACCGTTTCGGCGGCCTGGGTGGCCATGCGCACGGTGGGGCTGTCGGCGGCGAGGGTGAAGGCGGGGAAGGTGTCGGTAAGGGTGCATTCCACCGTGGCACCCACGGCGGCCGCCTCTTCCTCCAGGCAGGCGCGCATGTGGGCCACCTGATCGGCCAGCTTTTGCGGGTTGCGGCTGCGCGCTTCCGCCTCGATCTCTACCCGATCCGCCACGATATTCGTCGCGTGCCCGCCGGAGATGATCCCCACGTTGGCGGTGGTCTCGTCGTCGAGACGCCCCAGCTTCATGCGCGCGATGCCTTTCGCCGCCACCGTGATGGCGCTCACGCCGGTCTCCGGATTCATGCCCGCGTGGGCGGCTTTGCCGTGTACGACGAAGTCGATATGCTGCTGCGCCGGGGCGGAGACGATGATGCGCCCCACCGGCCCCGAGCTGTCCGGCACAAAGCCGTACGGCGCGGTGATGAGGCTATAGTCGAGCACCATGGAGCCCATCACGCCGATCTCCTCCGCGATGGTGAAGACGCACTGCAGCGGCGGGTGGGGCATGCCGCTGTCGCGCAGCGTGTGCAGCATCTCCAGAATCGCCGCGATGCCCGCGCGGTCGTCCGCCCCCAGGATGGTGGTGCCGTCGCTGGTGAACTTCTCCCCCGTCTGCCGCAGCACCAGCCCCTCGGTGGGCTGCACGGTGTCGAAATGCGCGCAGAAGAGCAACGGCGGCGCGTCCACCGTGCCCGGAAAGTCGGCGATCAGGTTGCCGACCTCGCCACCGATCTGCACCCCGGCGTCGTCCAGATGCACCGTGGCGCCCAGCTCGTGCATGGCGGCCAGCACCATCTCCGCCATCGGTTTCTCCTTACGCGACGTCGCGTTGACACCGAGCAAGTCCACAAAGGTCGCCAGTAAGCGCTCACGATTGACGGCAGGCATGGTCGTCTCCTTCTCCGGTAATACCGCTTCTTTCGCTGGCAATAGGCGCATTCCTGCACGGAAAATGATACCGGCATGTTGGCAAGCGCTGCAACATGTACCGCTGGAAGCCGTAACTTACGCACGTCCTGCGCCGGATACCACGGTTTCTACCGGCGCCGAGCGCTCCGCGCCGGCGAGCGGCAGCCGCAGCGTGACGGTGCAGCCGCCGCCGCGTCCCGGACTGTCGATGGCCAACTGGCCGCCATGCGCGGTGACGATGCCGTGCACGATGGTCAAGCCTAGGCCCAGGCCGCGGGACGCGGTTTTTTGCCCCCCCTGGCGGAACAGCTCGAAGACATGCGGCAAGTCTTCCGGCGGGATGCCGCACCCCGTGTCGCGGATGAGCAGTTGCCCCTCCGCCTCCGTGCTGCTGCCCGTCACGGTGATGGTGCCGTGCGGCGGGGTGAACTTTACCGCGTTGGCCCCCAGGTTGGTGACCACCTGCTGCAGGCGCACCGGATCGGCCACCAGCGGCAGGGAACACGCCGGCGGGATGACGGCGAGCGTCAACCGGCGCTCCTCCGCTTGGACGCGCATGGACTCCAGGCAGGCGAGGGTCACCTCCCACAAGTCCGTCGGCTCCGGCTGCAACGAGAGCTTCCCGTGGATGATCCGCGTAACATCCAGCAAATCCTTCACGAGCCGATGCTGGCGTTCGGCACTCTGGGTGATGGCTTTCAGAGCGCGCGGAATATCCGCGGGATGCCGTTCCGCGATTTCGGTCCACCCGAGCAGGCTGGTGACCGGCGTCAGCAACTCATGGGAGACCATCGCCAGGAAGGTGTCCTTCGCGCGGTCGGCGTCCTGCAGGGCGACCAGCGCGGTGTGCAGTTCCTGCGTGCGCGCGTGCACCTGGGCATCCAGGTCGGCATTCAAGGTGCGCAGTTCGGCGTATTGCCGCGCGTTCTCCAGCGCGAGGGTCATCTGCCGTGCCGCGACCTGGAGGAACTGCACATCCTCGACGGTGTATGCATCGCCTGCGGCGCGCTCACCGAGCACGATGACGCCGTGTATATTGCCTTCCAGGCACAGGGGCAGCAGTAAGGCGCCCCCCCACGCTTGCAGCTCGACGCCGAGTTGCCGTAGCGGTGCCGGTGCGCGCAGCAACTCGTCGCACAGCACTACGTCGCCCTGTGTCCGCACGGCCTCCGGAACCAGCATCGCTGCGGGAAGCGCGTTCGGCAACCCTTCCCAGTAGGGAGCGCCGGGGTGGGGGAGGAGCATCCCGTCGGCGGCGGGCAGCAGCACCGCGAGGTGTTCCGGGTGCAGCGCGCGCAGAAGGATATCCGCGGTGGCGGAAATCAGCAGATCGAGGTCGCGGCAGCGCGTGCAAATGCCGCTGAGATCGTGCAACGCCTGGCGGTGATCCGGTTTCCGCGCCCCGCTCCACGCGAGCAACTGATACACACCCTGCCAGAGGGGGTGCAGCGCCAGGCCGAACAGCAGGGCAAGGAGAAAGCTGCCCGCACGCTGAGGCATGCGCGTGTAGGTCCAGATGAGCCGGTCGACGCCGGCGACGGATAACCCGAAGAGCAGTGTGGCGCCGGCGAGGGTCAGCAACGTCACCACCCCGGTCGTCAGCACCGTGGCCGGCGCGCGCAGGCGCAGGCGGCTCCAGGCGTACCAGATGGTGACGGAGAGCAGCACCGCGAGCAGCGGGGTCACGCCCGGCAGCGGCCAGCCCCGGTGTACCCCCGGGAACAGGGTATCAAGGGTGGCCCCGAGGAGCCAGCCGCACGTGCCCAGCAGGAGATATTGCACCTGCAACCGGAGCAGCCCGGCGCCGCGATGGAGCTGGCGCCAAAACAGGCCCGCGGCAACGACGCCGCAACTCACTAGCCACAACCCGAGCAGATGGCTCCCCGCGACCGGGCTCAGCGGGGGGAATGGCAGCAGGGCGGCAACATGCAGGCTCGCGGGGAAGCGAACTGCAACAAGCCAGAGCGCGGCGAGCAGCCCCATCAACGCGGTGGGCCATGCCGTGGCACGTTGCGGCGCAAGGCGTGTGCCGAGGTAGGTGAGCGTGAGGCCGGCGCCGAAAAGACAGAGGTAGGTGCAGACGAGTAAGGCCGCGCGGTCGGTCGGCGTGGGGAGCAGCGCCCACCCGGCCCGGCTGCCGGCCCACCCGGCCAGCCAGCACATGAGCAGGACGAGCCACCGACGCGCGCCTTCCGGCTTGCCGGCCACAAGTATGAGGATCAGGAAGAGGGTATGGAGCAGCGCCACACCGAGTAGCAGCCATGCCGGCAAGTTTGCGGCTCCTCGTGCAACGACACTGCCCCCCGCGCGACCCGGCGAGGAAGGGATTTGCCATGCGACGGAATACTTTGTATAGCATACCAAGCAACGGCAAGCAGGGCAAGCGATGACAGGGCAGACTGACGTCGGGAACGGAGGACGCGTGTTGCCAGGGAATATAAAGGGTGCCGTAGTCACCATGCGCCGGTGGCGGGTGTGGCTCCTTCTCGGTTGTGTCCTCGCATGGCCGCTGGGGCACGCGGTGCCCATCACCGTGACGGCCGGCGAGGGAGAGAATCTGGCGCTGACCGCCGCCCCGGTCCCCGATCGGCTGGTGCTCCATCTCACCACTGTGGCGCGCAACTGGTTCGCCGGCACCTTTACGGGGTTGCCCGTCGGACACGCGATCACCCTCACGCTGGCACTCCCCGCCGCCGATGCAGCCGCTACGCTGACGAAGTGGCGCGGGCTGCATCCCGTCTTCACCTATGCCGATCCCGCCACGCCGGCGGCATACGAGTGTTTCCAGCGCGACGCGCAGGGACAATGGCGCTCGCTGGACCTCCTGAAGCACGGCGACGCCTGCCGGGCCGGCACCGGGGCCGTGCCCGTGCAGCAGGCGATGCCCCCCGCGCTCGCCGACGCCTTCCTCAGCCCGGATGGCACCGCCTGGTGTCCGTGGCGGGAGGTGGCGCAGGCGGAGACATGTCCCGCCGAACACGCCTTCCGGCTGACGCAAGCCTTCGCCAATCCCACCGCCACCGTAGCGATGCGCGTGCCCTGCCCGTATACCTACGTGCGGACATATCTGACGCAATTATCGGCGGCCAAATGCCCCGGCGTTGCCGTCGATACGCTCGGGGTGACGCCGGGCCAACGCACGCTGTCGGTGATTCGCCTGGACGACCCGACCCCGGCCCCGGCGTCACGGACGATCTTGATCACCGCGCGGGAACATGCGACGGAAGCCGCGTCGAGCTGGGTGGTGCTCGGTCTGCTGACGCAGTTGCTGGCGGATACCCCCGCGGCGCACGCCCTCCGCGCGGGGACGTCCTGGTTGCTGGTGCCGCTGGAAGATCCGGACGGCGCCGCCACTGCGCACTTCGACCGGATGACCGACGCCTTCTGCCGCGCCAACGACCCCGCCACCCCGCCGGAAGTCTTCGCCTATGCCCGCTACCTGGCGGACTACGTCTACGCGGGGCACACCATCGATCTCGCGGTTACGCTGCATAATGTGGAAGCGGCGGAGAGCGCGCACGTCGCCTGCCCGTTTATCGATCCAATGCATGAAGCGCCGACGCTGGCGATAAATCAGCAGTTCGCGGCGGCGTTGATCGCGCAGGGCTACCGGCCCGACCGGCTCGACCACCCCTGGCAAAAGGGGCTCATGGCCTTCCGCCTGTACGGCTGGTGCGCACATCAGTACGCGGCCCTCGATCTGGCGTATGAGGTGAACGACCGCTACCCGGCGCAACCGCTCTCGCTGATGCAACTGCAGCAACTCGGCGGCGTACTGGGCGGCACGCTAGCGGCGTGGTGCGCCTCCCCCGACGGGGGGCAGTGGCACCAAACGGTCGAGAAGTGCCTGGTTGTGAAACGCCTGGAGCGCGCGGCCTACTTTGCCCACGCCGGCCACGGGCCGGAGGCGCGCACACCGTATGAATTGCTGATCCGCGGTTATTGAGATATCCGCGGGAACAAGTCACTGCTGTCCGTAAATATAAGAGTGTCTCGAGATGATTGCAAATTACCTCTGCATCCTTCCCCCGTGCCGTCCGTTTCTCTGCCTTCATGCGGGCAAACGGGCGGCATGACCGTATTTTCAGGCCTACGCCGGGGATGTCACGCTCTGCCAGGCGAGGGCAGGCCTGCCCGCCCTGCGGCAAGGCCGTGGCCGCTCCTGCGCGCACGGACCTTACTGTCCGATGCGCAACAGTTGGTCGGCAAAGATGACCAGCAGCCCGAACATCAGGTAGGCATGCACCTTCCGATGCCCGCGCACCCGCGCCACCAAGCCGCCGCATTCATCTTTTCAACGCGCGTTGAAGCGTTCGGCGCGGTCCGGCTCCATCGGCGGCGGGGGCGGCTGCCCGCGCCGTTTCATCCGGTCAATAATCGGCTGATGCCCCAGCGCTGCCGACAGGGCGTGAATCGGCGCGGCGTCGTACGCTGTATCCAGCAAATCGTAGCGCACCGTCACC
The DNA here is from genome assembly GCA_903928345.1 of uncultured bacterium. Lineage (GTDB taxonomy): Bacteria > Armatimonadota > Hebobacteria > CAIYQO01 > CAIYQO01. The sequence continues at coordinate 24,346 of CAIYQO010000069.1, read as the reverse complement.
CGCCGCTGCGTCAGCTTGAAGAGCGGGATGGCGACCTGGCTATCATGCACCGACGCGGCGGTGGTCACTGCGGCCAGCGGCAGGCCCCACTCGTCCACGCTCACGTGGAACTTGTAGCCCACCCAATAGCTCGTGTTCCCCTTGCTGTCCCGTTTGCCGCCCACGTCGCAGGCCGTGCGCAATTCCAGCAGCGCGATCTCCGGTTCCAGCGCGCCCTGCCGCTCTAGCCGCGTCGGGTCCTTGGACGGGGGCGTCTCGCCCTTCTTGGGCCGCCCCGGCTTGCGGCGGGGCTTCGTCGGTTTGGCATCATCGACCGCCGGCTTGGCCCGCGTCACCGGCGTTTCGCGGGCCGGAATCGCCGTGCTATCGGTCGCGGCATGCCACACCATGTCGGCCCCCCGCCAGTGCGGCACCAGCACGGCATGCACCGCATCCGCCAACCCGGTCTCGGCGAAGGCGCGAAACGCCCGGCTGAACGTGGACAGGCTGGGCACCTGCCTGCGCGACGTCCACCCGCAGACCTTCCGCAACGCGGCGTCGCCCAACACGCGCTCGCGAAACGCCGCGCGATCCGTGCCCCCGTAAAAGGCCATCGCGATGAAGGCCCGGGCCAGGCACCGCCGATCTTTCGGCTTCACCCCCCGCACGTACGGTGACGGCGCGGCGACAAAGCGCTCAATCTGCAGCACTTCCAGGATGGCGACCAGTTAATAAAGCGTGGCCGTCATCGCGACGCCGGCAGCTTCGAGCGCCGGAAACAACGAGGTGTGGGCACGATCCCAGAAAGCTGCTACTCTCTCGGTGAGTGCACTCATCGGTCTCTCCTTGGGAAAGAATTGTGTGGTAACAACTCTCTTCGACGGAGAGACCGAAACTCCTCAGGGGGCACGAAAAAAAGTGACTTCCCCCGCTAATCTGCAATCACCTCTCTCGTGTTCCACTCCGGTGCTCCCCTCTCCCAACCGAGCCGGGAGCTTGTCCCGATACAATCGGGAAGGCGCCCGGGGGAGGGGCTGGGGGCATAGCATTAACTTACTATCACGGCTGTTTTGCTCTCCGACCCGACGATAAATCGTCGGGCTACTGGCTGCGCCCCATGAATGGGGCTTTGGTCGTCTCCGCAAGGTTGCGTTCACGTTTAGTGGGCTTTTCTGAATTCGAAAAGACCGTTCCTCTCGCAAATCTATCAGGCTCATGATTACAAAACCCGGTGTACGCATGCTTGACAAGCCCCTTTTAAGGGGCGCAGCCGGTAGCCTGACGATTTATCGTCAGGTCGAAAAACAGGCGAACAGGTAGTATCAGCTAACACCTATGGGTGGGGTCTGCGCTGGTAGGAGCACGGTAACCCGCCAATGAACCCCCAGGCGCCCCTTGAATGTTATTTGCGTGCCGTTTTGGACAGCAGCGGGAACAAATCCACCACCTGCTTTGTCTAACAGCATAAGTTTGTGCGATATCCCCCGTTCGCTGTCCAGGGAAAGGAATGCGTATGCAACGTGTCGCTGTGGTCTGCCTCGTTCTCCTCCTCACCCTTGCCGGTCTTTTCACCTGTCACCTTGCGCTGGCGCGCACCGCGACGCGCGAAGAGGCGGTCAAGCAGATGGGCTCAGGCTTCTCCCGCGATGCGCTGGCGATCTTCCAGCGCCTGGCGCTCGACCCCAAGGATGACCCCGAGAAGGTGAACGCGGACCTGGTCAACGCCTTAAACTGCCTGCAGCGGCTGAATCGCGAGGACGAACTCGACGTCTTCCGCGAAAAGGTGATCGCCGCCCATGCCGGCAACTGGCGCCTGCTGGCCACGGCGGGGCAGTCGTTGCTCGACAGTCCGCACTACGGCTACCTCATCTCCGGCGTCTTCAAGCGCGGGGAGCATCGGGGCGGTGGCAACATGGTCGACGCCCAGGATCGCGACCGCGTGCGCGCGTTGCAGTTGCTGCTGCAGGCGCACACCCTGGCCGCCGGGCACGCCAAACTGGAGGAGCTTGCGGAGCTGGACGAGACGATGGCGCAGGCGCTCATCGACGCGCGTGCCGGGAATGCCGCCTGGCGCCTGCAGGGCAAAACGGATTTAACAAAGCTGCCCGACGTGGTGGAGGGCTACCAGAACGACTATTCCACGCGCGGCACCCCGGTAGACGACGCCGGCAACCCCGTCTATTTCACCCTGCCCGCAAGCTGGGACGCCGCGCGCAACGACGGGGAACGCTGGCGCTGGGTGCTGGCCCGCATGGCCGCCGCCTCGCCGGACTTCGCCGCGCGCGCCGACTATACCCTCGGGGCGATGTGCTACGACCTGTACGGGGAAACCACGCTGCGCGACTTCGCTCCGCGCCTGCTGCAGGCCGACGAGCCGAACGACGGCCCCTTCTCGCTGCGCACGTTGCCGGACACCGAGACGGTGGCGCGGCTGGCGACGGGCGTGAAGCGCTTCATCCTGCCCGACGACGCCAACTTCATTAAGCATTTCCAGGCCGCCGCGACGGAGAAATCGCCGCTGCGCGACCAGGCGCTGCAGGCGCTGGCGGAAGTGTGCGAAAACCGGCAGCAATATGACCGCGCCGCGGAGCTGTGGAAGCAAACCAGCAGCAAAGAGCGGGCGGAGATGATCCTCGGCAACTGGGGCCGCTTCGAGTCCGCGCCCACCCAGTCGGCGGGCAAAGGCGCGACGGTGGAATACACCTACCGCAACGGCCATCGCGTCACCTTCACCGCCTCGCCCATCGACGTGCAAAAGCTGTTGGCGGATATGAAAGCGTACGTCAACTCCCACCCCAAAGAGCTGGACGGGAGCAAAATCGACCTGTCGGATATCGGGCAACGGCTGGTGCGCGGCAACGAAAAGGGGTACGTGGGCAAGCCCGTCGCCACCTGGGAGCAGGCGCTGACCCCCAAACCGTACCACTTCAACACGCGCACCACCATCGCCACCCCGTTGAAGAGCGGCGGCGCCTATCTGCTCGACGCAAAGATGGCCGACGGCAACACCTGCCACATCGTCATCTGGCTCGCCGACCTGGCCATCGTGAAGAAACCGGGCGATAAAGGCACTATCTATTTCGTCGCCGACGCCGCCACCGGCACCCCGGTGCCCAACGCGACGATGGACTTCTTCGGCTTTTACAACCAGTACGTCGACGACCCGGGCAAGCACAGCGGGCACAACGTGGTGCACACGAAAGCCTTCACCAAAACGACCGATGCCGACGGCCTGCTGGTGGTGCCGGGTAACGAGATGGATGGCAACGACTTCCGCTGGGTTATCACCGCCACCGATAAAGACCGCCTGGCCTTCCTGGGCTTTCCGAACTACTGGTACGAGAATGCCTATCGGTACGATGACGCCTATGAAACGCTGAAGCGTTACGGCATCACCGACCGCCCCGTCTATCGCCCCGGGCAGACGGTAAAGCTGAAAGCCTGGATGAGCACCACGAAATATGACCAGGAGGGCGACAATCCCTATGCTGGCCAGGCGGAAATGTTGGAGGTGTATTCCCCCCGGAATGAGAAGCTGCTGTCGAAGGAAGTGACGCTGGATACCTACGGCGGCGCCACGGCCGAAGTGACGCTGCCGGTAGACGCCGCGTTGGGCGAGTATTACATCGCGCTGGACGGCAGTAACGCCGGCTACTTCCGCGTAGAGGAGTATAAAAAGCCGGAATTCGAGGTCACCATCGAGGCGCCGACCAAACCGGTCGCCCTCGGCGAGAAGATCACCGCCGTCATCAAGGCGAAGTACTACTTCGGCGCGCCGGTCACCCATGCGAAGGTGAAGTACAAGATCGAACGGACGGACTACCACGCCGATTGGTACCCCGCCGACCCCTGGAACTGGTTCTACGGCCCCGGCTACTGGTGGTTCTGCGGCGATTACGACTGGTATCCCGGCTGGCACAGTTGGGGCCGCGTCCGCCCGCAGCCGCTGTGGGAGCGCGGAGGCTCCGCCGCCCCCGAGTTGGTGGCGCAGGCGGAAACCACGCTGGACACCGACGGCACGGCGAAGGTGGAGATCGACACCGCCGTCGCCAAGGCGCTCTACGGCGACACTGACCACCGCTACGCCATCTCCGTCGAGGTGACCGACAAATCGCGCCGCACCATCACCGGCGATGGCGCGGTGCTCGTGGCGCGCAAACCGTTCCAGGTCTCCGCCTGGGTCGACCGCGGCTACTACCGCGTCGGCGACACCGTGCAGGCGCAGTTCTCCGCGTCCACGCTGGACAACCATCCCGTCCCGGGCGCTGGCACGGTGCGGCTGTACAAGATCTCCTACCCCGAAAACGAGGGGACGCCGGTGGAGACGGAGGTGCAAACCTGGCCGCTGACTACCGACGCCCAGGGGCAGGCGCGCCAACCGCTGGTGGCCGACGAAGCCGGGCAATACCGGGTGAGCTATTCGCTGACGGACGCCGACGGGCACACCGGCGAAGGCGGCTACCTCTTCAGCGTGATGGGCGACGGCACCACCGGCACGCAATACCGCTTCAACGCGCTGGAATTGCTGCCGGATAAAAAGACCTACCAACCCGGCGAATCGGTCAAGCTGCTCGTCGGCACCAACCGCCGCGCCTCCACCGTGCTCCTCTTCGCGCGCCCTTCCAACGGCATCTACCTGCCCCCGCGCGTGCTGCACCTCACCGGGCGCTCCACGCTGGAAGCCATTGAAGTGGCGAAGAAGGATATGCCCAACTTCTTCATCGAAGCGGTGACGGTGAGCGACGGCAAGGTGCACACCGAGGTGCGCGAGATCGCCGTGCCGCCCGAACAGCGCATCCTTAACGTGGACGTGCACGCCGCCGCCGCCAAGGTGAAGCCCGGCGAAAAGGCCGTCCTCACCGTGAAGGTCACCGACTTCAACGGCAACCCCTACCGCGGCTCCACGGTGGTCAGCCTGTACGACAAATCCCTCGAATACATCTCCGGCGGCTCCAACGTGCCGGATATCCGCGCCTACTTCTGGCAATGGCGCCGCGAGCACCACCCGAACAGCGAGGACAACCTGCAAGTGGCGGAATACAATCAGGTTGCCGGCAGCGAAGAATGGATGCGCGACCTGGGCGATAACTATCCCTTGCGCTGGGGATTAGTCGGCGGATATAGGGTGGGGTACGAAGGCACATTACTGTGTTGTGACTCATGTGCGTCCGTTACATTTTCAGCCCATGCTGCTGTAGCGCCGAGAGTAGAGGCTCTGACGGCGTATAGCGTTGTCACGGCGGCAGATGAGGTGTATGCACCGTCGTTAGCTCGGGTACCATTCGTGGGCGGCACGCCCCCCGCGGCGCCGGTGATACGGCGCAACTTCGCCGATACCGCCTACTGGACGGGGGCGCTGACCACGGACGCGCAAGGCGAGGCGACAGTGACGGTGACGATGCCCGACAACCTGACCACCTGGAAGGCGCGCGTGTGGGCGATGGGCCTGGGCGCGCGGGTGGGGGAGGGCAGCGCCGAGGTCATCACCACCAAAAACCTGCTGCTGCGCATGGAAGCCCCGCGCTTCTTCGTGCAGCACGACCACGCCGTCTTCTCCGGCATCGTGCACAACTACCTGCCCACGAAACAGCACGTGCAGATGGCGCTGGAGCTGGACGGCAAGTGCGCCGAACTCGACGGCACGGCACCCGCCGCGCAATTCGTGGACGTGGAGCCCAACGGCGAGCAGCGCGTAGATTGGCCGGTGCGTCTCACCCAGCCGGGCACGCTGACCGCGCGCATGAAGGCGCTCGCGCCGGAAGAATCCGACGCGATGGAGATGAGCTATCCCGTCTACGTGCACGGAATGTTGAAGACGGAGTCCTTCTCCGGCGTCATCCGTCCGGAGGCCACGCGCGGCGCCATCACCTACCGCGTGCCGGCGGCGCGCCTGCCCGCCCAGAGTCGGCTGGAGGTGCGCTACTCGCCTACGCTGGCCGGCGCCATGGTGGACGCGCTGCCGTACCTGCTCGATTATCCCTACGGCTGTACCGAGCAGACGCTCAATCGCTTCCTGCCCGCCGCGCTCACCCAGCACACGTTGCAGCAGATGGGCGTCAGCCTGCGGGACATCCGCGACAAGCGCAGCAACCTGAACGCCCAGGAGATCGGCGACGACAAAACCCGCGCGGCGGATTGGAGCCGCGAGGGCACGCTCGACCCCTTCGTCGAGCGGCATAACCCCGTCTTCGACGAAGCCACCATGCGCGCCATGGTGCGCGCGGGCGTGGAGCGCCTGGGCAGCATGGAATGCGCCGACGGCGGCTGGGGGTGGTTCAGCGGCTACGGCGAACAGAGCTACCCGCACACCACCGCGCTGGTGGTGCACGGCCTGCAGGTCGCCCGCGACAACGGCATGACCGTCGAGCACGCGCTACTCGAAGGCGGGGTGGGGTGGCTGCGGCGCTACCAGCGCGAGCAGGTGCGCCTGCTGTCGCTGCCGGTGAAGAACCCGAGTCGCAAGTGGGAGGTCGACGCCGACGACGCCTTCATCTACATGGTGCTGGCGGATTCCGGACTCGACAACCCCGCCATGCGCACCTTCCTCTACCGCGACCGCGTGAAACTGCCCGTCTACGGCGCCTGCATGTACGCCCTCGGGCTGCATCGGGTGGGGGACACGGTGAAGCGCGACGCGGTGATCCGCCTCATCGACCAGTTCCTGGTGGAGGACGACGAGGATCAGACCGCCTACCTGAAACTGCCGGAGAACAACTGGTGGTGGTGCTGGTACGGCAGCGAATACGAGGCGCAGGCGTACTACCTGAAGCTGCTCACCCTCACCGATCCCCACGGCAAGCGTGCGCCCGAACTGGTGAAATACCTGCTCAACAACCGCAAGCACGCCACCTACTGGGAGTCCACGCGCGACACCGCCATCGTGGTGGAGGCCTTCGCCGACTTCCTGAAAGCCAGTGGCGAGATGACCCCGAAGATGACCCTCGACCTGCAACTGGACGGGAAGACGGTCAAAACGGTGATGATCGACAAGGGTAACCTGTTCAGCTTCGACAACGCGCTGGTGCTCACCGGCGACCAGGTTACCACCGGCGCGCACACCGTCACGCTGACGCGCCGCGGCAGCGGGCCGGTCTACTTCAACGCGTACCTGAGCAACTTCACGCTGGAGGACCCCATCACCAAAGCCGGGCTGGAGATCAAGGTGGAGCGCGCCTACTACAAGCTGGTGCGTGCCAACGCCACCGCCGACGTGCAGGGCAGCCACGGCCAGGTGGTGAGTCAGCAGGTGGAGAAGTTTACGCGCGTGCCGTTGGCGAACCTGGACACCGTGAAGAGCGGCGACCTGCTCGAAGTGGAGCTGTCCATCGCCTCGAAGAACGATTACGAATACATCCTCTTCGAGGACATGAAGGCGGCGGGCTGCGAGCCGGTGGAGGTGCAAAGCGGCTACAACGGCAACGAGATGGACGCCTACGTCGAATACCACGACGAGCGCGTCTGCTTCTTCGTCCGCCGCCTCGCCCGCGGCACCCACAGCCTCACCTACCGCCTCCGCGCCGAAACCCCCGGCACCTTCAGCGCCCTCCCCACCAAGGCGAGCGCCCTCTACGCCCCCGAATTGAAGGCCAACGCCGACGAGCAGAAGCTGCACGTGGAGGATTGAAGCGTAAGCCGCCGTAATACAGCGGTAGGTTCATGCCGTGAAAATGTTGCCGCGTTCCCAGAACGTGGCACGGGCGTCCCGCCCGTGATATCCCATGGCCGAGACGGCCATGCCACATGAGATTCGAGCGGGATTGGGGACAGCTACAGCGCAAATTGCATACCTACATTAGCCCGAAGGGCTCGTATTCGCCAGCCCAGGGCAACGCCCTGGGTCTTGTGACGAGAGTCATGAACCCTGAAAGGGCGGGATTCATGGTTGTTTTGGAGATGTCGCCACTTCTTGTCAGGTGGTAGGGAAGAAAGGTGGTCCAGTGGAACGAATGAGAATGTACGAAGGAAGCATAGTACGCGCATCGATGGGTAGGATTATTCCTTCGTTACGAGGGATCACATTTGCGTATAGTAATAATGTCCTCACTATTCATTATTGCTATGATAGTGTAATTTCAGCAGCCGAGGAGGAAAATGAAGGGGATATTTCAGCCGAGGTTGTTGGCGATCTATCGGTCGATGATACAATGGAGACGAAAGTGATAAGTTGCCCGCAGCCCATGCCAATTACAATGTTGGATTGTTGGATCTTTCGACGAAAGGAACATGAAATTGGTAGATGGGATATTGATAATTCTGTTGAATTGAACTCCGGTAATGATATGATAACAATCGACAACAATGTGGCATATTTCGAGAATGTAATCGGTGTGTATCATGACTTGCTATTTCGCGTTAAGTTAGAAACTAAATGTGGAATAGTATGTTATCTGAATAATGAGATGCATATCATGCCAGCCAGGCCAATAATTACTGTTACTCAAAAAGATGATATGATCTCTTTAGCTGGTAATGATTTAAAGCACTTTAATTCTTTGTCAAGCAAGGAACTGCTCGCAAAAGCAGTAGCTGATGGGTACGTAGATGATGAGAAAGAATTATTTGTAAAATACCATTCAGGATACTTGTCGCAGGCATTGATCGGTGATATCACCCAGAACTTTTTAGGAGTTACGACGTATCTGCTTTCTGGAAATTCAACTCAAGTGATCTGGATATTTCATGAGAATGATTTAACGAATGATGACGTTGATTCAGTCTCGAGTATTACAACGAAATTGAAAGCAAACTTTCCAAGGAAGAAACTTCTAGTTAGATTTTCTAGAATTGGCTCCCCTCCAAAACTAAATACAAGCACAACCATGTTGGGTACCTGGGCTTATCTACGGTCAATCTACTTTGATTGGGAAGACGAAGCGATTCCTTAATGGCTATTGTCGGCATCGCGGAGGCTGATATGCGATATTTCACATTGTTGATAGGTCTGTTTTTCTTTGCCAATGGTGTGTTTCTGATAGCGTCACCTACGAATTGGCGCGCTTATCAGCTAAAAGTTGTTCGCATATTTCCCTTCCTATTCTTTTTGAAAGAATTTGATTTTTCCACGTTCAGATTTATGAATGAAGACGAAAGAAGTAATTACTCAGGTCATGAGATGGGTTGCATTTTACGTATTATCGGCTTTGTATTCCTTATAGAGGTGGCGCATTCATGATATCTATATTTGTGCCTATCAAGTAGGTTGTTCAATCATCATGGCAGGTCGGTATAGACTACGAAATACCACACTCCATCTTGTCATTTTTACGCAATCTCTAACTTCAGCGAACCAAACCAAACAACTAACCTATTCTTACCCCCACAAATGTCACTTTTTCCGCCGATCTGCCGCTACCGCGCCCCCGTCAGCCGGTGTCCGAGTCCGACACGATCAGCACGTCGAGCTGGCCGGCGTGGCGCATGATGCGGGTGATGACGGAGCCGCGCAGGATCTCCTCCAGGCGGCTGCGCACCGACTGGCCCATCACCAGGTACGTCGCCTGGTGCTCGCGGGCGAAGCGCACGATGGCGTCGGCGACGGACTCGCCTTCCAGCTCCACCATCTCGCCGCCCAGGTTGCGCGTCAGCTCCTGCAGCTCCTGCAGCATCTCCTCCTCGCGCGGCGGCAGCATGGCGCCGGGGGTGCGCACGAAGACGGTCCAGAAGACCCCGCTGAAGCGCCGCGCCACCTGGTACCCGCGCCGGATGAGCCGCGTCGCCGTCACCGTGGGCGTCACGCAGATGATCACCCGCTCCTTGGTGCGCCACGCCTCCTCGATGCGCTGCTCCTCCATGTAGACGCGCAGTTGCTCGTCCACCTCCTCCGCCGTCTTGCGCAGCGCCAGCTCGCGCAGCGCGCTCAGGTTGCCGGCGCGGAAGAAGTGCTGCAGCGCCGTGGGCACCTTCGCCAGCGCATACACGTCGCCGCGCTTCAGCCGGTTGAGCAGCGCCAAGGGGGTGAGGTCGACGAGCACCACCTCGTCGGCTTCGTCGATGATCGAGTCAGGCAGCGTCTCGCGCACGCGCACGCCGGTGATCTCGAAGACGGTGTCGTTGAGGCTCTCGAAGTGCTGCACGTTCACCGTGGAGATGACGTTAATCCCCGCGTCGAGTATCTCCAGCACGCTCTGCCAGCGCTTGGCGTGGCGCGTACCGGGGATGTTCGTGTGCGCCAACTCGTCTACCAGCGCCCATTGCGGCTTGCGGGCGATGACGGCGGCGGTGTCCATCTCTTCGAAGGTAGTGCCCCGGTAGTCGAGCACCTTGCGCGGAATCTGCTCCAGCCCCTCGGTGAGTTTGGCCACCTCCACGCGCCCGTGCGTCTCCACGATGCCGACGACCACGTCCTCGCCGCGCCGCACGCGCCGGTGGGCCTCGGCCAGCATGGTGTAGGTTTTCCCGACCCCCGGCGCGTAGCCGAGGAAGATCTTGTGCTGCCCGCGCTTGCGATACTCGTGCTGCAGTGACGACTCGGGGTGCGTCATCGTCCGGTGGCTCCATAGGCCGCATCGAGGGCCTGATTCAAGTGTACCACATTCACGCGCGGTTCGCCGAGGAAGCCCCATTGCCGCCCGGTGACGCACCGTGTCACCAGCGCGGTGATATCCATCGCGGGCACGCCGCGCGCCTGCGCCACGCGCGCCGCCTGGGCGTAGGCGTTGGCGGGGGAGATGTCGGGGTCCAACCCGCTCGCCGAGGTGGTGACCATATCCGCGGGCACGGTGTCCAGGCCGGGGTTGTCCGTCCGCGCCTGCGCCACATCCGCGGCCACCCGGTCGTGCAACACCTGGCTGGTCGGGCCGAGGTTCGAACCCCCCGACGACAGCGGGTCATACCCGGCGCCGGCGGCCGAGGGGCGCGGGTGGAAGTACCCCGGCGCGCTGAAGGGCTGCCCGATCAACGCCGACCCGCGCAGGGTGCCGCCCGTCGTGAGCAGGCTCCCGTTCGCTTGGAAGGGGAAGCAGAGCTGTCCCAACCCGGTGATGAGCAGCGGGTAGAGCACCCCGACGAGTACGATCGTGAGCAGCGACACGCGCAATGCGGTCAGCAAGTAACGTCCCATAGTGAATCTCCTATACCAGCCGCAGCGCGACGAGCAGCAGGTCGATGACTTTCAGCCCGATGAACGGCGCGATGATGCCGCCCAGGCCGTAGACCAGCAGATTCGTGCGCAGCAGCGCGGCGGCGCCCACCGCGCGGTACTTCACCCCTTGCAGCGCCAGCGGGATGAGCGCCACGATGATGAGCGCGTTGAAGATGATCGCCGACATAATGGCGCTCTGCGACGAATGCAGTTGCATGATGTTCAGCGGCTTCAGCTCCGGATACGCCGCCATGAAGATCGCCGGGATGATGGCGAAGTACTTGGCCACGTCGTTGGCGATGCTGAAGGTGGTCAGCGACCCGCGCGTCATCAGCAGTTGCTTGCCGATCTCCACGATCTCGATGAGCTTGGTCGGGTTGGAGTCCAGGTCGACCATGTTGCCGGCTTCCTTGGCCGCCATGGTGCCGGTGTTCATCGCCACGCCCACGTCCGCCTGCGCCAGCGCCGGGGCGTCGTTGGTGCCGTCGCCGGCCATCGCCACCAGCTTGCCCTCGCGCTGCTCCTTGCGGATCAGCTCCATCTTCGTTTCCGGCGTCGCTTCGGCCAGAAAGTCGTCCACCCCGGCCTCACGGGCGATCACCGCCGCGGTGAGCGGGTTGTCGCCGGTAATCATCACCGTGCGGATGCCCATGGCGCGGAGCTGGTCGAAGCGCTCGCGGATGCCGCCCTTCACGATGTCCTTTAGGTGAATCACGCCCAGGATACGCGTGTTGCGCACCACCACCAGCGGCGTGCCGCCCGCCATGGAGACACGCTTCACCGCCGCATCTACCTCCGGCGGCACGGTGCCGCCCTGCTCGCGCACCCAACTCGTCACCGCGTCGGCGGCGCCTTTGCGGATGCGCTCGCCCTTCCAGTCGATGCCGCTCATGCGCGTCTGCGCGGTGAAGGGGATGAAGACCGCTTCGTCGTGGGTGAGGTGACGCTCACGAAAGCCAAACTGCTTGGCCAGCACTACGATGGAGCGCCCTTCCGGCGTCTCGTCGCTCAGCGAAGCGAGCTGGGCGGCCTCCGCCACTTCCGTTTCGTCCACGCCGGGCATAGGCAGGAATTCGGCGGCCTGGCGATTGCCCAGCGTGATGGTGCCGGTTTTGTCGAGCAGCAGCGTATCCACGTCGCCCGCCGCCTCCACCGCGCGCCCGGACATCGCCAGCACGTTGTGGCGGATCAGCCGGTCCATGCCCGCGATGCCGATAGCGGAGAGCAGCCCGCCGATGGTGGTGGGGATGAGGCACACCAGCAGCGCGATGAGCACCGACACCGAGACGGGGCTGTGCGCGTAAATCGCGAACGGCTGCAGCGTGACGACGACGAGCAGGAAGATGATGGTGAGCCCTACGAGCAGGATATCCAGCGCGATCTCGTTGGGCGTCTTCTGCCGCGAGGCCCCCTCTACCAGCGCGATCATGCGGTCGAGGAAAGTCTTCCCCGGCTCCGAGGTGATGAGCACGTGAATCTGGTCGGAGAGCACCTTGGTGCCGCCGGTCACCGCGCTGCGGTCGCCGCCGCTCTCGCGGATGACCGGGGCGGATTCGCCGGTGATCGCCGACTCGTCCACCGAAGCGATCCCCTCGATGACATCCCCGTCGCCGGGGATCACCTCGCCGGCAGAGACGCGCACCACGTCGCCCTTCTTCAACTGCGAGGCGGGGATCTGCTTCGTGACCACTCCTTCGACGACCAGGTTGGCCAGCGTCTCCGTCTTCATCTGCCGCAGCGCGCCGGCCTGCGCCTTCCCGCGCCCCTCCGCCATCGCCTCCGCGAAGTTGGCGAAGAGCACGGTGAACCAGAGCCACGCCGCGATGGCGATGAGGAAACCCGACTCCCCGCCGTGGGTGACCAGGCTGGCGACCGCATAATACGTGCAGACGACGCTGCCGACCTCCACGATGAACATCACCGGGTTGCGCGCCAGCGTGCGCGGGTCGAGCTTGCGGAAGGCGTCCGCGATGGCTTGCGGCAGCAGTTGCCCCAGCGAAATCGCTTGCCCGCGCCGGCGTGACTTCACCTGCGGATGCTCCGGCGTCAATTCATGGATGCGTGATTGCGGCATCGGGTTGCCCTCCATTACCAGAGCCGTCCGGCGTGCATCAGGAAGTGCTCCACCACCGGGCCCAGCGCGTAGGCTGGGAAGAAGGTGAGCGCGCCGACGATAAGAATCACCCCGACCAGCAGGCCTACGAAGAGCCCGCCGGTGGTTGGAAAGGTGCCGCTGGTGGCCGGCACCGTCTTTTTAGCGCCGAGTGACCCGGCGATGGCCAGCAGCGGGACGATGGTGAGGAAACGGCCGATGAGCATCGCCAGCCCGATCGTGAGGTTGTAAAAAGGCGTATTGGCGGAGATCCCGGCGAAGGCGCTGCCGTTGTTGCCGGTGCCGGAGGTGTAGGCGTAGAGGATCTCCGACAATCCGTGCGGGCCGGCGTTCAACCGTCCGGCCAACCCGGCGGGCAGCATCACCGCCAGCGCGCTGAAGCCCAGGATGCTCGCAGCGCTGATGAGCACGTAAAGCATCGCCATCTTCATCTCTTTGGATTCGATCTTCTTGCCCAGGTACTCAGGTGTGCGTCCTACCATGAGCCCGGCGATGAAGACCGCCAGGATGGCGAAGATGATGATGCCGAAGAAGCCGGAGCCCACTCCGCCGAAGACTACCTCGCCGAAGGCGATGTTGAGCATCGCCATGCCGCCCGCCAGCGGGGTGAAGCTGTCGTGCATGCTGTTGACGGCGCCGCAGGAGGTATCGGTGGTGATGGTGGCAAAGAGGGCGGAGTTGGCGATGCCGAAGCGCACCTCCTTGCCCTCCATATTCCCGCCCGGTTGCAACGCGGAAAGGTGTTGCTCCACCCCCAGCTTCGCGAGCACGGGATTGCCCGCCTGTTCATAGCCGTAGATCACCGCCAATCCGCACGCAAAGAGAAGCGCCATGGCGATGAAGAGCGCCCAACCCTGGCGTTGATCCTTCGCGAAACGTCCGAAGGTATACGTCAGGCCAGCGGGGAGCAGGAAGATGGCGAGCATCTCGAGCAAGTTGCTGAGCGGCGTGGGGTTTTCGAACGGATGTGACGAGTTCGCGTTGAAGAAGCCGCCACCGTTGGTGCCCAGCTCCTTGATCGCCTCCTGCGAGGCGACAGGGCCCATCGGCAGCACCTGCGTCGTACCGGTCAACGTGGTTGCGGTGTGATAGGGCGCGAAGTTCTGGATGACTCCCTGGGAGATGAGCACCAGCGCGAGCAGGATGCTGATCGGCAGCAGAATGTAGAGCACACTGCGCACCAGATCTACCCAGAAGTTGCCGATCTCCTGCGCCGTGTGCCGCGTCAGACCGCGCATCAGTGCGACGGCAATGGCTAATCCCGCCGCCGCCGACATGAAGTTGTGCCACGCGAAGCCCGCCATCTGGGTGAGATAGCTCGCCGCCTGCTCCCCCGCGTAGGCCTGCCAGTTCGTATTTGACACGAAGCTCACCGCGGTGTTGAAGGCCAGGTCGGACGGCATCCCCGGCACATGCGCGGGATTCAGCGGCAGGACGCCTTGCAGGCGCAGTAGCAGGTAGAGGAGGAACGCGCTCACCACGCTGAAGGCGAGCAGCGCCAGCGTATACGACGTCCAGCGCATTTCTCGCTCCGGATCGATACCGGCGAGGCGGTAGGTCAGGCGTTCGACTGGCCGCAGCACGGGATCCAGCCAGGTACGCTCCCCGGCATAGACGCGCGCCATATACAGGCCGATCGGCTTCGTCAGCGCCGCGATGACGGCGAAGAAGAGTACCAGTTGTGCGATACCCCAGATCATCGGCGGTCTTCCTTTCTACAACCGCTCGGGATGCAACAGCACATACCCGAGATACCCGAGCAGCCCGAGGGCGATCACGCCGAGTATTATCGCTTCCACCATTACGCTTCCCTTCACCTTATAACCGATCCGCCGCGCCGACATAGCGTGCCGCGAGCCAGAAAAAGAGCAGGATGATGCCGATGAAGATGAGGTCGCCCATCTCAATATCCTTTCGGCGCATAACTGACAATGCCAGTATACGTCGCGCCGTTCGGTTGGGCTGTCCAACTGCAGGACAGGTGACGCCCTTCGACGGAAGATGCGGATGACTCGGCCGCGGCGACCGGCGCCGTCGCGCTACGGTGGCGGATGGCGCGTAGCGCAAGGTATCCGAGTACGTACAGCGCCGGCGCCGTGGCATCGAGGCACAAGGCGTCCAGACCGTGCCCGCCGGGCGCCAGCACTGCGTAGTGGATCGCGAAAAATCCGCCGACTGCCAGCAACCAGAAAACGTAGTAAGACGCGCGACTTACTCCATCGAAATGCGCGCGCATTTGTTCATTGGGACGCGCCCAATGCAACAGACCAAGTAGCGCGACCATCCACAGCACTGTGTATCCGTTTACCATGTGACGGCCCTCCTGTGTCCTATCGACATAATGAGGATACCAAAGCGCGTGTGAAGGGGCCGTAAAACGGGTGTGGGGAGGTGTGAAGAGTTTGTGAAGCGCGGGAAAATAGTTGAGCTTGTGTGAGGATACACGACGCGCAGTGTGACCGAGGTTGCCGAAGCGGCTATTCCGTTTCCGGGAGGGCCAGCCGGAAGCCGATGCCGGGCTCGGTGACGAGATACTGGGGCACGGTGGGGTGGAGCTCGATCTTTTTGCGCAGGTGGCTGATGTGCACGCGCAGCGCCTGGGTGTCTTCCGTGGCGTCGGCGCCCCACACGTGCTCGATGAGCTGGTGCGAGGTGACCACGCAGTCGGCGTGCTGCGCGAGGTAGGCGAGGATGGCGTACTCCAGCGGCGTCAGCGTGACGGGCTGCCCGTCGCGCGTCACCTGGCGGCGGGCCAGGTCGATCACCAGTTCATGTAGTCGCACCACCGGCGGCGGGGTTTCGTGCGCGGTGGTGCGGCGGAGCAGCGCGCGGATGCGTGCCAGCAGCTCGCCGGTGGAGAAGGGCTTCGTCAGATAGTCGTCGGCACCCAGGTCGAGAGCGGCGATCTTATCCCGCTCACCGCCGCGCACGGAGAGGATGAGGATGGGGCCGCGATACCACGCGCGCAGCTCTCGGCACACTTCCAGCCCGCTGATCCCGGGCAGCGTGAGATCGAGGATCACCAGGTCGGGGGTCGCGTCGGCGGCGAGCTCCAGTCCCTCCTCGCCCGTTTCCGCGAGCAGCACGCGGTAATGGCGCAACGTGAGCAGCGAGGAGAGCGCGCGGCGAATCTGTGCTTCGTCGTCCACGACCAAAATCACGCCGTCGGGGTTCGTCATTTCCCATCCCTCTCGCACGCGCTGACTTGCGGCAACGCCACCACGAAGCGCGCGCCGTGGGGTTGCACGTCCTCCACCCAGATGCGGCCGTCGTGGAAGCGCACGATTTCGGCGGCGATCGCCAGCCCCAGCCCGGTGCCGGTGGGCGCCTTGGCGGCGGTGCTGCCGCGGTAGAATTGCTCGAAGATGCGCTCCCGCTCGCCGGGGGGGATGCCCGGCCCCTGATCTTCCACCCAGAAGCGCAATTCGTGCGGCAGCGCCGAGGCACCGATGACCACCTGCGACCCCGGCGGCGCGTAGGCCAGCGCGTTCTCGGTCAGGTGCAATACCACCTGCAGCCACTGCTGGAAGTCGATGCAAAAGGCCGGCAGCTCTTCGGGAATGGCGAAGGCGATGCGCCGGCGTTCCGCCGCCGGCAGTTTCGCCAGCATCGCGCCGACCACTTCGCCGAATTCGTACCAGTCGCGCTGCGGGGTCCAATCGTCCGCTTTCAGCCGCGACAGGTTGAGCAACTCCTCGATGCTGGCGTCCAGCCGCGTCAGGTCTTCGCACGCCGTGCGCACCTCGGCGCGCACCATGTCGCGATCCCAGGCGACATCCTCGCCGAGTAAGCTCGTCATCGTCGCCTTGATCGCCGCCAGCGGGGTCTTCAGTTCGTGGGAAACGGAGGAGATGAGCGTGCGCTTCAAGCGTTCCGACTCCTGCTGCGCCTCCGCTTGTCCCGCCAGCGCTTCCAGGTGCTGGCGTTCGAGGAAACCCGCCGCCAGGTTGGCGATGGACACCAGCAGGCGGGCATCGTGCGGCGTGTACGGGGTGGCATCGGCGCGCGCGCCCACGTAGAGCACACCTTCCAACCGCGCCGTGGACTGCAGCGGCAGGTAGAGATCCTGGCGCGGCGGCCCGTCCATCACCACCCCGTGCGCCACAGAGATGGGCCATCCCTCCACGCCGAGTTTCGCCAACGAGGTCACGAAGGGGAGCCCAATGGCTTTGTTCTGGCGGTACACCCACGCCGCCGGCTGCGTCACCGCGTCGGGCAGCGGCTCGTCGGGCTGCGGGATCAACCCGTCCGCGCCGGGCAGGAAGAGCACCACCGGTTGCGCCCCGGTGAAGCGCGTCACCTCATTGCGGATCATCTCCGTCAGCGTGCGCAGGGAGGAGATGGACACCAGGCCGGCGCTCAGGCGGCTCAACAGCGCCGCCTCCTGTTCGCGGGCGCGCGCGTCCGTCTCGCGTTCGCGCATGCGCGCCGTTTGCAAGCCCATCGCGATGCCGACGAGAAGAAAGACGAACAGCGAGAGCCAGTCCTTCACGTCCGCGATGATCAGCGTGCCGTAGGGGGGCAGGAAGAAGTAGTTCCACGCCAGGAAGGAGGCCACTGCCGCCAGCAGCGACGCCCGAAAGCCGCCGATGCCGGCGATGAAGACGATGAGCAGCAGGTACAACAAGGCCCACTGCCCTTTGGCAAAGTAGTTCCGGCCCAGCAAAAAGAGCAACGTGGCTGCCGCCACGCAGGCGACCGCGAACAGATACCCATGCCGATCCCAGCGCGGGAGTGTGAAACGCATAGCTTTACGATACCACGCGCGCCGGGAATGGTCTACCGGCGCCGCATCTTATTGCCCCGCCACGCGCACCATGGCGCGCGCTTCGCTGGTGTGGCCGGCAAGGTCGGTGGCCACGGCTTTGATGCCGTGCCATTCGCCCTTCAGCGGGGTGACGGCATCCCAGGTGATGGTATACGGCGCTTTAGTCGCGGTGCCGATGGATTTGCCGTTGACGAAGAATTCCACCTGCTTGAGGCCGTGGGCAGCATGGGCGTCTGCATGCAGCGTGATGGGGCCGGTTATGGTCGGCTCGTACGGCAACACGAGCCGCACGGCGGGCGGCACGTCGCCGCCGGCGGGTGCGGTCGCCAGCCAGGCCACAAACTCGCCGGGTTGGAAGGTTAGCGTGTCCTGCGCGGCATCGGGCAGCGTGTCGACCCAGGTGCTGGCGCCCAGTACGTGGTAGCGGAGCAGCGTTTTAACACCGGGCAGGCGGTAAGGCGCCATATTGATGGTGACGGTGCGCGGTTGCTGCGACTAGTTGAGGACCATCAGCAACCGGCTGTCCTTGCCGCGGCGCGCCCCGGTGCTGAACTCCGCGCCGGGGTAGACGGCGTTGTCCCGCGGCTGCAGCAGGTACGGCTCCAGCACCCCGAGCAGGTTGTAGGCGGCGGAGATGGCGTGCCAGCGGTCGCTGCCCGCGCCATACGGACTGGCGCCGGTCTGCAGCCCGCTCGCGCCCGGCTTCGCCTTCGCCCGCTCGTCCTTCCACCAGAAATCGACCGAATACATGCGCACCCCGGCGGCGCCGCTGATGGCGGCGTAGAGCGGCTCATCGGCAATTAACGTGGACGGCGTTTCACTCGGCGCGCCTTCGTCCAGGCCCGGCTGGAAGTGGTCGCCATCGACGCGTTTGGTATAGTACGGGCCGCACCCGCTGACCAGCATAAGCTGCGGCTTATCCCATTGCATGTTGGGGAAGCGTCCCACCATCACGCGTTCCAGGTCGCTCTTCATCTGCAGGCCGCTGCCGCCCCAGGGATAGGCGAGCCGCCAGTCCATCGTGGTCCAGTACTGGCTGGCGTAATCGGCAAAGCGCGGATCGCCCATCCAGCGGCCCGCGGTGTCTGGCCCGGCCAACCCCAGCACCGGCCAGGAGATCGGCGTATAGTGCTCCACGCCGCGGATCGCGGCGATCAGATTGACCAGCGCGTCGTCGTGGATGGCGGGATCGGCTTTCGCCCAATGGCCGTCGGTCGGCGCCGGGCCGCTGCCCAGGAAGCTGGCCTCGTCCATCATTTCGACCGCGGTGACGGTTTCACTGTCGCGCAATTTGCCCCAGATGTGCTTGGCCAGCTCGGGCGCCCACGGGGTGGCGGCGGTCCACTTCAACTCATTGGTGGTGCGCACCCAGTCGTCGCCGGAGAGGATCATCCCCACGCCCAACTGTTTGGCCGGGGCGGCGATATTGCTCTCGAACCAGGGGTCCCACCCCGCGACGTACTTCTCATAGCTGTCGGTGCGGGAGCCGTCGTTCGGATTGTGGAAGAAGCCGCTCTCCCCGGTGTTGATGCCGGCGTCCTTCACCAGTGCCGGCAGGCCGGGAGTGTTCAGCACGTATTGTGGTGAGAGGGTGAACATGGAACGCACGAATTCCGATTGCTTGGGGTCGAATTGCAGCAGCACGCGGCCGTTGCGCGAGAAGTGCGGCAGGCCGTCGGGCAGGCCGACCAGCACGCAAACCTCGGCGGTGAACGGCGCGGCCGTCGCCGGCGCATCGGGCAGCAGGTCGTGGGCGGGCACGCTGAGGGTGATGACGGCCATCCCTTTCCCCACCGCCTGCACCTTCCCCCGCGCATCCACCGTCACCACGGCGGGGGCGCCGCTCGTGTAGGCGGGCACGGCGCGCAGGGCGTCATTTTTGCCA
Organism: uncultured bacterium; assembly: GCA_903928345.1. GTDB lineage: Bacteria > Armatimonadota > Hebobacteria > CAIYQO01 > CAIYQO01. Next base: position 4,521 of record CAIYQO010000069.1, on the reverse strand, counting down.
TCGGTATACCCCAGGCGGGGCGCCAGGTCGGCGGTCTGCCCGGGCTGCAGGCACAGCGTCTGCCACTGCGGGAGCAGTGCCATGGGGGCGTGCCCGTTTTTCGTGATGAAGGTGGTCTGCAGCATCGCGATGGGCGGTACGCCTTTCAGCCAGCCGTAGGCGCTCACCTGCAACTCGTGCGGGCCGTCCGGCAGCCGGGTGGTGTCCAGCGTCAGCGTGCGGCTGGGCGCGCCGAACTGGCGCAGCGCCCATTGGCCGTCCACGAACATCTGGATGCACTCCACCGTCTTGTTCATCTGCGATTTGTCGAACTTGGGGTCGTTCTCCCGCTCCTGCCGTTCGGCATCCGTCAATGGACGAAGCACGGTCACCGCGAAGTTCACCGTGCCGGACAGGGGCGTGCTCAAATCCGTCGGCGCCGTCAGCGTAATGTCGCCCGGTCCCAGCGCGGCGGTGAAGTGCACGGGGGCACTGGTGGCGACGGGTTTGCCGGCAGCATCGTACCCGATGGCCTGCAGCGTCATCGACCCGTTGAACACCTGCGCGGGATGCCAGGGTTGCGCGAAGGTCGGCGGGGTCAGCAGGCAACCGGAGATCGCGCGCCCATTCAACCGCCATTCCACCGCGACGAGGTTCGGCGCCGCGTGCACCGTGGCCGTGAAGACGATCCCCGCCTTCACCACCGCGCCGTCTACGGGCGCCGTGATGACCAACTCCGCGGCCTGCGCACCGGCGCAGAGCGCCAGCACTAACAATATCGGTAACATATAACGAGTCATGGGTCACACCTCCGGTAGGGTGGTATTTCTCCACCACGCCCGTCGCCCCTCCTGGCGGGGAGCAACTTCGCCGGGGTACACCGTCAGCGTTGTGGGAAGCAACCGGCACGCGCGAGAGCTGTCGTAGCAAGCAAAGGCCCTCAACGCGCCGTACCACCACACTTGGGGGGTGGGGGACCTACCAGGCGAAGTGGAACAACGCGTGCTGACCGTTGTTATAGCCCAAAGTATACAAATTATGACCGTCATCAGAGAGACGGAAAGTGGATAGAAAATAGACATGCTGATGACCATCGGTGTCTCGATAGTGCAGACCGAGACTACTATCAATCACGATCTTTCGTGAGGTTTCAGCGCACACCGTGCCCGGTTGCTGGTAGATCACCAGCCGTAAAGGTGGAGCAAGCGGTTTGGTGACTTGCTGTAAAATACTTTGCCGAGTAACGGGATAGATCCATTCGGGATGCCCTGCAAATCCAGCCAACTTGACCAGCAGTGCGGGTGGCATGATACGAGTAGTGCTCAGCGCATATTGCCCGTTGGCAGACGCATACCCATCCCAAAAGCCAGCCAACGGTACCGTCCATAACACGCCCGTGCGTGGCGTCCAGATATGTACGGTATCGGGAAATGCTGATTGCGGCACATCGGTTGTTGAAATGGCCTGTGTCTCTCCGCAACTGGTAAAATCGGCGACTGTGTGAGAAGTGATGGCCTTGGGGATAGGAATCACCTGCTGGGGAGTGACCACGTATCCTGGTTGCAGCCATAAATCTGCATGTGTGCCGAAGGTATAATTCGAGTAGATGCCTCCATGGGGAAGTGGTGTTGCCACGTGAGTATATGCCAGATTTTCACCGGTTTGCGATATGCGGAAGAAATCGATAGTACCATTTCGATAAAGAAAGAACCCGTCTCCATCGCTGGTGATGTGTGTATTTCCTTGTAATGGCTGACCATAAAAACGAGCAGTGATCCGTGCCCCTTTTATCAGGTAAAGTCGTCCCTGCTCTTTTGTCGAGGCCGCAACATACACTCGCCCTTCATCCAAAGGCATCACCTGGAATGGGAATGTGCCATTCTTCCATCCTTTCAGCAAGCCCCATGTCGGCAACGCGAGCGTGCCTTGAAGCATACCTTGGTGCCAAATCTGTAACACCGGCTTATCGCTATGCAGAGCATACACATACGTCTGATTATCCGCGGAATTCCACTCCTGCCACATCGGCAGAATAACGCGCGGAATCGACCATAATTTACGTCCGGTAAAGTCATACGCGGTCACTTGGCCGCCGATTATGGCAAAGGTATCACCGTTGAGATTTGATAGTCCTCCATCCCCCGTCAGCGGATACACCCCCACCAACTTCAACTCCCGCGGACGCGTCGACCACCACCACCCGAGAAGGGCGGTGAGGAGGACGACCGCGAGTATCCACCAGCGCAGGCGTTTCATACAGATACCTTACCACGCGGCGGCGGGGGCGGCAAGGGCCATCGCGTCGCTTCGCACGCCGCCCGTTTTCTGGTACAATATTGGGTGGTATGGCTGGTTTGCACCGAATGAGCCTTGCGCTGCGCTGCGCCCTGTGGGGTGGGGCGGTATTGCTGTGCGTGCTGGCGCGGGGGGCGTGGGCGTCCGGCGTGACGGTGCATTACCAGATCGTCAACAACTTTCCGGTCAAATACGTCGCGGTGGACATGCACGACCCCGAGGTGGTGGTGACCACCGCTGTGGCCCAACCCTTCCCCAACGGCCTGGAGAGCTGGAGCAGCATTCTGGGCCGTCTGCAACCCGACGCGGCGATCAACGGCACCTATTTCTGCATGCACACCTACCTGCCGGTGGGCGACGTGGCGGTGAACGGGCAACTGCTGTACCGTGGCGTGGTGGGCACCGCGCTGTGCATCCTCCCCGACAACCGCGTCTACTACTGCCCCGGCCCCACCTTCGGCAACCCCGATTGGACGGGCTGTCAGACGGTGCTCTGCGCCGGGCCGCGCCTGCTGTGCGATGGTCGCGTGACGATCATGGCGCGTGCGGAAGGCTTTCGCGATCCGCACGTACTCGGCTCCGCCTCGCGCAGCGTGGTGGCGTACTGCAACGACGGCACGCTGCTGCTGATCACCGTGGAGACGGCCATTTCACTGGACAACCTGGCCTGCGTGTGCAAAAACCTGGGCGCGGCGCAGGCGATGTGTCTGGACGGCGGCACCTCCAGCGGCCTCTACGGCGACGGGCGCACCCTCACCCGGCCAGGGCGCGGCGTATCCACCATGCTGGCGGTGTATGGCTCGCGCGAACGCTATCTGCGCGCGGCGGCGGGATGCGTGTCGCGGCCCATGCCGGTACTCGCCAACCTGCTGCAACCGGAGCGACCGGACCACGTGGATCGCCCCGTGTTGACCTGGCACCCCTTCACGAAGGACGCCGACCCGGTGGTGATGGACCGCGTGGTGACGTTGAACACCGGCCTGCTGCACTTCGTCAACCTGAACCCCGCCCGCACGGTGCAAGGCGTGGTGCCGGTGACGGTGGAGGTGGGCAAAGACGCGCGCGTCACGTGGGCCTCGCTGCGCATCGACGGCCAACTGCGCGCCATGACGAATATCTGGCCGCTGCAGTTCTCCTGGGACAGCACCAAGGAGTCCGACGGCCCGCACACGCTGGAAGTCTCCGCCTGGACGCAAGAGCGCGAACTGCTCGCGAAAGATGTACGGCAGGTGCGCGTGCAGAACAGCGCGACCGTGGCGGATGCGCGGTAATCATCGTGCTCGTAACCGTACTCGAATAGGCGCCTGGCTTGAAGAGAACGGTCGATTACGAATACGCGCACGAGCACGAGGTAGATGCTTTGCCCGAATCACGGAACCTTACTCCCGGTGAACCCCTGTTACTCAACGACGACGGCCTGCACGCGTTGTACCTGGCGCCGGAGGGGTCGGCGGCGGCGGCGGTGCTGGTGGTGAGCCCGTGGTTCGAGGAGAAGCGCACCGCGCACCGGGCGCTGGTGACGGTGGGGCGCGCGCTGGCGGCGGCGGGGGCAGCCGTGTTGCTGCCCGACCTGCGCGGCACCGGCAACAGCGGCGGGGACGCGAGTGAACTGACGCTGGACGACTGGCGCGCCGACCTGCGCGTTGCCATCGATACCCTGCGCGCGCGCGCCGCGGCGCCGCTCTGCGTGGTGGGCGTCCGCGCCGGCGCACTGCTGGCGGTGGAACTCCCCGCGGATCGCCTGCTGCTGCTGCAACCGGTAGTGCAGGGCAAAAGCTACCTGCGCCAACTGCGCACGCGGCGGCAGATGCAGGACCAACTCACCGGCGACGCCGCCCCGGCGGTGGGCGCCCGCGAGATCGAAGGCGAACCCCTCTCCGACGCCCTCTTCACCGGCATCGAAGGCCTGCGCCTCCCCGCCGACGCCCCGCACCCCGAGACGCGCTTCCTGCAGTGCGGCGCCAGCGGCAAGCTCCAAATCGAATACGAACGCTTCCTCGCCGGTTGGGGCGAAGTGCACACCCGCTGCCTGGTCACCGCACCCTTCTGGCACGCCCACACGCCCGGGCTTTACGCCGAGTTGGCGGAGGCGATGGTTGGGGACGTGCTGGGGGAATAGCACTTTGGGAGGGCGAGCGTACCCGCGAGCCGCGGGCGTGAAATCCGTTGATGAATGAAGAGACGGTCTGCGCGCGTGAGCGTTCACACGCGCAGACCGTCTTCCTTTCTTATGTATGGTTCTCACGC
>CAIYQO010000068.1 GCA_903928345.1 uncultured bacterium | reverse complement strand
CCCTGAAGGGGGTGGGGTAAGATACAATCTACTTCAGGTCAGCCCGCCATGGTTCCTTTCATAACGGGCCGTTGCTCCGGGGACAGAGGCAAGGCCGAGACGCGAGAGGAAAAGTGCGAAAGTCCACCTACGGCGAAGTACCGGGTGGGAAATAAGATGGATATCAAGCATCATCATGTTCGGCTGAAACAGTACTCCGACTATATGCGGGAGTCGTGAGCGCTGATGCAAACGGCCAACCGGCTTTCAAACGTGAACGCAATGTCGTCAATGGTACACGGCACCGAGTGTCATGCACCCACTGCTGGAGCGTCTTCGACTCGCCAAACGCTTCGATCGGTTGCTTACGTGGTGTTGCGCTACTGGGCGTCGTGATGGCGGATACCGCATCCCACCCCTGTTGGAGCCGTTTCCGCAGCAGATGCTCTGGCACGACACAACGTGGATCACGCGCCCAGGCGGCAAGGGCTTTTCGCTCACCGAACGCTTCAATGCCCGGTCGCGAATCCCCCGATGGCGTGATCAGCGCCTCCTCGGCATCCCATCCAATCCGTAATCGGCTCTGTAAGCATGACCAAGTGACACAGCAACGGGGATCACGACTCCATTCCATCAATGAGTGTGTCTCGCCAAACACTGTAATTGGTTTCGATTCAGTACGAAGATGCTCGACGTGCAAGGCGTCATCAAGTTCCCAACCACGTGCCATACGCTGCAGGAACGCTTGCGCCGTGACGACACACCGGGGATCGCGCGCCCACTCAGCTAGCGTTTTCGATGCTCCATCGAATGACAATACGCGTGAGCGCGATGTCAGCGGGGTGTCATCCGTGAAAAAGCAATTGTCCGGTGAAAAATCCCCCGTGCGATCATGACGCTCGATGTGCATGGCATCATGATATCCCTGCGCAAGTGCCCAGGTGCGGAACGCTGTGTAGTCCGTTTGCCATGCCAGGCATACCGCGATCCCCCGACGACCATAGATGGGGTAGTCCCGGTGCTGGGGTTTCGTACATGCGGCGACCATGCGCGTCCAGATCGTATACAGTCGTGTGTATTCCGTGCGGCGCGCATCACCATGGACGAGGGTGTAGGTGCCGCGCATCTCACGTAGATAACATCCGCAAGAAACAATCTCGCCATTCAATAAGTTCGTTGCATAGACGCGGTGTTCAGCAGTTCCACAAGCACATCGGCAGGGATAAACGTATTGCTTCCATCCGCTTGCGGGTGAGATGACATCGGGGAACCCCATGACGGTGAGCCGCCCAAAGACCATGCCAAGGGGAATTTCGGCATGCGCATAGGGATATTTACGCCCCCGCTGACGCATGACCGGGGGTTTCGTGAGAATGTGCTCGACGGCCCAGCCTTTACTCAGTAGTCGCAAAAACGTTGGAAAATCCACATAGCAGCGCGGATCGGTGAGCCAATCGCCCAATGGACGTATGGTGCCTTCGCCGGCAATCGGACGAATGAACTGCAGATACCGTTGGTAGACCTTGGCATCCACCCACCAACAATTCTCCGGTCCAAAATTGCCGGCAATGCGGATGCGGACGAGAAAGCGATCCTCAGTATAATGTTGGGTATGTGCCCATGCTGTGAAAGCCTCCGCATCGCGCTGCCAGATTTCACAAACACTGATCCCCATCGCCCCATGCGCGGGATAATCCGCATGTGTCGCATCGGTGCATGCATCGAGCATCCGTTGCCAAATTGCCAGTAATCGTTCAGGCACGGGTATACTTGCTGTCATCGTCCTCGGTTTCGCTCATTGTATGTCGTGTTGCTATTGTATCATGGCCTGCCTTGCCAACCAATCCCATTATCGTTGTTGCCGAAAACTCATTGCCCCTGGAGCCGGCAGGACGATGCCCCACCGGCCCCAGGCTCCACTGTGACTCTTACCGGATGTCACACATCTTCATCTCCACGTGTTGGGCTACCGGGTCCATGGTGATACGCTCGACGAACGCCCGGACAAAGCTGCGTTGCGCCGCCAGCGGCCAGGCAAGCAGCAGGGAGAAGAGCATCCCGTTGGTGGCGGCATCGATCAGGCCTTGGAGGCTGAGGTTGACGCCGGCGTCCGTGAGTTCCGCCTCGCTCAAGTGGATGAGCACTTCTTCTTCCTGCTCATCGGCAGGGGCTGCAGCCAATGCCATCTGCACCCGCGCTAACACCTGGGCTTCGATCTCCTGTTGGGGCACGAGCCATTTCGGACAGGCGGCATGACCTTCAGTGGTATAGGTGGCACAGGCATAATACACGGTTGGGTTTTTGGCACCTGCTTTGGGCGGCCGTCCGCGCCAGGCTTTGCCGCAATGCGCACAGGTCAACAGCCCGGAGAGGAGATAGGGAGAATTGGCCCCACGTCCGCGAATCGCGCCGACACGGCCGGACGGCACGTCAGCCCGCTCCTCGCGCAGTTGCTGGGCCATCGCGAAGATGTCTGGCGGAACAATCGGCTCGGGGGGTGCCATATACGCGGGATTCCGCAATATACCGCGCACCGTATCAATTGTCCACTGAGTATTGGTATGCCGCGCGGACCAGGTGCCGCTCCGGGGCGTCGGTACCTGTTGACGATTGAGCCGATCTACAATTTGCCGCACGCCGAATCCGTCGCGTGTATACCAGGTGAAGAGATCGCGCACCAGGTGGATGCGATCCGGCGCGCTGGGCGCGAGGCAACAGTAATCCCCGGTCGCACGCTGCATGTGTTCACCCCGTTCGAGCGTGCGGATGCGACCGTGGCTGTCGATGGCCACCTTGGAGCCATCCGGCTGGTACCGGACCAGCCAGCGAAAGGTGCGTTGCGCCGAAAAGTAGGCGACGTCTAATCCCCACAGCGGGGTCCCCCCCTTCCAGATGTCCGCCTGGGCATGTGCTGGCCTGAAGTGGAACCAGCAATGCAGCATGGTCGCGTAGAGTTCCTGCTCATCTATCTCTGTTCTCGTACCATCGGTCATCTCAGTCCTCCATCGATGCTGGGTGGCGGTGATGACGTGGGTGCACTGGCTCCGGTCCGGTGAGGCGGTCGAGCGGCAAAAGCATCCTCTGGCCATTGGCGAGGATGGCATGGCTGGCATTGTGGCCGCATGGGATCATCCGCCTGTGCGGTGATCGCGCCTCAGCGCGGAAATACCTCAGTGTCCACAGCAGCATGGACAACCCGTGATTGTCGCGTCACCTGTAGATGACGGACCTATGCACTATACCATAAACCCGGTTTTGGATGCAACACATCTGTTTGGCCCGCTTCCAACCCGCGACCTTGACTTCCGGGTGGATTCGAGCATGAATGTGTCACGAAGGAGGGTCATATGCCCACCCAACCCATCACGGTGACCAAACATGCCGTAGCCTATATGCGCCGATCGACGGACCGGCAAGAACAGTCCATCGCCGACCAGCGGACGGCCATCGAGGCCTACGCCAGCGAGCGTGGTTTCGAACTGCTCCGTTACTACATCGATGATGCCATCTCCGGCAGCACCGCCGAGGAGCGCGCTGCGTTTATGGAAATGATCACCGCCTCGCAGCAGGACGGCCACCTGTTTCGCTATATCCTAGTCTATGATGTCAAACGGTTTGGCCGGTTGGATACCGACGAAGCCGGCCATTATCGCCATCTGCTCAAGCAACAGGGTGTGCGGGTGATCTACATCAGTGATGGCTTCACGGGCGCAGAAACCGACGAGTTACTGCTCCCGGTGAAGCAATGGCTGAGTCGCCAGGAGCTCCGCGATCTGTCCAAGGTCACCATTCGCGGACAGCTCTCGCGCGTGCAGGCCGGCTGGTGGGGCGGTGGCCTGCCACCTTATGGTTATGATCGCGCGTATTACGCGCCGGATGGACGCTATCTGCTGACGGTACGGCATATGCCGGATGGTAGCAAGGATATTCTGGATGCGGAGCGTCGGGTGGTCCGCACCCTGGCGAAAGGCGAAGCCCTCGAAATGGGGAGCGCAGACCGCAGCAAGCTGATCCCTAGTGATCCAGCGCGCATTCAAACGATCCAATATATCTTTCGTTGGTATGTCCACGAAGGCCTGGGCTTCATCAGTATCGCCAATCGGCTCAACAGCCAGGGATCACCCACGGCACGGGGTGGGAGTTGGTCACGTTACCATGGCAACGGCTGGGGGCGTGCCAGTGTCCGCGATATTCTGCTGAATCCCGTCTATACCGGCGACATGGTGTGGAATCGTCTGACCTTTGCTAAATTCTTCCGGATACAAGAGGGGGAAGCGACGGCGCGTGAATACGTGCCGGGGCGTGGGCCGGAGCAAAACCCCGAATCCGATTGGCTCATTATCCCCGACACCCACCCACCACTGATCGACCGTGAGCTCTTCGCCCTCGCACGCGACCGGCGGAATACCCGCCGGGCACAGGCAGGCGAATCACCGTGGCGGAGCGGTCGCGGCGCGCACTCGCCGTTCCTAATCTCCGGCATGATCCAGTGCACACGCTGCGGACACTTTTGGCACGGCACCAGCAACCGGAAAGGTCGCCCGCGGAAAGATGGGTCGGCGATCAAAACGTATTATTATATTTGCGGTGGGCATTCCTACCAGGGCAACGCCACCTGCCAGCGTTGCACCATCCCCAAAGACGCCATTGAGGACTGGGTTTTGACGCAGATTGATGCCATCGCGTCGTGCCTGCTCGCGCCTGCTGGGCGCGTGCATTTGTCGACACTGGTGCGGGATGCCTGCTCCCAGGACGACGCCGCCAATACGGTCACCTTACATGAGATCCAGACCCGGCGTGATGACATCAATCGGGCACTCACCGCCGCCCTGATCCATTTAAGCGCCGAAAATCAGGAGTTTATCAATGCCCGGTTGCGCGATTTACGCCAGGAGTTGGTGGTGCTCGAGCGCGAAGAGGCGCGCTATACCGGGTTGCTGCGCCGTGAACGCCAGATGGAGGAACTGATCACCCGCACCCTGGAGCGCTGCCAGCGCGCACGCACCTTGATTGATGCCGGCTCGGTACCTGACCGTCGCACCATCATCCGCACCTTTCTCCATCATATTACGTGGAATCCGGAGACGCAACAAGGCATCGCCTCCTTCTGGCAGGTACCACGCGAACACCCGACCGATCCCCGGCGCGGCATAGCCGGTCGTTGTCGGCGTTCCGATCTCGAGCGCCTTCCGGAGAGCGCAGACACCATGGACTCAATCATGGCGATTGAGATCACGACCTTCCGTGACATCCCATTTACCCTCACCAACTAACGAAAGGACCTTCCCATGCACACCTTGACCCTGGTACTCGAAACCGACGAGGGCTGCTCAGCCCTCGAGTTGCGCGCCATCCAACTCAGGCGACGATGCACGCGCCTGGCGCTGGATGCGCAGGGACGCGCACTGCACGCCGCCTTACTCACAACGGATGATCTGCCGCTGCTGCCCGGTGCGGTGGCGGATCTGTATGAAGATGTCGACGGTACAACGATCCTGCGGCGCGAATTCGTCATCGTCGATCCCGAGGGACAGCCCTGTCATCTGCTGCCGGCTAATCTGCATAGTCCCGTGCCGCTCACCGGCCCGGTGTCCCCCGACGAGCTGCTGGCGCATGTCATCACCAGCGCCTATCGCACGCGCAATGTCTCTCTACTGCCGGAACTGCAACACAGCCTGCTGGCGGGGGACATCTATCGTCTCTCGTTTCGACTGCGACCTTCGGTCACCGACACGCCGGCATTTCTCTTTGCCAACCAGCATGGCATTTTTGTGCTGGTCGCCTCGCCGATCACACTGTCGATGTTGACGCGTGACACGTCTTACCAGCCGGAGGACGAAGACGACGAAGAGAGCGATCTCTGGTGGGAGGACGAACTCCTGCCCCAGGAGGTGGGCACCCTATGATCCGACGTCTCCGGTTGGCTGATCATCGGGGGCGCGAAGCCGTCGTGGTATTGCTCCCGGTGCATTCCACTACATCACGCCGCTACCAGGGAGCGGATGGACACCCCGTTGTGCACCGACGGCGGATCAAGCTGCCACTGGAGCGGATTGATCCGCCCGGCGCTGACCCGGACGCCGTCAGCCGGGCACTCATCGACGGGGACCCGGATGTCGACCTTGAACTGACCGGTCGCGCGACCGGGCCCTGCGAACGCCGCTGGCTGGATCAGGACGGCCACCCGTGCTATGCTGTCGCCGCTTACCCTCTGCATCCCCGCTTTGCTCACCCGTCCTGGCCATCCGGCATGACAGCGGGGTGTCACTCAGGTACACTGAGGGACATCTTGTTTGAAAGGTCGGGG
>CAIYQO010000067.1 GCA_903928345.1 uncultured bacterium | reverse complement strand
TTCGTGGTGATTCGCCCGCGAGGTTTTCGATGGAAACGGTCTTTTTGCACAGTGTAACGCCCACCAAACGTGAATACGACCTTTCGGAGACTACGAAAGCCCCATTCATGGGGCGCAGCCGGTAGCCCGACGATTTATCGTCGGGTCGGAAAGCAGACAAGCCATTATTGTAAGTTGACGCCTATGCCCCCTGACCCCTTCCCCCGTCACAGGACGTTACGGGGGAAGGGTTGGGGATGGGGGGCCGCACGGGCAACGCCGTAGCCAATAACAGAAACGGCCCGTGCGCGGGTAACATCCCCACGCACGGACCGTCCGGACACCTTCGCCTTGAAAGCGCCTACCCCACTTGCACCGTCACCATCCCGAAGGCGGGCAGGTCGACTGTCAGCACGCCGTTGTGGAAGGCGGCGGTGTTGGCGGGGAGGGGGCGTTCGAGCACGTCGGTCTGCACCGCGGGGGCGTCGGGAGCGGCCAGGGCGGGGTGCAGGCGCAGTCCGGCGGTGGTGGGCGTGCCCTCCATCTCGTAGAGGCGCACGATCAGCCCGTCGCCGTCCTCGGCGCGCTTCAGACCGCTGAGCATCACGTTGGGGGTGAGCAACTCGGCGTACGCCTGGGCGAGGGGCAGGTCGCCCGCGTGGTCGTCGGTGCTCACGATGTTGAGCGGCATGTTGAAGGCGTACCCCGCGCGGGTGGCGTCGGAGGCCGTCCACGCGCCGTCGTGCGCCAGCAGGCCGAACTTCACCGTGTGCTTGCCCAGCTCCGGCAGCGGATCGGGGTCATAGGAGGAGCGGATGATCGTCATGCTCAGCGTGTGGTCGAAGGCCTGGAAGCCGTACTTCGAGTCGTTGAGCAGCGTGGCGCCGCCCTGCGCGCCGGTGATGTCCGCCCACTTCTGCGCGGGCACTTCGCGCCCGTCGATGGGCCGCGTCACCGAGCCGTTCGGGCACTCGTAGCTGGCCACCGGCGCGTCGAGAGCCAGCGGGAAGGCCACCTTGAGCACCGGCACGCCGATATCCGGCCCGCCGCGCTCCAGCCAGTTCATGTTGAGGGTAAAATCGACGCGCGGCGACCCGGCGGTGAGGGAGATGTCCAGCGTGAAGGTGCTGTCGTGCAGCGTGTGCGCCACGCGGATGGTGCCCTGGTGCGGCCCGTCATGCGGGCAGGAGAGCACCGCGCCAGTGATGAAGTCGTGCCGTTCGCGAATCTGCCCGATATTCCACGCGGACATCCCCTGCGGCGCCTCGAGGAGGTATTGCAGCAAACCGAGGCGTTCGCCTTCGGGCACCAGGTCGAGGCCGGTGCGCTTGTCGATCAGGTGCACGATGGCGCCGGAATCCTGCTCCACCACCACCTTCAGCAGTGCGTTTTCGATCTCCCCCGTAGTCACGGCGGCGTAGCTGAAGCAATCCGTCTCCGCGCCCTGCATGCTGATGCCGGTAAGCTTGGCCGTGCACCCCGCCGCGCCTGGGGGCGGCGTAAGGGCGCGCGCCACGTTGTAGGTGCGGTAGCCCAGGCCGGGCACGTGCTCGACGGGGAAGGCCACCTCGATGTATTCGTGGTGCAGCCACCAGAAGGATTTCTTCTCCAGGAACTGCGCGGGCACCACGTGGTCGAGGTCGTCGCGCACTTCCAGCGTCGTCGGGTCGAGGTCGCGGTTCCAGATGCGCGCGGTGACCACTTCGCTGCGCGTCCACGGGTTGGGGTTGAAGATCACGAAGGGGTCGCAGCAGACCCCGCCGGCCCCGTAGCGCGTCACCGCACCGTCGGTGCGGACGTCGCCGAAGCCGCCGCCCAGTCCCTGGCCGTCGCGCAGCGGCGCCGGGCCGGTGGTGAGGCACTTGCAGGTAGCGCGGGTGTTCACGCGGGCGGCGATGCCGCGCAGCGCCTCGGTCTTAATCATCGTGGTGCGCGCCAGGATCTCCTGGAAGAGCCCCTGCGCGTATTCGTAGGTGGCGTGCACGCCGGAGCCGGGCAATATGTCGTGGAACTGGTTGAGCAGCGTGTGCTTCCACGCGCCGTACAACTCGTCCTTCGGGTAGGGCAGCCCGAGCACGCCGGCCCCGAGCAACGCGCAGGCTTCCGCCTCCACCATCACGTTCTCGCTGCGCCGGTTGGCGTGCTTCACGCCGCTCTGCGAGGTGTAGCAGGCCTCGAAGATGGTATTCATCTCCGCGTCCACCACCGGCAGCTCGAGGTTGGCCGCCTCCACGATGTCGAAAAAGGCCTTGGTGCTGCTGAAGATGACGCGCGGGAAGATCGGCCACGTGCCCATCGCCACGCCGCGGCGCAGGTCTTCGCGGGTGGGTCCGCCGCCATGGTCGCCCACGCCGAAGATGAAGAGGTAGTCGCGCAGGCCGGTGGTGCGCGCGAAGTCGACGAGCTGCTTCGTCACGTTGCCGTCCAGCCGCGCGTTGTACCAGCGTTTGTTGTCGTCGAAGGCGAGCAGCCGCGTGCCGTCCTTCCCCTGCCACCAGAAGAGCTGCGGCCCGGGCCCGGTGCGGCAGAAGTAGTAGCGCTTCACGCCGCCCGCGCCGAGGAGGGTGGGGATGGTGTGCGCGTGGCCGAAGGTGTCCGGCTCCCAGTCGAGGGTGATGGCGTCGTAGGGCAGCCCGAGTTCCTTTTCGAAGAAGCGCTTCGTGTAGAGCAGGTGGCGCGCGATGCTTTCGCCGGAGGCGCAGTTCTTATCGCCCTCGACCCACTGGTTGGCGACGATCTCCCAGCGTCCCTCGCGGATGCGTTGTTTTACCGTCTCATAGAGGCGCGGGGTGTAGTCCTTCATGATCTGGTAAATCGACGTCTGGCTCTGCGCGAAGCGGAAGTCGGGGAACTCGTGCATCAGTTTATCGACGGTGCTGTAGGTGTCGTTCACCGTGGCCACCGTCTCCGGCCAGTTCCACATCCAGTTCATGTCCAGGTGCGCGTGGCCCACGCAGTGCAGGGTGTAGCTTTTCGCCTGCGCGCCCACCGGGGCCAGCAGCGTCTCCGCCGCGCGCACCGCGTCCTCGGCGCCGGCGCCGCTTTGCAGCATGCGCGCCACCTCGTCCACCGCCTGTTGCAGCAGCGGGTCGAAGCCCAGCTCGGGATACGCTGCGCTCAGTTCGCGCGCGAAGCCCAGCTCCGCCGAAAACCGCGTCATCCACTCCTGCGCTTCCGCCGTCGTGCGCGACAATGCCTCCAGACTCTGCTCCATCCCCGTCGATAACGCGCTCATCCGCTGCTCCTCATACAAAAAAGTCGCCCGCCGGACGGGCAGTACTCCTTTCCACACGAAGGAAGCGACTCCCTGCCTCGGCGAGAAATGGGATTTGCGCGTCAGGAGGCGGGGGGCAATGCGGTGCAATTCTCATGTGGCATGGCCGTCTCGGCCATGGGTCTTTTGTGGCACGGGCGTCCCGCCCAATACCTTTCCAATAAGCTCGGTACGTCCGCCCAAACACGACCCCACCCCCGACCCTCCCCCAGGCGCCTCGCACGACTCGGCTGGGAGAGGGAGGTGGCGGAGTTGGGTCACCCGCATCCGGCGTGCGCACTCGGTACCCGGTACTCCCTTCCCTCCGGGAGGAAGGGGCGGGGATGGCGGGTCGGCGCCGGCGCCCCGATATTTCCCCCCGGCGGCACAATACGCGATTTTCTTACCCCCTTCTAGGCGAGTTACGAAGGGTGATGTACGGGATAGGGATTGTGAAAGCGAGTGGAGACAGGTATAATGCGTGTATTATCCCGGCAGGTGTCGCGGGGCGCATACGCACGCCTCGACGAACAGGACGTTTTTTTGCGTTTCACCGCGCCGGAAAGGCCTTATCTTTCGTATGAACACATCGCTGCATCGCCTATTGCGCGCGGTCCTGCTACTCGGGGCCTGGGGCGCCACTGTCGGCGCGTGGGCACAAGGCGCCACGCCGGCAGCCGGCTTCTCCGGGCATGACCTCGGGTGGCTGTGCGCTATCGCGCTGGCCGGTGTGGTGATCGGGCTGCTGGCGGCACGCCGCCGCCCCGCCGCGCCGGAGCCGGCATCGGCACCGGCCGCGACACCGGAGGCCGCGGCGATAGCGGACGACACCCCCGAGCCGCCCCTCGTGCTCGACGTGCCCGGGCCGATTCTCATCAGCCTGCAGGCGCTCAACGACGATCTGGCCCTCACCACCCAGCGCATCCAGCGCTACTCCTCGCAGCGCGAAGTGCAGTTGCAAAGCTGGCAGCGCATCACCGCCGAGGTGCTGCGCCGCATCATCCCGGTGCTGGAAAACCTGGAGCCCTACCTGGAGGACACCAACCCGGAAATCGCCGAGTTGGCGCAGCTCACCTACGGCCGCCTGCAAACGGAGCTGTCCACCGTGGGCGTGACACGCATCGCCCCCGCGCCCGGCGTCGGGGTGGAGTGGCGCTATCACCAGCTCGACCCCGCCTCCGACGGCACGCCGCCGTATACCGTCACCAGCCTGGTGTCCGCCGGCTACCTCTTTCAGCCGCGCATCCCCGGCGCGCCGGAGATCGTACTGAAACCGGCGGAGGTGGTGGCGGCCAGCAGCGAAGAAGAGATCCCCGCGATGGAGTTCTCGGTCATCACGGACGACATGGAGCCCCCCCTGCCGGCGCTGGAGGACTTGCCGGTGGCGGAGGGTGAAAAGTTCTGAGCGCCGGTCGCGCCGGCAACACGGCGCCCCCGGATGGGACACACGCATGGCAACCATTGGCATAGATTTGGGCACGTCCAACTCCGCCGCCGCCGTGGCGATGGGGGACGAGGTCCGCATGATCGAGCCGGCGGAGGGCGCCACCGACGAAGGGATGGTCTTCCCCTCGTACCTGGTGTTCGACGCGGTCGGCAACATCTCCGCGGCGGGAATTCCGGCCAAGCGCCAGTTTCCCTCCGCGGCTGATCTGGTCATCCGCCATGCCAAGCGCCTCATCGGCCGCTCCTTCGACTACATCAGCCGGGAAATCGAACTCTCCGAACAGCGGGGCCGCGGGCGCCGCTTCCTCGACGAATTCAAAGAGCGCATCCAGCGCGGCGCCACCGGTGAGGTGCTCATCGGCGTGGGCAAAACCCAGACCCAGGCCTACACCCCGCAAGAGCTGGCGCGCTTCCTGCTGGAAAAGGTACGCGACGACGCCGAGCCCCAGGTAGTGCAGATGCTCGGCAAGGCGATCGACGGCGCGGTGATCACCGTGCCCGCCGGCTTCGACGACGCCGCGCTGCGCGCCACGCTGTGGGCGGGGGAGCAGGTTTTCGGCGAGGGGCGCGTGCAGCTCATCCCCGAGCCGCTCGCCGCCGCCATCGCCAGCGGCGTGGAGGCTGCGCAGGAAACCGTGATGGTGGTGGACATGGGCGCCGGCACCACCGACATCGTGGTCGGCAACGTCATCCGCAACGCGGGCACCTTCCAGTGGGTGCCCATCACGCAGAGCTGTGACGACGAGCTGGGCGGCTGGGACATGGACTACCTGCTCCTGGAGCACCTGCTGGTGACGGATCAGAAGGAGCCGCTGCTGCGCGAAGTGTATCCCCACCTGGACATCCGCAACCGCGGACGCCTGATGGAGGCCATCGAACGCGCGAAGATCGCCGTCTCCACCAGCGACAACGGGCAGATCAGCGTGGTGTTGCAGGCGGATATCGGCGGGCAGTCCATCCGCAAGGCGGTCACCGCCAGCCTGGACTCCAAACAGATCAAGACCATCGTCGCCTACCGCGGCTCGCGCGGGTTCGAGGACAAGGGCTCGGCCGTGGAGCGCTGCCGCAAGCTGGTGGAGAACACGCTGCTCGAGCTGGCCGACGGCGATCCCAACCGGGTAACCGAGGTCAAAAAGACGATGGACCGCGTGCTCCTCGTCGGCGGGCCGATGCGCATGCGCGTGCTCTACGACATGATGGTGGAGATCTTCGCCGATCACGCGCAGGTGCTGCAGGCCTTCGATCCTCTCAACCCCTTCCCGATGGAGTGCGTGGCCAAAGGCGCCGCGCTGTACAAGGGCGGGCGCATCCTGCTGCAGGTGCCGCACACGCTGAGCCTGTTCGACTGGGGCAAAGGCGGCTACCACACCCTCATCCCGCGCGGCACCCCCTTCGAAGGCGAGGCGACCGCTACGCTGTCGATGGAGGTGGAGGAAGGCACCACCTGGATCGACCTCATCACGGAGAAGGAAAACGTCACCCTGCCCAACTACCCGGTGCGCGAGCATATCCTGCGCATCCCGCAAAAGGGGCGGCTGGACGTGACGCTGCGCTGGGACACGCGCGGGTGCCGCGTGGTGCTCAACGGCGCCGGGCTGACGCAGTTCGAAATCCCCTCGGTGAGCGACCAGACGACGCTGGAAGAAGATTTTAAGCGGCAATTCCACAGTTTCCTGCAGACGGCGCGCGACCTGCCCCGGCTGCTGAGCGACGGCACGCTGCGTGAACGCGTGCGCGGTACGCTGATGGCCAACGTGCGCAAGCACGCTCCCGCCGAGTTGCAGATGCTGCTCAACCTGGACCCCGAGTCCGCGATGGATTCGTGGAAGGTCAAGGGCAAAAGCCTGCGGCAGATCGTGGACGGCGAAGTGAATCGCCTGCTCACCGTGCCGGCGGACGATTTGGCCAAATGCGAGCAGATTCGCGCCGAGCAGATGGACGACCTGCGCGAGGACGATCTGCGCCAGATGCTCGACAAAGGGTATGACGAGGGCGCCAAAGAGCGCGCGCGCGCCCGCGGCCTTTCCGACGCGGTGTATGAAACGGTGCGCCTGGTGCGCACGGTGTCGCAGGACCGCATCCCCGTCAACGAGCTGGTGAACACCACGCGCTCCATGGTGCAGACCGCCGGGTCGGGCTCCGTACCGCAGTCGCTGCTCACCGAATTGGCGTCGCTGGCGGAACAGTTGCACCGCAACCCGAGCAATCGGGTGGTGATGGCCAACGTCTCCGTCCGCATGGCGGCGCTGGCGGATGTATTATTTGACCAGGGCTTAATCTCCCGTGAGGCGTTGCGACGTGCAAAACGTGTCGCCGCGCGGGTAGATGCTTAGTTAAGAGACCGATGTACGGTTTCCAAGGAGGTAGAACAACACGCGTGGTTACTTCCACTACCGCCGTCGCGAATCCGCTGGCGGTCCGTGAAAGAGCGCGGCTGCACGATCTGACTCCGAGTTTGCTGTTTTTGGCGGGATTGGCGCTTATGGCGTCTGCAATTATCATCTTCCTTCGTCCCGACGGCATTCACGGTGCAGCGTACGGCAGTGGTCTTGTTGCGGTCGCGCTGGTGATGTGCTGGCTCGCGCCCGGCCTACAAATGCATAGTCCGCGGGCTACTGCGTGGTTCCTGCGTCTCAGCGTGGGCGGCTGCTTTGCCCTCGCCTTCGCCGCCGCCATCGTCGCCGCGTGCGATCTGCGCGACGTGCTCCAAGGCCAGGGCGGCTCCGCGTTGCGCCTCACCCTGCTCCTCGCCGTGGTCCTCGTCGTCGTGGGCGGCCTCGTCGGCGCCCTGCTCGCGCTGCCGATCAAATTCATGCACGCCGCGTGGGTGCTCCTCTTCGGGGCCGGCGCGCTGCTGCTGCTCGCCGGCTGGGGTCGGCTGGTCTACGACGAAATCGTGCAGCACCGCTACCTCAACGCGCTGCTGTCGCTGCTGGCGGTAGTACCGGTGTTGCTCATGCAACGCGGCGCCGCGGTGTGGCACAAGCACGACGTGACGCTGCATCCCCCTCCGAAGGCCCGCAACCCGCGCCCCAAGGAGATGCCCTACTACACCAACTCCTTCCAGGAGCACTGGGCCAAGGGGCGCTTCTGCGAGCTGTTCGAGCTGCCCTGCACCGGCACCTGCCCGCTGGCCACCGCCGTCGCCGCGCGCTACCAGCAGTTGCGCATGACCTACGAGCATAATCCCGAGGGGCTGGCGATTCTGGAAAAGGCTTACGGCATGCTGGTCACCCCGCGCACCCGCGCCCTATGCAGCGTGGCGCACGAGATCATGCGCGCCAAAGCCAAGGAACTCGGCGAGAAGAAATTCGCCATCCAGGAAGCCTACCTCTGGCGCGAAATCTGGAGCGACCTCAACGACGAAGAAGTCAAAGGCGACCCCGAACGCGCCCAACGGGCGAAGCTGAAGCTGATTAAGGAATTGTAGGGCACGCGGCGGTTGATGCTCTTTGCGGAATGCTTCCGGATACGGCCCGCGGAACCATCCGCTGGGCTGTAGGGCATGGGCGCCGTCCCATGCCTGCCCGCCGCATGTCTATACCGATGGAGCCAACAGCTCGGGGTGACGTCTGAAATCGGGTAACCTTTCTCCCCTGCTCCATCGGATCGGGTTCTCATGAACAGGTATGGGACGGCGCCCATACCCTACAGACCGATCGACCCGTCCTGTTTCGTGCCGCACATCCCCCTCATTTCCCGTTCACCGGCTTCACCGTGTGCTCCGCCGCGCCGTCGCCGCCGCGGGCTTTGCGGTCGCAGCCGCCGGTGGTGGTGAGGTAGACGATGCGCACCTCGTCCTCATCGCAGCGGATCTTCAGCAGCAGGAAGGTCTCCTCCGGCACCAGGTCCACCGGCTCCAGCCGGTACTTCGCGGTGCACGTCTGCTCCAACCGGGTGACGATAGGCGTGCGGCTGCCGTCCGCTTTCAGCACCGACAGCGACACGGTGAACTCCGCCGGCGGGTCGTAGCCGTCCTGCCAGCCGAAGTCGAAGCACGCGTCCGGGTCCACGTGCAGGCTCTGCGGCGCCGGGTTGTATGCCAACCCGCGCAGGCTGCCGTGCTCCCCGGTCGTCAGGGTGTGCGAATCATGCCCCATGCAGCCGCCGACCCACACCAGAGCCGGCAGCAACAGAATGCCGAGTACCCAACGCATCATGTGTTCCTCCGTGAACGCGTCTTTCGAGTGAATTAGGAAACGAAGCCGGCGTTATGCCCCCGGGTGCGGCATAGTAGTGCAAATCTTCCCCCTTCCCTCGAGGGAAGGGGGATTTGAGGGGGTTAGGTCCGACGACGCGCCGGCGTGCCCGCGAGACCTACCCCCCAGCCCCCTCCCTCGAGGGAGGGGGAGACTGCAGGCCAATGCTGTCGCAAATTGGTAAGGAGCTTCACCTGGGGCCGGTTGCCCGCCGCTACGCCAGCCCGCGCAGCGCATCGAGCACCGAGTCGGCGGAGCCGTAGCGGTAGTCGGGCAGGGTGGCCAGGCGGTCGAGGAGTTCCGGCGGGGCACCTAGTACGCGCACGGTGTGGAGAATTTCCGCCTTGTCGGCCGGGTAGTCGACCCGCTGCAGCAGCGGACGCAACGCTTCGAGCACGTGCATGATCTCCCTCCTCTTGCCAACGCCGCCGGCGCGCGGCACAATACGCGGTATGATCACTATCCTTGTTGCCACCCAGAATCGGTTTAAAGCCGCGGAAATCAGCCGTTTGCTCGGAGACACGGACGTGCGTGTGCTCACTCTGGCCGATGTGGCGCCGTCCCTGGAGATTCCCGAGACGGGGGTGACCTTCGCCGAGAACGCGCGGCTGAAGGCGGTGGCGGCGGCGCAGGCGACGGGCTACCTGACGCTGGCCGACGACTCCGGCCTCGCGGTGGACGCCCTGGAAGGCGCGCCAGGGGTTTACAGCAAGCGTTTTGCCGACAGCGACCCCGCGCGCAACGCCCGGGTGCTCGCCGGGCTGCGCGGCGTGCCGTGGGACCGCCGCACCGCGCGTTTCCACTGCGCGGTAGTCATCGCCGACGCCACCGGCGTACGCGCGGAGATCGAGGAAACCGCCGCGGGCCATATCACCGACGCCCCGCGCGGCGACGACGGCTTCGGCTACGACCCCATCTTTCAACCCGACGGCGAGACGCGCACCATGGCCGAGATGACGATGGACGAAAAGAACGTCCTCAGCCACCGCGGCAAAGCCTTCCGCGCCGCCGCCGCGTGGCTGCGGGCGTGGGCGGGGTAAGGGAGACGCGGCTGGATGTCGTCCCCCTGACCCCCTCCCCCGTAACGTCCGGTGACGGGGGAGGGGGAGTCCGGATGCCAAGTCGCTTTTCGGTCGTCATCTCCCTTCCTCCGTCACAGGATGTTACGGGGGAAGGGCCGGGGATGGGGGGCGACGATAAGTAGGCGTACCGGGGTCGTGAATAAGGCGTCCACGCCGACCATTTTTCCTCACAAAAAATTGACAAACCGAGGAGCGGTGAGTATGATAACCGGAGATTGTGATGGCCTCGGAAGGCAATGCTGCCCATGACATGGCGTAGGATGGCACCCACACCGCATAGCAGGCCTTCCGTTGTCCTCACGGCGGGGCCGGTTGACGCGCGCTCCCCGGAGCCGGCTGCCCCTGGTGATCATACACTCATCCCATTGCGGAGCGCCCATGGAGGCACACCATGAAATTGACACCTGTCGGGAAAATCGCCCTGCTGATCTTCGTCTGCGGGCTGGCGTTCGGCGGCTGGAAAGCCTGGGAGCGCACCTCGGGCTCCTTCTCGCTCCCGGGGGGCATCAGCGTCGGCGGTGACCAGGGGCTCCTGGGACGCCCCCTGCGCGTCGGCATCGTATCCTGGCCGGGGTATATGGGGGGCATCACCGCCAACAACGGTTTTAAGCCCAACAAGACGTGTATCTACTGGAATAAGCACAAACTTCTGGTCGAGTTCCTGTTGATGGAAGACGTGGATGCCCGTGCCAAGGCCTTTGCCCGCGGGGGGAAGGATGGCGTGGATATCGTCTGGTCGACCGTCGATTTCTGGGCTAACGAGTTGCCGGGGTTCGTCAACAACGGCATCAAAGCCCGCACGGTGATGCAGGTTGACTGGTCGCGCGGAGGCGATGCCATCGTCGCGGATGCCGGCATCAAATCCGTGGAAGACCTGCGCGGCAAGAAGATCTCCCTCGCCCTGTTCACGCCCTCCCACTGGTTGCTGGAATCCAGCCTGGAGAATTCCAGCCTGGATGAAAGCGAACAGGCGCAGATCGTCAAAGGGCTGGTGGGCAAGAACGCGTCGCCGGATGCCAAAACCGACTTCGTGAGCGGCAAAGTCGACGCCTGCGTGGTGTGGGAACCGGATGTCAGCGACGCGTTGCAAAAGCGGCCGGGATCCCACGTGTTGCTCTCGACGAAGACGGCTGCCAACCTGATTTCCGACATCATGGTTGCGCGGGAAGACTTCATTCGCCAGAATCCTGAAGTCATCAAGGCGTTTGTGCAGGGGTGGTTCGACGGCACCGTGGACGCCAACCGAAATCCCACGCAATCGGTGAAGTTGCTCATGGACAATGAACCGCTCTACAAGGATCTGGGCGCACAGGCGACACAAGACCAGCTTTCGGCCGTCAAATGGGCCGACCTGGCCGACAACACGAAGATGTTCGGGCTGGACGGCAGCGAGCCGCTCTTCGACCGCATCTTCAAGCAGGCGGGGAGCGCCTGGGTGCACCGCGGGTATATCAACAACGCCGTCACGCCCGGCGATGCCAAAGACGACAAGTTCCTGCGGGATCTGTACCAGCAGACGACCGCGGAAGGGCGGGTCGTCGCCACGCCCAAAGAGGAGTTCACCTTCAAGCCGGCCGCCCGCGCGGAAAAGCAGAGCGCCCGGCCGGTGATGACTCGTCCGGTCAACATCTACTTCGCCAGCGGCAGCGCGACGCTGGACCCCAACGGTCGGCAAGTGTTAGACCAGATCGCCCTGACCGCGCAAACCTATTCCAACGCCTTCATCCGGGTGGAAGGCAACACCGACAACGTGGGGAATGCCGCACAAAACATCGCCTTGAGCGAGGGGCGCGCCCGCGCCGTCGTGGATTACCTGGTGGAGAAATACGGCTTGAGTCGTGATCGGTTCATCCCCAAGGGTAATGGGCCCACCAAGTCGGTGGCGTCGAATGCGACCCCGGACGGACGCGCGAAGAACCGGCGCACCGATGTGATGGTCATCCCGAAATAACGGTGAGGAAGCAACACCCATGGCCGAATCTACGACGCCCGCTGTGGCGAAACCGCACCCGACCAACCACTTTTCGGTGCGCGGTACGCTGGACCCGCGCATGGACGCCCTCGTCGGGTTGTCCGGCATCGGGGTATTGGTGCTCATCTGGTGTTTTCTGACCTATGGGCATCTGATTAAACCGTTCTTCCTGCCTTCGCCCCTGCAGATATGGCAGGGGCTGCAGGATTTCGATCAGCGGCACTGGCTGCTGCCGGCGATCTGGAACAGCGTATGCCGGGTCACCTTCTCGCTGCTCATCGTGACCCTGATCGGCGGGCCGATCGGCCTGTTGATGGGGTCGCTCCCGGCCGCCGATGCCTTTTTACGCAAGATCGTGAACGGCGCGAAGAGTGTGCCGACCACCGGCATCATCGGCTTAATCGTGCTCTGGTTCAGCATCGAAGAGCGTGCCAAGATCGTCTTCCTGGTATTGGGCTCCATCTTCTATATGATCATTCTGGTGAAAAATGCCATCCAGAATGTCAATGAAGATTACTTGCGCGTGGCCCTGGATATCGGCGCGACACGCTGGCAAACGCTGTGGCGCGTGCAACTCCCCGCCGCCTGGCCACAAATCTGGGATGCCATTGCCGTCTGCAACGGGATTATGTGGACGTACATCGTGCTGGCGGAATTCATCAACAGCAACGAATCGCAACTGGGCCTCGGCTACCTGCTCTATATCGGCAGCCGCACGCAGGAGTCGGGGAAGGTCTTTGCGGCCCTTATCATCATTGCGCTGATCTCCTCCCTCACGGACTGGGTGATGCAGGGGATCCGGGGGCGGTTCTTTAACTGGTAAGGCGGGCGATATGGACGACGTGACCCAAGGCACGGCCCCGGAGACGAAACCGCCGTGCGTCGATTTAGTCAATGTCAATAAATGGTTCCCCGACCCCACACATGCCGGGGAGCGCCTGGTGTCCGTGGAAAACGTGAGCCTGACGATCCCCGCCGCGAGCGCGGGGGACTTCGTGGTGTTGCTGGGCCCCTCCGGGTGCGGGAAGAGCACGATCCTGTCGATGATCGCGGGGATGCTGTCCCCCGACTCCGGCGACGTCAGCACCTTCGGGCACATGGTGAATGGCCCCAACCCGCGCTCGGTGACCGTGCCCCAGGCCTACACCTGCTTCCCCTGGCTGACCACGTTGGGGAACGTCGAGTTCGGCCTGTCGATCGAGGGCAAGTCGGAGCGGGAGCGTCGCACCATCGCGATCGATTACCTGAAGCGCGTCGGCCTGGGTGATCGGTTGGACGCATCGCCCCAGCAGCTCTCCGGCGGCATGAAACAGCGCGTCGCGATTGCGCGGGCGTTGGCGACCAAACCGCCGCTCCTCCTCATGGACGAGCCCTTCGGGGCGTTGGATGCGCAAACCCGTACGGAGATGCAGGTCATGCTGACACGGCTGTGGGAAGAGGAACGCAACACGATCCTCTTTATCACGCATGATATCAGCGAGGCGCTGTTGCTGGCAAACCGGATCCTCGTCTTCTCACCGCGCCCGGCGAAGATCATACACGATATGGTGGTGCCGTTTCCGCGCCCCCGGGAGGCATCGCTCGTGTATGATGAGGCCTTCGTCAACATGAGTCGCGATATCTTGCAGTTGCTGAAGAGCACGCCGACCAGCGGTCAGATACGTGTGTCGGTCTGATTCCCGAAAGTGTCGTCATGTCCGCTCCAAGCCGCCTCATCGAGGCCGTTAAAGAAGAATATAACCTGCTCGCGATGGCGACGGTGGTGGCGGTGTCGGCGATGACATCGAATCCGCTGCCGTTATTGGCCGGCATGGTGGCGGAGGCGACGTACCTGATCTTCGTCCCCGACACGAAGTGGTACGGGGCGCGGCTGCAGGCGCGCGCCGCGCTGAAGGCGGCCCAGCAGCGCGAGGCGCGCAAGGCGGCCATCCTGCCGCAGCTCTGCGGTGAGCGGCGCGAGCGCTACCTGCGGCTGGAGGGGATGCACCAGACGATCTGCAGTCAGATCGCCACCCAGCACGAAGCCTTCCACGACTCCTCGCACAAATTCGACTACCTCCTCGACAAGTTCCTCGAGTTCGCCAGCAAGGAAGCGCAATTCACCCAGTATCTGTCCGGGCTGCACGACGAAGTGTGCGGCACGGACGCGCAACCCGTGCCGCACAGCGACCCCTTCGCCCGCGGGCGCGTGCCGGCGCCGGTGCGCTCCTTCATCTCGTCCGGCGTCACGCCCCTCGACCCCTCCGGTCCGTGGGTGGCGCAGGCGATCGGCGACGTGCAGGCGACATACGCCAAGGAACTCAAAGAGCTGACCGGGCTGATCGACAAAGAGCAGGATCCCAACACCAAAACGGTGCTGGTGAAGCGCCAGGAGATCCTCACCCGCCGCGTGGAATTCGTCGGGAAGATCGCCAAGGCGCTGGAAAACCTGTCGCACCAGTTGCAATTGCTCGCCGACACCTTCGGCCTCATCAACGACGAGATGCGCGCCCGCTCGCCGGAGCAGGTGGTGGAAGACATCGACGACGTGGTAACGCAAACCGACTGCATGACCCGCACCCTCGAAGAGCTGGCGCCCTACGAGCAACTGGAGTCACGCATCGCGCAGGCGCAGTAGTAAGGAGCTTCCCATGAGTCTGTTCGCCAATCTGAAGAAGGCCGCGGGGCTGTTCGTGGAGATCACGCCGACGGTGGATGACGACGCCGCGCTGGCGGATCCGCTGGCCGACACGCCGCCCCCACCGCCGGAGACGAAGACGGTGGAGACGCTGGTGCAGGAAGCGCCCGGCCCGGCCCTGCACGAGGTGACCGTGCCCCCCGCCGCGAGCAGCGCCGCGCTGTCCAACGACGGCCAGGTGAACTTCCCCGCGCTCTACCAGGCCGCCGGGCTGCCCACCACGCCCATCACCGCCGAGCAGATGCGCGACACCATCGCCGGCCTGCCCGGCACCGACCGGGAGGTGAAGCGCCAGACGGTGAAGGTGATCATCGCCAACATGGGCAAAACGCTGGGCGCCTCGCCGGAGACGATCGTCACCGACGCCTCGCGCAAGCTGGCCGTGCTGCACAAATACACCGAGCAGTTGAAGTCGACCACCAACGCCGCCGCGCAAGCCGCCCAGCAGCAGATCGCCGCGCTGAAAAAAGAGATCGCCGAGAAGGAACAGATCGTCGCCGCCGCCCAGCAGCAAGTGACCACGGTCACCGCCATCTGTCAACAGGAAGCCGAACACCTGGACGAAGTGCTGGAATTCTTCAGCCTCGACGTCCCGCCGTCGAAGTACGCGGCGGGCAAGTAATTAGACTTGTGATCTCCCGTAGCCTGTATGCTTATCGTTCGCTCTGTAGCGCATGGGCGCCGTCCCATGCCTGCCCGTCGCAGGTCTTTGCCAATGGAGCCAACAGAGAAGCGCCGTGAGAACCTTGGGAGGGCGAGCGTCCCCGCGAGCCGCGCGCAAATGAGCCGGGAATCGGTAACAGAAGACGGTCTGGATGTGTGTTGGGGTTTCACGTCCAGACCGTCTGTGTGTCATCTACGGTTGCCTCGTCCGCGGCTCGCGGGGACGCTCGCCCTCCCAAAACTTCGACGGCCTTCGCTCTCTGCTCTATCGGAATAGGAATGCGGCGACCAGGCATGGGACGGCGCCCATACCCTACGGGTCGAACGCACGTATCTGCTACCATCGCCGCAAACTATCATCAAAGAACATGAGCATGCTTTAAGGCATGAACAAAGCACAGCCCCCATCACCTTACCTCCGCGGAGGCGGGCGATGGGGGCTGTATGCTGGATGCGCCCTCGAGAGAGTCCCGGCGGGACGTTAGACCTTCGCCTTCTCCCACCCGGCGATCTTCTCCAGGCGCTGGATGATCGGCAGGTGCTGGGTGCAGGCTTCTTCGCACTGGCCGCATTGCACGCAGGCGTCGGCGTCGGCTTTGCGGGTGGCGAGCAGGCCCCAGTCGTGCTGGAAGCCCAGCGAGTTGATCATCTCTTCGTCGCTGGAACCGAAGATCTGCTGGTTGTTGTAGTACTGCATGTACGACGGGATGGGGATACCCTGCGGGCAGTCGTCGCAGTAGCCGCAGGCGGTGCAGGCGGCGTCGAGGTTGGTGGAGATGTGCCCGCGCACGCGCGCCAGGTCGGCATCGGTGAAGGGCTGCGCCGCATCGGCCACCGCGCACGCCATGTCCACCTGCTCGCGCGTGGTGAAGCCGTTGAGCGCCACGGTGATCTGCGGGCAGGAGATGACGAAGCGCAACGCGGCCTGGGTGGGCGTTTCGCCGGGGCCGGCCATCCACGCGAGCTGCTCCTCGTGCTGCGGGATGAGTCCGCCGCTCAGCGGATTCATGGCTACCACGCCCACGCCGGCGTCGAAGGCCGCCTGCACGCCGTCCCAGCGATATGGGAAGTTGAGCAGGTTCACGCCAAGCAGGATGCCCGCCACCTTGGCATCGTCGACCATGCACTTGATGTCGGCCCCCGGCTGATGGCTGGAGAGCGCGATGTGCGAGATGAGCCCTTCTTCCTGGCACTTGAGCAGGCCTTCGTATTGGCCGCCCTTCCGCATCGCCAGTTCGTAGTGCTCCATCTTGCGCAGGCACCAGATGTGGTAGACGTCGATGTGGTCGGTGCCCAGGCGGGTGAGGGATTCCTCCACCGCCTTGCGCGCCTTGTCCGCCGTGTCGTAAAAGACCGGCATGCCCTTGGTGGACACGTAGTATTCGCCGGGCATCTCCTTGAAGGCCATCCCGAAGATCTCTTCGCTCTGTCCGTCGAAGTAGCCGGGCGCGGTATCGAAGTAGTTGATGCCTTTGCTGCACGCATAGCGCACCAACTCGGCGTTTTCCTCCCGCGGACGGGAGATGTCGAAGCGCATGCCGCCGAAGCCGACCGCGGACAGGCGCATACCGGTCTTGCCGTACTGTTTGTAAATCATGGTGAAAAAAATCCCCGAGGTAGAGTGGGTTACAGCCGATCAACCTTACCTGATGGCGGGGGGGTTGTCAAGGCGGGGGCGCAGGCCGCGCGGCACTAACCTTACGCGGCGCGGTAGATCACCTCGCCGGTGCGTTGCACTTCGGCGAGAAAGCCGCTCTCGTCGTGCCGACGCGAGAGCAGGTGCGGCTCGATCAGCGGGTCGATGGCGATGCGCAGGTGGTGCAGGCGTGCCGCGAGGGTGAGGTAGTCGCCCGGGATGTCGGCCACCACCACCGCCACGTCGATATCGCTGTCCTCGCGCGGCTCACCGGTCACGTAGGAGCCGAACCACACCACCTCGCAGTCGGGCAACTCCCGCGCTACGATTCGGGCGTAGGCTTCAACGCGTTGGCGCACGGTGGCTTTATCCATTGGTGCCACAATTATACCACGTCGAGGCTGAGCTGCCAGGACACCCCGAAGCGGTCCTGCACCCAGGCGTACTTCGCGGCGAAGGGGTAGGCGGCGAGGGGCATGAGGACGGCGCCATCGACGGACAGTTCCGCGAAGAGGCGGTCGATCTCCGCCTCGCTGTCGCAGGAGACCGAAAACGAGATCGCCGGGGTGAAGGTGAACTCGTGCTCGATATTGCTGTCGATGCAGTGGAACTGCTGCCCCAGCAACCGGAAGGTCGCGTGCATCACCGTGCCCTCGGGGTAGTGCGTCATCGCGAGGATTTCCGCGTCCGCGAAGAGGCCGGTATACAAGCGCATGGCGGCTTCCGCCGTGCCGGGGAACATGAGAAAGGGGGTGATCGTCGTCATGGGGTGTCTTTTTCGACGGCGCACGCCGTTCCCCCTGTCGGCAGGCGAAGCCCCGTCTTTGGCGAAAGAAGAGATACCACCCCGCGGAGGTTGTCCGACCATGCCCACCACCGTGACCCTCACCTGCGCCTTCGAGACGGCGATGACGGGCCGATTGCGCCCGGCGCTGGCGCGCTTCTGGCGCGACCGGCTGGACGTGACGTGGGTGGACGGGCCTGCCGACGTGACGATCGTCCTCGATGACCGCCTGCCCGACGGGCACGCGCCGGGGAGCGAGGGGTACGTCATCACCCAGGATGCGGGGCGCTACACCATCGTCGGCGAAGGGCTGGGGCTGGCCTTCGGCGTGGGGCGGCTGGCGCGTGAGGCCTTGCGCGGCCCCGACGGTCCCGTCTTCCCCGCGCTGACCGCCGACGAGGCGCCCGCCGTGCCCGTGCGTGGCATCTACTTCCCGCTGCACCGCACTGGCGGCGACCAGCCCATCGCCTTCAACGCCTACTCCGCGCTGCTCTACGACGAGGGGCGTTACGACGATTTCGAGGCCATGCTGGTGGAGCTGATCTTCTGGGGCATGAACACCATCGGGTTGTGGTACTGCGAGTGGATGCCGTTGCCGGGCGAGGGGGCGGAGGGGAAGCGGCTGGCGGCGATGTACCGCCGAGTGCTGGAGATCGCGCGCGGGTGGCGGCTGCGCGTGTGCCTGCTGATGACCACCACCCTGCACCCCTTCTTCGCGCCGGACGACCCGCTGGAGACCCACCGCAACCATGCGATTCCCGACGGGCTGTGGGGCAAGTGGGAATATGACGGCAGCTACTGTCCCACCGCGCCGGAGATTCGTCGCCGGTTGCGCGCCTACCGCGAGGTGCTGGTGGACTTCTTCCGCCCCGACTGGCTGGAGCTGTTCCCCACCGATCCGGGTGGGTGCGACTGCCCGCGCTGCGCCCCCTGGTGGCGCACCTATCTGGACCTGGCGCGCGAAGTGCTGGCGCCGTGGACGGACCGCGTGCCGCTGCTGAGCATCAACACCTGGTACTTCCGCAACGCCGACGTAGCGCAATTAGCGGCGGCGCTGGGACGCGACCCGGCCATCAATACCATCTCGACGCAGGGCGCGTGGCAGGAAAGCACTCCCGCACGGCTGCGCATCGCCGACAAACTGGCGGCGCGCGGCTACCGCATCGTGCTCTGGCCGGACATCACCATGAACGGCGGCTGGGGCACCTTCGGCACGTATCCCTTCCCCGGCGAGCTTCGGGCGCTCTTCAGCCGCGCGCGGCTCCCGTATGGCATCCTGCCCTACACCGAGGGGCGCTACGACGATTTCAACAAGTTCGCCATGCTCGCCTTCGCCTGGCAACCGGCGCAGACGACGCCCGAGGTGACGCGCCGCGTGCTGACCGGCATGCTGGGGGTATCCGTGCCGGACGACGCCGTAGCCGGGGTCGCCGCGTTGGAGAAACGGGCCTACACGCGGGCGGGCGCGCTGTTCGCCACGGCGGAGGTCGCGCTGGACGCCGCCGCGCGCGACGACTGGCGCTGGCAGGCACTGCGCTTCCACGCGCGCTACGCCCCGCTGGAGGCGGAGAGCGCCGCCGCGCTGGCGGCATTGCAGGCCGCGCGGGCGGGGGAGCCGCCCACATCCCGTGCGCTGGCGGCGCTGCGCCGCCGGGTGGCGGCGGTGGAACGCCGTTTCGAAGCCTACCGCACCGAGTTGCCCGCGCTGGCCCGCCGCATCAACGCCCTGCAGCGGCACCACCGCATCGGCTGCGGCACCACCGAGCCCCCGCTGCCCACGCTGCGCGCCCGCTTCCACCTGCCGGAAATGCACGCCTTGCTGCGCGCCGCGGCGCCGGTGACGGCGGAGAAGGTGACGACGTCGATGGTGGATTTCCGCGCGGGGGAGTGAGGGTGGTTGCCCACGGTTTGGGAGGTGCCTCTAGTATGGATAGGCGTGGTATGCGTTGGGCTCGTAGTAGGCTCGCAGCGTAGCAAGAGCCGTTACCCCCCTCACATATTGGATGTGAGGGACGCGCCTTGCTGCGCTGCGTCGCTACTACGAGCCCGAAAGCTACGTCCCTTGGCTGAAACTCGCTACTTCTTCTCCGCCGGCTTCTCCTCGTCTTTCACGTTGAGCACCATGGTGGACAGGCCGCCGTCTTTGGGGCGGATCTCGATCCAGTCGTTTTCGAGGGAGATCGTTACGACATCCGCGTCGTTGAGTTCCTTCAACTCGTCGTCGCCGGTGTTTTCCATGCGCACGTTGCCGGTCATGGTGATGAGTTCCGCCTTCTGGTTGTACACTGCCTGGTCGGCCCACAGCGTGCGTTTTTTCTGCACCACCACCACGTTGCCTTTGGCCAGGGCGGTTTTGTTGGCGTAGTCGTAGTCCATCGATTCGCACGTCGTGGTGGAGGGGGTGTTGCGGATCTCGTTCTTCATGTCGTTGCCCTGGTCCTTGGGGTCCTTCTTCGGTTTGGGTGTGTTGATCATCTTCACGTTGCCGGTGAATTGCGCCCGGCGCGGCGAGCTGTAGGCGACCACCTTGTCCGCGGTGACGTGGCTCTCCGGGTCGGTGAAGACGGGGTTGCCGGTGCAGGTGAATTCATGCACGTTCTTCTCCGAATGCACCACCATCACGTCGGAAGTGAAGACGGCGTCGTCCTGATCCACCTCCGCCATGGTGAGGTTGGACACGCGCGCGTTGCCTTCCGCCTTCTGGCTCACCATGCTTTTGAACTTCACCAGCACCTTCTTCGTCTTCGTGGCGGGTGCCGGGACGGCGGCGGGCGCCGGGCCGGGCAGCGGTTTGCTGTCCGTCGGCGGGGCGGCGAAGAGCGCGACGGCCAGCGCGCTGAGCAGCGCGACGGCCAGGGCGGCAACGAGCAGGCGTGGCATCATGGCCGGAATCCTCCTTGCGGGCGTATCCCCGCGGGCGACCAGGGGGCGTGCGATTTCTGATATGCGGCGTAGCGTTTGCGGATGTCGGCGGGAATCTCGGGGATCTTCGGCAGCGGCTGCCCGTTCATCCAGCCTTCCATATCGGCGACCACCAGCTCCGCCGTGCCGGGTCCGGTGAGCGAAAACTGCTGCTCGCGCGTCAGCACGCTCGCCGCGGTGGCATGCAGCACGTTCTCCCCGCTGACGAGTTGCAGCGCGTTATTGGTGACGAGCGCCCCGGAGGACACGTCGTAGGTGGTAGGCCCTTGCGCGGTGAGGGTGTAGTCGCCCACCTGCGCGGTCAGCGGGCGCGAGAGCAGGAGCTGGTTGCCGGTGGCAACCCAGTTCACTTCGTCGGTATGAAACAGCATCTGCGGACCGCTGACGGTCACCTTCCCCATGAGGGTGATGTCGTTGGTGATATTGTTGCGCTCCAGGTAGTCCGCGGAGAGGGTGAGGTCTTCGTGCTTCTGCGCGTCGAGCACCGCCACGCGGCGCAGACCGGTCATGCGCGTGAGGGGTTGATTCTTATCGATGTCGAAGTGGTCGGCCTCCACTTCCCAGATGATCTTCCCGTCCGACACACCGAAGATGCGCACCTTTTTGAGTTGCAGCGACACGCCGGGGGTCGGCGTGAGGGGCGTGCCCGGCGCCAGCTCCGTGGTGCCGGTGGCGTGCCACCACGCCCACACCCCGCCGCCCAGGCAGCCCAGCGCCACAATCCACAACAATATCGCCCATCCGCGCGGCATGATCTACCCTCCTGCCCCCATACGGGGGTGAGGCACCTATTTCCGACCTTCCACCCGTCGCTCCCCCTCCCTCAAGGGAGGGGGAGCGACGGGTAGGTCACATGACACAGGGCGGCCAGCTCCGATGAGTTGGCCGCCCCTATTGTACCAGGAAAATCTGCGACGTATGCACCCTAGGTGGTGGTCCACGGCGGGTCGGGCGGGACGGAGGTGCCACTGCCGTCGCCGGTGCCCGCGGTGCCGGAGATATTTACGATCTGCCCCAGGCCCGCCTGCGTGCGCGTCCCGTCGGACTTTATCACGAACACCGTCATGACGTACTGGCCATTGGCGGCCGGTACGTCGGTGCTGCCTGTGTTGAACTGCAGCGTCCATACCTTGGAGGTGCCGGTCACTTCGGTCAGCTTAAAGACCACATCGCCATTGATGGCCTTGGCCGTCGACGTGTTGGTCTTGAAGTTGGCGACGATGGAGGTGATCCCCGTCGGGCTATCCGAACTGAAGGTGGCGACTTTCGCCACGTCGTCAATCGTGAGATTGCCGAGGGAGGTTTGCGGGGCCGCGGAGCCGCCGCCGCCGCAGCCGGCCACGAGGCCGAGTACCGCGGTCAGGAGCGCCAGACTCGCCAGGATTCGAAACACGCGCATACCGATTCGTCCTCCCACGCCTCGCCGCTGCCGTTGCGGCAACCGGAAGCAGTCACACCCTATATTCGTGCCGAATGAGCGAATTCCTTCTACCCTTTTTCCGCTGAGCGTAAACACGCTTGGCCGATGTGTCGGTTTACCGCACGCCCAGTTGCTCGATCAGGTCGAAATAGAGCAGCGCGTGCTCGAGCGGGATGTTCGCCGGCAGGTGGTTGCCGGTGGCGAAGACGAAACCCGGGCAGTCGCGCGCCAGGGCGAAGGTGTCGCGCAACTCGCGCTCGATCTCTTCCGGCGTGCCGAAGGACATCGTGCGGCAGTCCGCCCCGCCCATGATAACGTGCGTTTTGCCGTACTTCGCCACCATCTTCGGCAAGTCGTTCGTCGGCTCGAAGCAAAAGCCGTCCGCGCCGGCGTCCACCAGGTCGTCCAGGAACATGTCGAAGGTGCCGTCGGAGCAGTAGATGACGCGTTTGCCGGCGGCCTTCAGCGGCGCCCACAGCTCTTTGTAGCGCGGGAAGATGTAGGTGCGGTAGAAGTCGGGGTTCATGAAGGGCCCGGCGGTCCACACCATGTCGTCGTGGTTCATGAAGAACTCGATGGAGGTCTCCGCCCACGCGTTAAAGTGGTGCCGGGACAGCTCGAAGATCGACCCGAGCACGTCCTCGCCGAAGCGTTGCGGGTCCTCCCCGGCGCCTTCCAGCAGCATCTCCCACCCGAAGGCCTCGATGGCACCGCTGACGATGGTCTTGTAGTACCCGCCGGACACCACCTGCTCCGGGTTGGCGGCCTGGTTGTCGCGGTACCACTGCTCGTAGTACGCCACCAGCGCCGTGAAGTCGGGCAGGCCGTACTCTTTGACGGCATTGAAGTTGAGCACTTCGTCGACGGCGGTGAAGGGCGACGGCGCGAGGTTGCGGAAGTCGGAGCCATCCTCCATGTAGACGGCGTGCCCCATGTTCGTCACGCGGCCGCGCTGCCCCCAGGGCACCGGGCCGTCGTTGACCGACCACAGGTAGTCCAGGTGCACCGCGTCGTTGAAGGCGCGGTAGGCCGACCCGTCCACGCGCGGATCGCGCCCGGTGAAGTGGCGCACGATTTCCCAGTTGTCGTTATATTCGGTGCGGGCCACCCGTGCGGTCGGTTGCAGATTCAGCGCCGCGCGCCCGATTTCGTAACTCATCGCATCTCCCCCGTGTCCCCCACATAATACCGATTGTGCGCCGGGATGGCAAGGCTCCGTATTAGCCCCGAAGGGGCGCGCGATGCTAGCCACGGGCGAAGCCCGTGGCTCTCAGGTTTATCCTAGATCAAGCCACCGCCCCCATATCCGAGGGGTCAAGTGCCGTGTCGGTCTGGGCGGTGGGTCACGTGCGAAAAAAGCCTCTGCGGGGAATGAGAGG
>CAIYQO010000066.1 GCA_903928345.1 uncultured bacterium | reverse complement strand
TGCGCCGGCTGCACGGGGAACTCGTTGATGGGAAATTGTTTGCCATCCAAGTCCCCGCACACCGAACACGTCCGCTCATCATCCATGGTGAACCATTCCAACCGCTGGATGCCGACCGCCTGGTGGAATTTCAACTTGCCCATGTTGTGTGCGCGCAGCACCTCGGTGCGGGCGATCACCTCCATGCGATACTGCGCCTTGCTGAACACTTTGCTACCGGCATGGCGGAAGGACTCTTTGTCTTTCACCACCTCGCCCAGGTCGCGCACGATGTCATCGACCCCTTTGCCGGTAGCGATGGCGCCGCGGATGGTGCGCATGATGCCATCGGTCGTCTCCCGGTTCACGTCACCGGCGAGGGTGGTGGTGTAGTTGGCCAGGAAGTCCAGCGCATTGGTATCGACGATCTGGAAGGCTCTGGTGGCGAGCTTGTCCAACCCGTCGGGGGTGAGATCGCGGTAGACCGGCAACTGGGCGGTGGCGAATTCCTCGAGGCCGTGATAGATGCCCAGTCGGAAGGCGGCTTTCGCTTCGGTGCGACAGCGCACGGTGTGCGTCCGCTTGAGATCGGACATGATGCCTTTGATCTCGGCATCCAATCGCTCCAGCCCCTTCAATCCCGCCAGCTTGTTGTCCGGCAGCGAACCGAGGGATTTGTAGCGCAGGATGGCGGTGCCCACCTGCCCGCGCGCGGAGGCCAGCTCATCGGTGAGATCGTTCACCACCTGCTCGACATAGCGATTCCGCGCGTCGAGGCTCTGGGCGACGGCCTGGCGAATCAAATCATGTTGTGATGCGGCGCCGACCGGCATGCAGCAGCCCCCTTACTTCCGGTCGAAGAACCGGCAGGCGCGCGCTTCGAACGTCGTCTCATTCCGTTGCACAGCGCAGCGATTCTCCGCGTCCTCGAAGTGCCGGCATTCGTCGCAGATGGCCTCCTCGGCGAAAGCGCGCGCGGCGGGGCCACCAATGGCCAGCGCAGCCGCTGCCCCCGGCATGGTCGCCCTCGGCCCCAGTCCCAGAAAACTCCGCGCTTCGTCCACGTCGAGCACGCCTAACGTCACCATATCGACGATGGGCTTCGCCTGCTTTTCGTCCAGTACGTCAATGCCCGGCTTCTCCTGCGCGCGATTGGCCGCCTCGACATCCGGGTCGAGTTCCATCTTCACCTGCAGGCTGGACCGCGAGATGAGCTTGCGGTCGTAGAGTTCCAGCAGCAGCTTTTTCAGATCGACCGCATCATTGGGATCGAGATCGTTGAAGAGATACTGGACGGTGGCATCCTCATGCCCACTCAAAGTAAGCCAGTCATCGACCACCCAGTCGAGGAGCTGCCGGGCGATCTGTTTGATCTCGCGAATCATCACCAGCATCTTCTGCATGGAGACGGAGGCGGTGGCGAAGTTTGGGCCGTCGCCGGTGACCAGCGAGCGCGAGAGCCCCAGCCCGACGATGATGTCTTCTTTGACTTCCTTCACCTTTTCCTCGACGTTGAGCACGCTCCCCTCGGCGCCGTGCGTTTCCACCCCGACATAGAACGGCACCACCAGGCCGGACTTCATGTCCATCTTATTGACCATGTCGCGGATGTCTTGCAGCATCTTCTGGTCGGGGGTAATCACGCGCTGGTTGAAGGCGCCGCCCACCTTGATGAGGCGAAACGGCGTGGCCCAGCGCTTGGCGATGGCCTGTTCCGCTTTCCGATAATCCCGCAGCAATTCGATGGACTGGAAGGCGGGGAGCACCAGGCTGTTGCCGCGTGGGGAGAACGGTGGCGCGTCCCAGCGGAGATGGATCACCTGTTCGACGGGCAGCACCAGGCCATCGCCGGCAGCCGGGGCGTCCTCGGGATACTGCTGCATCTCGATGAGCGTGCCTTGCGCATACCGGACTTTCACCGAGGTGGGATTGACGCAGGTGATGTCCTCGATATCGCGCCCATCCTGGCTGTAGCGTTTATAACCGACCGCGTCCCCTTTCACCAGCAGTTGCAGGATCATGTCCTTGACGAAGGTGGAGAGCGCCAGCCGGTCATGTAACTCGGTCACGGCATCCTTCACGGCCTCATCATCGCTGGCCAGCTTGATCTCGTCGCCCACGGCAAAGCAGCGCCAGGAGTTAACGCAGTTTTTTACCAGCGGCTCCTCGATGTAGTAGGTCCACGCCCGCCGTGCGCGCTCCTCCCAGGTGACCGGGATGGGATCGGTGGGGGTGACGCTGATGAACGCTGACCCATCGATGACGGCGGCGCTCGCTTGCGGGAGCGGTTGCGCCACCGCGCCGGTGGTCTGCTGTGGAACTCGATATCGTGATTTCGCCATGGGAATTCCTCGCTAATAGAAAATCGGCGCGGTGAGCAGCGGCATGACGCAGACCGATTGCGTCTCGCCGAGGTTGAGTCGTCCCAACTCGCGCACCAGCACGGCGCAGCGCACCGCGTCGATAATGTGGTCATGGCCCTTCGAGTAGACCACAGCATTGTTCGTCATCGTGTAGGTGTGGGTGGTGAACTGATCCTGCAACTCCAGGTCGCCTTGCGGAAGACGCATCTCCCGGCGCTGGAGCATGCCGTTGATGATGGAGGTCATCAGTTCCTTGGTACGCTTGCGCACCTCCCCGCCGTCCGGGGTGGGCATGGCCGTCACGCCGCCGAAATCCACGCCACGCAGGCGACCGCTCATGTTCAGCGCACGATAGGCGTCCAGCATCAGCAGTTCCTGCACCACCGCGCCGCCGTTGCCACCGTTGTCGATGCCAATCCCTGCCGGCGTGTAATACCGCTCCAGCAGCGCGATGAGCATGGACAATATGGGATAGGCGACATGCTCGCAGTGGATACGGAGCACCAGGCTGGCCACCGGCTTTTCGCCCGAGGCATCCTGGAAGACCACAACCTCGGTGGGGTCGTTCGTGTAACCCAGGTCGGCGCCGATCCAGAAGACGCCGGCCTGCGGGGTCAGGTCGAGCATCGCTTCCAGCAAATCAAAAAGCTGCTCGTTGTCCTGGCACCCGGACAGGTCGTCGCCGGTGATGCGCACGGTGCGATACTCGATGATCTCCTGGCAGGCGGCGTCGAACTGTTCCTGATTGAAGGCGCCATAGCTGGGCTTGCCGTGTTCGCCGGCGACCTCGTGCTGCCAGCCGGCGGTATCGCGCCCGCCGTAGAATTCGATCAGTTCCCCCTCGCGCTCCGTCGTCCAGTTGGGGTTGAGCCAGGAGGGCCAGCGGAAGACGGTGAACTGCTTCGAGGAGGTCAAGCGGAAGTATGTCGTGTTCCGCAGCCCGTTCGGGGTCGAGTAGATGCGCAGGCGTCCCCCCGACTTCAGGCACTGGCGCAGCGCTTTCCAGGCAGCCTCAGTCAACCAGGCGCCTTCATCGACCCAGACGCGCTCCACGTGCAAAGAACGAAATGCATCGCCATAGACACCCGCCGGTCGGAAATACAACACCGATCCGGTGATGAACTCGATCCGGTAATAGGGCTTCCGCAGGATTTTCAACTTGCCGAACTGGTTGAGCGCCACCAAGGCGCGTACCATCTCACTCGTCTCGACCTGAAAGTCAATCTCTTCGATAATCGAATCGAGGTGCCCCTGATGCGGCGCGGCGATCAACCCCTGACCGCCCTGGGTGGTGGTCGCGAAGTGCAGCGCATCGGTGGAGAGCACGACGCTCTTACCGGTGTCCCGTCCATCCAGGTGAATGATGTTGCGCGACGGACAATGGAGATCGAGCATCTGGTGTTCCCAATAGCGACGCGGCGTGCCATCCCGATTGATGAGCACCGCTTCGCCCCACTGGGCGGCATCCTGCATCACCTCATCAAACAACTCCGCATCGACCGGAACACCGGCTTCGCACATCTGCTGGTCAGTGTTCGTCATGTCAGCCTTGCCTTTCTGGCAGACACGGAATCTCCGACTCCAGCCGGACACGCGCCAGCGCACAATAGTCGGCGTTGAGTTCGACCCCGCGAAAACGCCGGCCATGCGCCAGCGCCACCACCCCGGTGGTGCCTGCCCCGGCGAAGGGATCGAGCACAGTCGCCGGGATGGTCTCCGCGCCGCCGCACGTGCAGGTGGGTTGCCAGCCGACGGTGACGCGGCGCGTGACGTATTCCTCCCCCTGCGCGCGGGCGGCCTGACGTAGCAACGCCATGCGGTTGGCACGGCTGCCGGTGGCATACCCGCTCTCCGTCTCGCCGTCATGCGTGACCACGCTCTGCCGGTTGACCATGCGCGTCCACGGCGCTCCGCAGCTCGGACAGACCCCGTGCGCCGAGGTGCCGGCGAGCACGCAGGGTTCCACCAGCCGGGGCGGGAATACCGCGAAGTGCGCGCCACGGAACGGCTTGGTGGGGATGCGCCAGACGGTGCGGCGGTTGCGTCCGGCGGCGTTCATATACGCGCCCATGCATTCGGATTGCGCCATGTTGTGGGAGTGCTTGCCGCCATACGCCTGGGCGTCACCATATGGGCTGTGCAGCCCGGAGGTATATCGCCGCATCGAATCAGCCATGAGCGGTTCCATGATGGCGTCGGCGTCGTAAAAATAGCGGCGCTGCTTGGTGAGGAGGAAGACGAATTCATGGCAGCGCGTCGGGCGATCCTTCACGCTCTCCGGCAGGCAGTTCGGTTTCTCCCACACGATATCGGTACGGAGATACCAGCCATCCTCCTGGAGGGCGAAGGCGACGCGCCACGGTAACCCCAGTAAATCCTTGGGCTTGATGGCATGCGGCACTTTCTGCCCTGCGCTGCCGGCATAGCAATCCCCCAGGTTGAGCCAGAGGGTGCCGTCATCGCGCAGCACGCGCCGCACCTCCTGGAAAATGCTTACCAGCGTGGCGACATAGGTCTCCGGCGAAGGTTCACGTCCAACCTGACCCGCGACCCCATAATCGCGCAGCCCCCAATAGGGCGGCGAGGTGATGCAGCAATGTATACTGCCAGTCGGCAGCGTCGGCAACACCTCGCGGCTATCTCCACACAGTAATTCGTATCCGGGCATGGACTTGACTTCCTTCCGCCTCCTCGCGCATGAATTGCACAGAAGGAGGACTTCACCGATGACACTCGATCAGGCGCTCGACGCCTTTTGCACACACCAGCGGGTGCAGGGACGCTCCGAGAAGACCGTCGCCATTTACGCCCATGATCTTCAGCAGGTGTTCACCCGGCTGGAAGGCATGGGGTTCGCGAACATCACGACCCAGCGACTCACTGCGGTTATGTCCGATCCCACCCTCATCACCAGCCCATCGGGAACACCGAAAGCGCCGGCCACTCTCAACCGGGGGCGCGCCGCCGTCCGTGCCTTTTTCGCCTGGGCGCTTGACACGGGGCACATTGCCGAGAACCCCGCGCTGGGCATCCATCTGCAGCGGGCACCGCGCACGCCACCGGCCTTTCTCACCGATACCGAAGTGCGCCGACTGCTCAAGGCATTGACCGGACGACACAGCGAGATAGCCAAACGCGACCGCGCGCTCATCGAAACCTTTCTCGCCACCGGCATCCGCTTGCAGGAATTGGTCGCGCTGGACATCGACGATATCGATCTCGACGCCAAACACCTGCACGTCCGCCGGGCGAAGGGCGGGCAGCCCCAGATCAAATTCATGAACACGCACCTGCGCGGATTGCTCCGCACCTATCTCCAGTGGCGCAGGAAACAAGGCGAGCAGTGTTCGGCGCTGTTCATCAGCCAGCGGGGAACGCGCCTCTCGCCACGGCAAGTCGGCTATCGCTTCGCGCACTGGCTCCAGGAAGCCGGCATCGAAAAAGCCATCTCGCCCCACGGTCTGCGCCACACTTTCGCCACCCGCCTCTACTGCCGCACCGGTGACCTACTCGTCGTGCAGCGGGCACTTGGCCATCGCAACATCGCCACCACGGAAATCTACACGCACCTGGTGGACGGTGCCTTGGAAGAGGCGCTGGAACGGCTGTAACCGATCATCTCGGTCAGGCATTGTCGCCACGGCTCTCCACAACGGGGAGCCGTGCGACATTGCGGAGAACAGACCTTCTCTGCAATGCCGCAACGGAATCACTGCCGATTTACGCGTGCTCCTCCCCGGACTCGTCCGGTGTTCTCTGCACTGTTTCCGGCGTTTTTTCGCTGCCAGCCGACCCAGCGATGGCATCCGCCTCCTCTTTCCGCGCCTTCACCCGCTGCAGCAACTGGTTCGCCCAGTCGGTGGCGTTCATCCCCTGCGCGCCCGGCGTCGCCTCACCCTCGCGGGTGCGCTTGGTCGCCTTCAGGTCAGCCAGGTGCCGGCGCATCATGGCATCCAGGCGATCCGCGGTTTGCCAATCCTCCAAGGCAATGGCGCGCCCCAGTTGGGTGTAATACAAGCACACCAGTTCAAGTTGCATGAAGTCGGCGCTGTCGTTCAGCGCATACTCATCGAGGAACCGGTCGATCATCGCTTCGAAGATCTCCTGCTCGTCCGGCGTCAGGAACCGCGAGGCGTAAATCCCATGTTTCATGTTGTTCATGCGGCTAGCCGAGTTCGGTGAACTCCGACCGCCGGGTGTCCGTCCCGTCACGCGTTGTAACCTCCCCAAGGCTGTCAGTTCACGATTGTTTAATCGCACTGGTCGCCATGCCTTTCACATGCATCCATCTGGTGTTCCGCTCTGAAAGCCAGCTTCAGAGACGCGGCGGGGAGGAGGCTTTTCGCCAACCTCACGTTTGCCCGCTATCCCTCATGCTTCAGCTCCGATGAATATCACGACTAAAAATGCCCCGACGCCGCTCTTTATCGATAATCTGCCAGACGCGTTGCGGCGTCAGCTTGACGATCCGGGCGATGTCCACCTGTTTCCGCCCCTGCATATAGAGCGCCAGCACCTGGGCACGCCGGCGCCGCGCGGGATTAATCGGCGTCGGCACCCAGAGGTGACCGGTATAGTGTTGCTGCACCTGCTTGAGCACGGGTTCCGGCAAGACGTCCCGTGCATTGGCGCAGCGGTCATGTCGCGTGTGTGCTCCCATGGATCACCTCCTGACGGCGTGGGCGCTGGAACCGTGTGCATTGGTCACGGTTGCCTTTTTCCGGGAATAACTCGATGGCATCTGCAGTCACCGCACCGAGCGCACGCCCATGGACAAAACAAATCAGGCCATACTCCTGTCCGCACGGCATAGCGAATTGGCTTCGATTCTGGAAGAGATCGGCATAGGTCCAGCCCACTCCCATCGCCGTCTCCTTGATCTCCTCGACCTTGAAGTAATCGAGCAGATCGACCTGCTCGGTAAATGGCCATGTCCCCGTGGTCGGGTAATTCAGGTCGGGCAGGATGTCGTCGAAATCCTCGGGCCGTTCGTCAGCGGCCAATTGCATGGCCCGTTGCTCAGACGGTGTATAGGTCATAGGCACGAATCGGCGCCCATAGATGTCGGTCAGGTAGCGCGTGTCGGTTTGCGCGCGTTGCCCATCCGTCGTGGTGATCTCCACCCATCCGGCAGGCAACTCCGCTTCCGCCGCATGGATATGCATCACGACCCCTTCACTGCCACCGAGCATCCGCACGGGCACGCCCACGGCCAGATTCGGCGGGACGGTGGGGTCGGGCAGCATCGCGCGCACCGACCCTGAACCCGAATAGAACTCCTGGGGAGTGGCTTCTGCGGACTGAGCATCCTGCAGCAACGCCAGCAAGCGAGACGCGGTCTGCGCGCTC
The DNA here is from genome assembly GCA_903928345.1 of uncultured bacterium. Lineage (GTDB taxonomy): Bacteria > Armatimonadota > Hebobacteria > CAIYQO01 > CAIYQO01. Next base: position 3,557 of record CAIYQO010000066.1, on the reverse strand, counting down.
GGTGGCTCATACCCCTGGATATCCAGCGATTCCAGCATCGCCAGCAGCGTCGCTTCCCCGTAGAGCCGAATCGCATCATCCTGCATGGTGTTGAATCGCGCGCGGAGCTGGTCATAGACCGCCGTTGGCAGCAAGCCACGTCGATGCTTTGCCTGCGCATGCGTCATACGGGAGCGCAGCCAGGCGTAATACTCTGGCGTCAAGTGCCGATAGGCCTTCCCGTGCAGCACCAGATCCTGGTCAGTGGTGACTTGCGACGTGACATCTTCCCAGCGGGACAGATCGGTGGCATACCAGAGGGCCATGCTTGGCGGGGTGTTCTGGGCTTGATCCTCGGCCAAGAGGACTGGTGTCGCATCAGACATGAGGCTGACCCCCCTGGTTCACGCTCACGGGCCAGTGATGTTCCGTGTCCATGCCATCGGCCTCACGTATATATACATATATGTGACGTGAATGCATGATGGGGTCTATCAAGCTATCCGTCTCAGTCATCCCAATTCCCTCAGCTTCCTCAGTCCTCAGTCTTCTTCTTTCTTCTCTCTTCAGACAGCCCGCGAGGAGAGAGGAAATAATTAAGAACGAACGCTTCGTTTCGGGAGTCTGTCCCGCTTCCTATACGAAGGTAGAACGGCGCGCATAGGCGCGTATGTAATAGCTGGAACTACTCGGACACCGGAACACCTCCCGATTTTCAGCTCGATGAAAGAGGGTCGCCGCCAGCGAGCCTGGACTCTCCCTCAGTAAGTTACATAAACGGCAGCGGGTAAAAATGACGGAAGTTTTCGGGGTCTGGCCCACTTTTTTTAGAAATTGATGGCCGGCGAAGCGCACAGTGCTGTGCTGCTCAGGCGGCTGCTCCTGCGCCGATGGACCTGATTTCTTGCCGTAATGGCCTTTCGCTGGAATCCCAGGCAACGCCTGAAAAAAGTTCCCAACTATTTTTGCCCCGGCTCTTCACCCATTTCACGCTCAACAGCCCACCGCATTACCGTGCCGGCAGCCGGTCATCGTCTCCTCGCGACGCCGTTTGGCTGGGATTCCACCAGGAGGAAGTGAGAGGCCGCGCGCTCACTTCCCGAACACACTCGCGCAATGGCGTCGGCCTCATCACCATCCGAGGAGGCCGACCATGGCTACCAGCAACACACCTAACGACATCGATCCCTACATCGAGCATGTCATCACCATGAAGATGCGCAGGCTCAGCGTCACGCACGCGTTGACGCCAGATGACCTGGACGACTTGCATCAGGACGTGTATCTCCACGTGCTGCAGCAGATGGACAACTTCGATCCGACCCGCGCGAAGTGGACGACATTCATTGACCGGATTGTCCGAAGCGGCATCGCCACGTGTTTGCGGAACCGCCGGGTGGACTTACGCTTTGCCGCCAAGTGCTCGCCGTTGCCAGACGAGGATAACGAGCACTGGTCAATGACGTTCGTGACGGACATCGAGGGGGGAACCAGCGGACTCCCCTTCGGCATGCACGCGGATGATCCCGGCGCCTGGACCGAACTGCTGGATATCCGCATCGATCTCGCGAACCTGCTCGCATCTCTCTCGGCAGTCCAGCAACAGATCTGCGCCTTGATCATGCATGGGCATACGCTGACGCACATTGCCCACCTCCTGGGCATGCCGCGCACCTCGCTGTATTGCCAGTTGGATCAGATTCATCAGGCGTTTCTCGCGGGGGGATTTGAATTTTCTTTGAAAATGACCCGTCATTTTCGCCCCGTCCCGTTTATGTAACTGAGTGGGGAGACCTGTTTCCCCCCGGAGAGGATGCGAAATGCAAGACAGTCGTCTAGTGACAACCTACACATTCTGGAACACGTATCGCAATTGCCCGCGGGCATGCGCCTGGCGCTACCTCCACGAGCTGGTGCCGCAGGGGCGAAGCACGAACTTGCGCTTCGGCTCGCTCATCCATCGGTGCCTGGAGCACTGGCATACGCAGCAAGACATCGGCGCTGTGCAGGAGATCATCGACCAGGCCTGCGCCCATCGCATGCAATATCCTGAGGTGCTCCAGGCGTGGCATCTGGCCTCGGCCATGATGCTGGGCTACGCCATGCGCTATCGCGAGGAAACGTTCACCATCACCGATACCGAGCGCCTCTTCTCCGGGCCGATCATCAATCCCGCCAGCGGGAAACCGTCCCGCACCTTCCTGCTGGCGGGCAAGATCGATGGTCTGGTCGAGGTGGATGGCGAGGTGTTTCTGCTGGAGCACAAAACGACCGGCTGCCTGGATGGCGAGTATCTGGAGAAGCTCTGGATGGATTTCCAGTTGCTGCTCTATGCCTATGCGCTGGAGCGCTATGACGGTATCCGGGTGGCCGGCGCCATCTACAACATCCTGGTGAAAGCCAAGCTGCGCCAGGGACAGGGGGAAACGGCGCTGGAATTCCAGCAGCGCGCGGCGGAACTGGCCGCCAAGAACAAGTCCGGCACCACCACCGCCACGCGCAAACTGCCCGAAGCGGATGCCGATTTCCAGGCGCGGCTGCGCGTGAAATATGCCGACCCGGAGATGTTCCACCGGGAAGTGCTGTATTTCTCCCGCGACCAACTGGCCGAGGTGGAAGCGGAGCTCTGGCTGCTCACCCAGCAGTTCCTGGAAGCCCGGAAGCACGACTGGTTCATCCGCAACACCGCCTACTGCTTCCACTACGGCACGCCGTGTGCCTATTACCCGCTCTGTCGGGCCAATGGCGCCGAGCACGTCATCGACAACCTGTATGAGCGTCGTCCGCCGCATGAAGAGTTGACCGCGACCCGTGATGACGCCCCCGTATTCTGACCGAAAGGATGATCTCTGATGTTACCAACCGCGAAAACCCCGCCCAAGCAGGCACTGGCCGATCTGTCGGTGCTCGTGTATGGCCGCCCGAAAGCCGGCAAGAGTTCCTTCTGCGCACAAGCGGATGATGCGCTCTTCCTGGCCACCGAGGCCGGACTCAACCATCTCGACACCTACCAGGCGCCGATCAATTCCTGGGAGGAATTGCTGGAGGCGTGCGCCGACATCGCGTCGGGCAACCACCCGTTCCGCACCATCATTCTCGACACGGTCGATAACGCCTATCGCCTGTGCGCCGAGTATGTCTGCAAGAAACATCGCATCGACCATGAGAGCGATCTCGGCTACGGAAAAGGCTACGCGTTGATCTCGAATGAATTCACCCGCGTGCTGACCAAGCTGTCGCTGCTGCCGTATGGGCTGTATATCGTCTCGCACGCCCAGGATATCGAGATCGAGACGCGGACGGGCAAGTATACCCGCACCGTGCCGACGCTGCCGGAGAAAGCCCGCAAAGTCGTCCTCGGCCTGGTGGACATGATCCTGTTCGTCGATTTCGAACCCTATGCCGACGAACAGGGCGACACGCAATATCGCCGCGTCATCCGCACGAAGCCCTCCACGACCTATGAAGCAGGAGATCGCACCGGACGTTTGCCGGAAACACTCCCGCTCGACTACCAGGTCTTCATCGAGGCCTTCACCAACGATCCGTTCCGCGACCAATAACCGATGACCCATGAT
>CAIYQO010000065.1 GCA_903928345.1 uncultured bacterium | reverse complement strand
GGACAGCCACCACTTTTCCGGATGACATGCGGGTCACACGCGCCCATTGCAGAAAAGTGGTGGCAGTCCCGCCTTGCGGAGTAACCAAAACACCGCGCCGACCGGAAAACCCGGTCGGCGCGGTTCGCTATTTTCGCTACGCGAAAAAGCGGGTTAACGCATCCAGGGCATCATGGCGCGCAGGCGGGTGCCGACTTCCTCGATGAGGTGTTCGGAGCGCATGCGGCGCTGGGCCAGGAAGTGCGGGCGACCGGCCTGGTTCTCCAGGATCCAGTTGCGCGCGAAGGTGCCGTCCTGAATGTCGGCCAGCAACTGCCGCATCGCTTCGCGGGACTCTTCGTTCACCACCTGCGGGCCGGCGATGTAGTCGCCGTATTCCGCGGTGTCGCTCACCACGTAGTCCATCATCGCGATCCCCTTGGAATAGATGATGTCCACAATGAGCTTCAGCTCGTGCAGGCATTCGAAGTAGGCCATCTCCGGCTGATAGCCGGCTTCCACCAGCGTCTCGAAGCCGGCGAGGACGAGTTCGCTCACGCCGCCGCAGAGCACGGCCTGTTCACCGAAGAGGTCGGTCTCGGTCTCTTCTTTGAAGGTCGTCTCGATGACGCCCGCGCGGGTGCCGCCGATGCCCTTGGCATAGGCCAGCGCCAGGTCTTTCGCCTTCTTGGTGTAGTCCTGGTACACGGCGATGAGGCACGGCACGCCGCGTCCCGCTTCGTACTCGGAGCGCACCAGCGTGCCGGGGCTCTTGGGCGCGATCATGATCACGTCGACGTTCGCCGGCGGGATGATCTGGCTGTAGTGAATGTTGAAGCCGTGGGAGAAGATGAGCGCCTTACCTTCGGTCAGGAACTCTTTGATGGCGGTGAAGACCTTCGGTTGCACGTGGTCCTGCACCAGCATCTGGATAAGCATGGCTTCCTTCGCCGCCACGATGGCTTCGACGGGCTTGAATCCGTCGGCGAGGGCCTGATCGTAGTTGACGGTGCCGGGCAGCTCGGAGACGATTACGTCGACTCCGCTGTCGCGCAGGTTGAGCGCCTGGCAGCGCCCCTGGGCGCCATAGCCGATGATCGCGATCTTGCTGCCTTCCAGCAGGTTCAGGTCGGCGTCATCGTCGTAGTACACTTTTATCATCGTTGGTCAATGCCTCCTCGGGGTGTGAACTAAAGAACATTCGCGCCGAACGGGCGAATGTCCTTCCGGTGTCGAAAAAAAGCTTTACAAACGTTTAGTGTTGGTGGCCCCTCACGCCTGTCGCCATACCCACGGGGTGCGGATGGTGACCCCAACGACGGCGGCGAGGCAGCAGAGCGCGCCGGTAAACAGCGCGGTAGATACCGACGTGTAATGCGCCAGCGTGCCGACGAAGAGCGACCCGAGGGGCGTGAAGCCGGCGAAGATGAAGATGTACAGGCTCATCACGCGCCCGCGCAGGTGGTCGGGCACGATCTCCTGGATCATGCTGTTGATCGTCGCGTTGGCGACCACCAGCCCGCCGCCCACGCCGGTGAGCAGCGTGGCCGCCAGCCAGAAGACGCGCGCCTGGCTGAAGCCCACCAGCGCCAGCGCGAAGAGCAGCCCGCACACCCCGAGCAGCGTGCCTTTACGGATGCGCCCCGCGGAGACGGTCATCACCAGCGCCCCCACCAGCGCGCCGATGCCGCCGATAGAGATCAGCAAGCCGTAGCCGCCCCCCTGCACGTGCAGGTATTGGATGGCGAAGATGGGCATCAGCACGATGTAGGAGAAGCCGAAGACGCTGAAGAAGGCCATCAGCAGCAGCAACATGCGGATAGTACGGTGGCCGATCACGTAGCCGAACCCCTCGCGCAAGTGGGCGAAGACGCTCACTTCACTGGGTACGTGCGGGACGCGCGGCGTGCGGATGCACAGCAATCCGGCGATGACCGCCAGGTAGCTGAGGCCGTTGACGAAGAAGGTCATGGTGGTGCGCGAACCGAAGGCGGCCAGCAGCGCCCCGGCGATGGCCGGCCCGAGGATGCGCGCGCCGTTGAAGATGGAGGAGTTGAGCGCGATGGCGTTGGACAGGTCGCGCTTCCCCACCAGATCCTTGATATACGACTGCCGGGTGGGCATGTCGAAGGCGTTGACCAGCCCGAGCAGCGCGGCCAGCGCGGCCACGTTCCAAATGTCCGCCTTGCCTTGCCAGGTGAGATAGGCGAGCAGGAAGGCCTGGATCATCGCCGCCGTCTGGGTAATGATGACGATGGTGCGTTTGTCCCACCGGTCAGCCAGCACGCCGGCGAACAGGGTAAAGAAGAACGTGGGGGCGCTGGCGCAGGTCGCCACCAGGCCGAGGTAAAAGCTGGGGTTGTCCACATGGTAGCGGGTGCGCATGATATCGGTGACCAGCCACCCCTGCGCCACCGATTGCATCCAGGTGCCGATAAGGGAGATAAGCTGCCCGGACCAGAACAATTGGAAATTCCGGTGGCGCAGCGCACTGATCGCGGCGGGCCAAGCGGGGGTGTTCGGCGTGGTCAGCACGACGCCGTCGCCCGCGAGGTCGCGCGGCGGAGGATCAGGATTTGACATACAGCGATACCTGGAAGCGGCTGGCGCGTTCCTTCCCGCTCAACGTTTCTTCTTGTGTATGGCGCAGGCCGTCGCGGTGGCCCGGCCACACCAGCAGCTCGTAGGCTTGTTCGTATTCGATCCAGCGCTGGCTGTCGTGCGCCTCGTCCAGCGTCACCGGCACGTCCGCCACTTCCACGGCGAAGACGGGGTGCAGGTGCACGGCGTCGTTGTCGGCGTCGTAGAAGGTATGCACGTAGTCCGGCGCCCACATGCCCAGCGGCGTCAACCCCGTGGCCTCGCGCAGCACGCGCAGCGCCGCCTGCACGGCGGTCTCCTCCGCGGCGAGGTCACCTGAGACCATGCGCCACAACCGCGCATACGAAACGTGGGGAGCACGATGGAGCAGGAGAAACAGGGGACGGCGCCCTCCGCGCTTGAAAACATGAACGTCAACGCCACTGATGACCAGCGTAGCCATACACGCATTGTAACCGAAATCGAATCTTTGCGAAAGGTCGGCAGGGAAATCGGCGGCGATGTTGTATCAAAAGATAAGTCGGCGCCTGATCGGGCCGAGTAAAGGAGCAAACCGATGATTCCCGAGACGTTGAAATATTCCGAACACCACGAATGGGTGCGGAAGGAAGCGGATACCGCGGTGGTAGGCATCAGCGATTTCGCCCAGGAGCAACTGGGCGAGGTGGTCTACATCGATCTGCCGCAAGTCGGCGACACGCTAACCGCCGGCGAAGTGATGGGTAGCGTGGAGTCCGTGAAAAGCATCTCCGACCTGTACGCGCCGGTCTCCGGCACCGTCACCGAGGTGAACGACGCGCTGCTCGATGAGCCCGCGAAGATAAACGAAGACACCTACAACGCCGGCTGGATGCTGAAAGTCACCATGAGCGCCCCCGCCGAATACGACGCCCTCCTCACCGCCGCCGAGTACGAGGCGAAGCTGGACTGAGCGCGTCCCTCGCGCGACTGGCCCCGGCGCACGGAATGATCTTCCGTGCGCCGCTTGGTGCTGGTCGCATTACGGTCAGGTGAAGTTTTGGCAGGGCGAGCGTACCCGCGAGCCGCGGATGTAGGAAAGCGGCGTAACCCTACCTCCGTTACCGGGTCTATGCCCGCGGCTCGCGAGTACGCTCGCCCTCCCAAAACTTCGCCATCCTTTTCTTTCTGCTCCATCGGAACAGGTTGTCATGAGCAGGCATGGGACGGTGCCCATGCGCTACAGAAAAAGAACGTAACCACACCCGAGCTGTTTTACAAACAGTGTCACCCCTTCACCTTGTCACCTTCTCACCTCCTCTTTCCGCATTCACCGTCGTCTGCTAGAATGAGCCCATGAACGAAGCGCAGGTGCGGGCGGTGACGACGCGGGTGCCGACGGTGCTGGTCTCGGCCGGCGCGGGGTCGGGCAAGACGATGGTGCTCACCCAGCGCTACTTTCACCTGCTCACGAATCAGCGCGTCAAAACCGAGCAGATTCTCACCCTCACCTTCACGCGCAAGGCGGCGCAGGAGATGCGCGAACGCATTGCGCGCGACCTGGAAGCCGCCGGCATGACGAAGGAGCGCCGCGAGCTGGCGCGCGCCCCCATCGGCACTATCCACAGCTTCTGCGAGCGCGTATTGCGCGAGCACGCGCTGGAGGCGGGGATCGACCCGAACTTCCGCCTGCTCGACGACGTGGAGGCGCACACGCTGGAAGAGAAGGCGCTGGACGCCGTCTTCGCCGAGGTGTGGGACGGCCCGCAACACGAGCGCGCGGAGCTGGGCCGGCTGCTCCTCGACATGCCGCACCGCGAGCTGCGCGCCGGGTTGCTGGACACCTACCGCAACGCGCGCACCCACGGGCTGGCGATCCCGGCGCTCTTTCCCCTCGTCGGCCCGCCGCCGCCGGTGGCGGAGGTGCGCGCGGCGCTGGCCGGGCTCCTCGTCCTGCGCGACGCGGGCACCGCCGGCTGGCGTGCTGCCGTGGACGCCGCGGCCCGCGCCGCCGACGCGCTGACGCCGCTGCTCGCCGCGGAGTTCACCTGGGAAGCCTACGACGCCGCGTCGGCGCTGCTGCCCCACCTCACCCCCAGCGGCGGCCCGCGCGAAACGGCGAAAGCGGCGCGCGACGGTATCAAGGCCGCGCTGGCCGCCTGGCTCGCCGCCGGGGTGGATACCCTGGTGCAGCCGTATCTGCACGCCTTCCTCACGCTGCTGGGGCGCTTCGACGAGCAATACAGCCGCGAAAAGCGCCAGCGCGGTTTGCTGGACATGGCGGATTTGCTCCTCGTCACCGATACGCTGCTCGCCGCCCCGCGCGCCCTCGGCACCCGCGCGCGCTTCAAAAAGCAGTTCCGCCAGGTGATGGTGGATGAGTTTCAGGACACCAACCCGCTGCAGGCGCGCATCATCCACGCCTTGCGCGGCGACGGCGACCTCTTCCTGGTCGGCGACGTGAAGCAGTCCATCTACCGCTTCATCGGCAGCGACGTGCACGTCTTCCTCGACCACCAGCGCGCCATCACCGCCGAAGGCGATGCCGGCCAGCGTATCTCCATGCACGCCAACTACCGCACCCGCCCCGAACTGCTCGCCCCCCTTAACGGCTGGTTCGCCCAGCTCTGGCCAAATGAAAAGCCCCTCCCCTCGGGGGGAGGGGTTGGGGTGGGGGCGCGTGCAGGAGAGCCCCTGACGCAGGAAGTTGGGGTGGGGGCGCGTGCAGGTGAGCCCCTGACTCCTGAGGTTGGGGTGGGGGCGCACGCGGAAGCACCCCCCGAAGCAAACCCGACCGACGGCTTCTTTTTCGAACCCCTCACTGCCGGGCAGACCTTCGCCCCGGCGGCGGAGCCCGCGATCGAGGTGGCCATCTGGCCGCAGGAAGGATCGGCGGACGAACTGCGCGACCGGGAGGCCGCGTGGCTCGCGCGGCGCATATTGCAACTCACCGGCGCGTTGGGCGGCGCCCCGCTGGCCCTCACCGTGCCCGGCGATCCGCCCACCACGCGCCCGGCGACCTACCGCGACATGATCCTGCTTTTCCGCGCCTCCACCGACATCTCGCGCCATGAAAACGCCCTGCGCGCGGCGGGCATCCCCTTTTACGTGGTCAGCGGGCGCGGCTTCTACCAGGCGTCGGAGGTGCAGGATCTGCTGCGTCTGCTGCAGGTGGTGGAAAACCCGATGGACGATTTCGCCCTCGCGGTGGCGCTGCGCTCGCCGCTGGCGGGGGTGAGCGACGACACGCTCTACTGGCTCTCGCGCGACTGGACGGGGTGGGCGCCCGGCGATCCGCTGCCCGCGGCGGAGGCGGCGGGGCGCTTTCACCGCCTGTGGCCCAACGTGCTGCGCGCCGACGCGCTCCCCCTCGACCCGGCGGATCAGGCGGTGTTGCGGCTCTTCCGCGCGCTGGTCGCCGAGTTGCAGGAACTCCTTCCCGCCGGGCAACCGCTGGACCTGCTCGACCTCATCCTCGCGCGCACCCGCTACCTCGCCTGCCTGCTGGCGGCGGAGGGGGGCGAGCAGCGCGTGGCGAACGTGCGCAAGCTGCGCGAGGTGGCGGCGGAGTTCCAGGCGCGCGACATCTTCGACATGGCCGACTTTGGGCGTTATCTCAGCGGCCTCAGCGAGGTGGCGTCGCGCGAGGCCTCGGCACCGCTCGACGTGGAGGCCAGCGACGTGGTGCGCCTGATGACGATCCACGCCGCGAAAGGGCTCGAGGCGCCGGTCGTCTTCCTGGCGGACGGCGGGCGAGCGCCGAACCGCGATTACCCGCCCTTCCTGCTCACCCCCGACGGCGGGCTGACGTGCAAAGCGCCGACCCCCGACCTGGACTGGGCGCGCCCAGCCGCCTACACCGCCGCGCAGGAAGCCAATACGCGCGAGGAGCGCGCGCAGGACATGCGCCTGCTCTACGTGGCGCTCACCCGCGCGCGGGAACGGCTCATCTGCAGCGGCTTCACGAAGTTCAAGCCGGGGGAAACGTATACGGATATCCTCGCCGGGCTGCTCGGGCTTTCCGGGCCGGTGGACGCCGACACCGACGTGCCCGTGCCCTTCGCGGACACCGCCTTCCCCGTGCGTATCTGGGCGCCGGGCACGCTGGCCGCGACGGAAGCGCTGCCCACGCCGCCGCAACCGCCCACGCTGTGGGAGGAATACGGAGTGGAGATTTACCGCGGCGAAGAGTTGCCCGTGGCGGGGGTGGACGCGGCGGAGATCACCCGCTTCGCCCGCGTGGTGGACCGCTTCATCCCGCAAAGCTGGCCCTTGCGCGCCGGGCCGCTGCGCGTGGGCGTCAACCGCGCCCTGTGCTACCATGATTGCCCGCGGCAGTACTGGTATCGCCACGTGCTGCGTCAGGAGCGCATTGTGGTGGACCCGCCCATGCCCACGCTGGCGGAGGAGTTCCCAGACGAGGCCGCCGCGCGCACCGACGGCACCGCCTTCGGCACGCTGCTCCACGCGGTGATGCAGCGGGTGGATTTCCACCGCCCCTTGCCCGCGCAAATCGACGAGATCCTCGCCGCGCTGCCGCGCGTGCCCGCCGGCCCGGAGGAGCGCGCGCACCTGGACACCTGCCTGCGCACCCTGATGGCCTCGCCGCTCTACGCCGACCTGGGCCGCGCTGAGTTGCAGCGCGAACTGCCCTTCCTGGCGCGGGTGGGGGATATCTTCATGCCCGGCATCATCGACCTGCTGGCGCGCGACGACACCGGCGTGTGGGTGCTGGACTACAAAACGGGCCGTCGCTCCGCCCGCCACCTGCGCCAGTTGTACCTGTACGCGTTGGGCGTAGAGCAGGCGCTGGGCACCCCGCCGACGCGGCTGGTGCTCGCGTATGTGGACGCCACGGGCGCCGATGCCGTGGTGAGCGAAGCCGTCTCCCCCGCGCTCCTCGACAACGTGCGCGACCTGCTCCTCCGCGCCGGCGAAGGCCTCCGCGCCCAGCACTTCCCCCCAACCCCCGGTCGCCCCTGCGACAGTTGCCCCTTCAACACCGCCTGCCCGGACGCGGTGACGGCAGCGGGGGTGGGGTAAACGCTACCGCGCCAGCACCAAATACAGCACGCTCGCCAATAACAGGGCGGTGATGACGATGGCAGTTTGGGCGGAGGAGCCGGTGCGGTCGGCGTGGCGGCGCACAAGGTTGGCGCCCAGCGCCCCGACGAGGGCGGCGAGCCAGAGGGCGAAGAACATGGGCCAGGCCACCGCCCAGGCGCGCGGGAGCACGTCGGAGGCGCCGCGGCGGATGAGGAAGGCGGCCACGCCCGCCAGCGCCCCGCCGATGAGCGCGGGCACCGCGCCGGCCAGTGCTTCGCGGTACAGGATGACGCCGGGGTAGCGATGCTCCACCGGGTCGTCGAAGGCGGTATCGATCGCCAGCGCCGCTTGCGAGCCGGCGGTGATGCTCAGCACCAGCAACAGCGGCAGCAATACAATGACTTCGGTCGTCGGCGCCAGCGCGTGGGTGATCGTCCACACGACCAGGGAGATGAGCACCCCGCCGGCCAATGCGAGCACCCCGCTGCGCCAGTTGCGCCAGGTGATCCATTGGTAGGGCGTCTCTTCCACCTCTTCGGAGCCGCTCACTTCCCGCAGGTCTTCCGCCGCTTCTTCCTCGACCACTTCCCCCACGTCGTCCACCGTCACGATGCCCACCATGCGGCCGTCGTCCTCCAGCACCGGCACGGCGAGCAGGTCGTGGCGGCGCACAAGCTTTGCCACCTGCTCCTGCGGGGTATCCACGCGCACACTTTCGAACTCGCGCTGCATGACGGTGGAGATCTCCGTCTCCGGCGCGCAGACGATCAGCGCGCGCAGGTTGACGATGCCCAGCAGGCGTTCCTCCTCGTCGAGGACGTAGAGGATGTAGATCATCTCCGCGTCGTCGGCGTGCCGGCGCAGATCGGCCAGCACCTCCGCCGCGGTGTCGTCCGGCCCGACGCGCACGAATTCGGTGGCCATCAGCCCGCCCGCGCTATCCTCCGAGTAGCGCAGCAGCGACGCCACTTCGTCGGCGATCTCCGGCTCCATGTGCTCCAGCAGCGCGTCGGCTTCCAGGGTGGGCAACTCGGCCAGCAGGTCGGCGGCGTCGTCGGAAGACATCTCTTCCAGCACGTCCGAGGCGCGCTCTACCGGCAACTCGTCGAGCAACTCGCGCTGCTCCTGCGACTCCAACTCCGCCAGCAGTTCCGCCGTACCTTCGTCATCCAACGCCGCCAGCAGCGTGCGCCGCTCCGCGTCGTCGAGTTCCGGGAAGGCCTCCGCCAGGTCGGCGGCGTGCGCTTCCTCGAGCAGGTCACGAAGCGTATCCGGCTCCCGGCTCTCCAGCGCCGCTTGCAGGCGCAGCGCCCATTCTGACTGACGATCTTCGGTCGGCATGTGCCCGTATTGTACGCCGCGAAGCGCGCTTCCGGCAAGGCGTAAGAAGGTGACCGGGAAACCGCGTCGCCTTCCTTTCCGTGGGCAGGAAAAGCGGGGCGGTCAACGAAGAGGGTAATACGTTTTTTGTAAGGCTCGGAAGTTCCCACCCAGGCGCCGTCGGGTGTGCCGTGGAAGAAAACCACAAAGACACAAAGGACACAGAGGACGCGCGAAGAGAGGGAGATTGGACCGGGTGGAAGGGCAACAACAGTACCGGTGGTATTCTTAATCACTGTTTGGAAAGGGGCTAAGAGCCCGGCTCGACTCCAGACAAGCGGAAGACCAGCAATCCAACACGAGGTAACACCATGACGCTCCCCAAAATTACCGTGGCCCAGGGCCGGTTCATGCGCGAGGGCGCGCGCGTGGTGCCGTTTGGCCCCGTGTATTTCGCGCGTAAGCCGGGCACCTGCGGCGGCGCGTACTTTGACGACGCGTGGTGGCCGGAGACGCTGCGGCACCTGGAGCGCGACTTCGCACGGATGGCGGAGATCGGCTGCAACATGGTGGTACCCTTCGTGAAGACCACCAACTTCTTCGCCGAGGGGCGCATGGTCGAGCCGATGTTCGACCGCTTCGCGCATCTGCTCGACCTCGCCGCGCAGTACGGGCTCTACGTCTTCCCGCTGCCGAACTACCCGCTGACGGCGTTCGAAAACGTGATGGGTACGCCGTACCTGGACGACCCGGCGCACCCGCACAAGCACACCAGCGTGAACCCGCAGATCTTCGCCGCCTGCCTGAAGCATGGGCTGCTGTGGGCGCAGCGCTTCCAGGCGCATCCGGCCTACGGCGCCAGCATCGCCTCGGTGGGCGGGCGGTTGTGGACGGGCTACGCGGGCTACGGGCCGGGCGAACCGGAGGGGACCGAGCTGTTGCCGGTGAAGCCGACCTGGCAGCGCTGGCTGCAGGAGCGCTACGCCGACGATTTCCCCGCCTTCCTCGCCGCCAACCCGCGCCTGCCCGAGCAGCCGAAGGCGTGGAACGAAGTCGCGCTGCCGGTGGAGGTGCCCGGGCAGTTCACCGAGGCCGACTCGCGCACCTTCGACTTTCTCGCTTTCACCGCCACCCTCGCGACGGAAGCGCTGGCGGAATACAGCCGGGAGGTGAAGCGCGCGGTGCCGGGGGCGCTCATCTTTTCCGGCGCGGAGGGGTGTGAATTCGAGCGCGGGCCGATGGAGGCGCTCATCCCCGGGCTGGCCGACGTGGACGCGCTGTGGCTGGAGATGTATCAGTTCAACATGACGCACTCCTCGCACACGCACCCCGACTGGGAGCGCGCCGGCTTCTTCGAGCCGACGACGAATAAGCAGGGTATCGACATGCTCTCCCCGCTCACCGAGGCGTGGGAGCGCACGCGCTACCTGAAAGCCGCCGCGCCGAACGCCGCCCTCATCTGCTGCCACGGCACGGTGATGGACAACCTGGTGCGCTGGACTCCTGAGCCGCACGACCAGCGGGTGATCTTCGAGCGCCTGCACCGCACCTACCTGGACGCCGGCGCCGACGGCCTGGGTTTCTGGTGTTGGACGGACGACGAGTCCTCCTCGCGCCCGGAGCCGGAGTATTTCTACCGCGAAGGCGAGGCGATGGGCATCATCGACTTCGGCGGGGCCTACCGCCCGGTGGCGCGGCGCATCGCCGCCTATACGCGCACCGCGACGCCCACGGCGCGCGTCAGCCGCGACGTGTTGCTGCTCCTCCCGCAGGCGCACATGATGGGCCTCGACCGCATCGACGGCCTCACCACCGTGGCCTGCCTCACCAGCGCGCTGGCCCGCCTCGGCGTGGCGCCGGAGGTGAAGGCCACCTGGTTCCGCGGCCAGGGGCCTATCGCGCTCGAGGAGCTGACCCCCTTCAAGCTGATCGTCCTCGGCGCCGACGAATACCGCAAGGACTTCCCCGAAGTGCCGGAGACGCTGTGCCGCTACGTCGAGGGTGGCGGACGCCTGCTGCTGGCGATGGGGCAGCCCGACACGCTGCTCACGCCGAATCTGCGGGAACTGCCCAACCCGGCGCTGGCGCGGCTGCTCGGTGCCCCGCGGGTGCTGGCGACGAACCACCAGCACCAGACCTTCTGGTTCTCCTCGGTGCGCTGGCGGCTGAAGGATGATTTTCTACCCTATTGGGATCGTCGGCGCGGGCGCTGGATGCCGGGCCGCGCGGAAAAGCGCCTCACCTTCAAGTGGCTGCAGCCCCCCGCGGAGGCGCGCGTGCTGGCGGAGGCCTGCGTGCCCGCCCCGCCGCCGGAAGGCGTGGCCTACGGCTGGGCGGACTTCGCCTACGCGGGCGAAAACGCCTTCGCGTCTCTTGTCTACCGTTACCCGCTGGGGCAGGGCGCCGTCTACGTGCTCGCCTACTCCCTCAACGTCTTCCGCGGCCACCTCGACGAAATCGACGTGCAGCGCGACGACTGGGACTGGCTGCTGCAAGCCGCCATCGACGACGCCAACGTCGCCACCGACCCCTGCCACAGCCTGAGCGTGCTGGCACAGGAGTTTTTGAACTTTCGGCCGACGCGGTAAGTCTATTTTGCCCCGGAGGGGCAACGTGTTTTAGCCCAGGGCGCAAGCCCTGGGTATCGTGGAGAATACACATTTTCCGCCCTGGAGGGACGGCGCAAAGACTTACGGCGCCCTCCCAGGGCGCGGAAAAAAATAACGGACACGTGTCCCAGGGTTTGCACCCTGGGCTACAATACACGACCCCTCCGGGGCCGGTTCGATTACGAGCACGAGCACGAATACGGGAGAAGACCCATGTCCAACATCATCACACTCGGTACCTGCACCTTCGCGGTGCTGACGCGCGGGGAGGAGTTCCTCGGGGTGGGGGCGGTTACCATCGACGGCGTGGCGGTGCGCAGCGGGCGGTTGCCGTTGCGGCCGGCGACGCAGAGCTTTGCCGGGTTCGAGCTGGCGGCGCTGCACGTGCGGGATACCGTGGTTGCTGCCGACGAGGCGCGTGTGGTGCTGCAGGCCATCTTCCGCCCGTTGCCCGTGCAGTTGATGCGCGACCACAGCTTCGACCCCATCCACGACACGCGCGATTGGGATGCCCCCACGGTGGCCGGCACCGGGCGGCTGACGCTGGTGCTGCGCCCGGCAGAGGAGACGTTCGGCGGCACCGTCTGCCGCGGTTTCAGCTACCACTATGAATACGAAAGCGAGACCGTGCCCCTTTTCTACCTCCTCGACATGGCCTCGTGGGAGCTGGACGGCGACATCGCGGGCGTCACGGTGATCTCCCAGTCCTCCTGCTCCACACCCGTGGTCACCTTCGCGCCGGAAACCGCGTGGACCACCGAAGGCGTGATCCATTGGGAGGATACCAACTCGCTGGCCAACCCGGTGATGACGCACAACCTGCCGCGTTGGGCCTCGCACCAGGCCTTCGACTTCCAGTACAAGGGCGATTGCACGCTACTCGGTGTCTACGCGCACGTCGACTTGATCCGCACGCTGCTCAAGCGCGAGCCGGGCAAGGCGGAGCTGAAATGCCTGGACAAACATCTCTTTGACGAGGCGTTGACGGTGCAGACTACCCCGAAGGCGATCCTGCTAAGCACCGCACCGAAGAGCGCCACGGATCAGCGCAACCTGTGGACGCGCGTCTTCGACACCGTGCACGACCGCGCGCGGGCGGAGTTCGGCCTCGCCGAGGAGCCACTGCTGCCGCGCATCCACTGCAACTTCTGGGACAACTTCGTCCTCGACGACTATCGCAAAGATCTGCTCCCCGCCGCCGCGGCGCTGGGCTTCAAGGAGATCTTCATCGACAACGTGAATAAGTCGGCGATGACGGCGAAGACCCCCGGCACCGATTGGCATTGGAATATGTGCTGCGGGCACGAGTACGAGCCGGCGCCGGAACTGGGCGGGCCGGAGCGGTTGCTGGCGCTGGTAGCCGACGCTGCCGCGCTGGGCATCCACGTGGTGAGCTGGACGAATAACGATCAGGCGCTTTCCAGCCCCATCAATCACTGGTACGAGGAAAAGTATCAGCCGTGGTTCGTGCGCATGGAGGACACGCGGCTGAAGTTCGGCGGGGCCTACACGAACTGCATGAGCATCCTCAACTTCGGCCACGAAGCCGCGCGGCAGTACTGGGTGGATTGCCTGACGCAGACGCGGGAGACAACCGGCCTGGACGCCTACCTCTTCGATTCCTTCTACAACCTGGGGTTCATGCCCATCGACTACTCCGGCGGCAAGCCCACCACGCAGTGGCGCGGCACGCTGCAAGGCATGAAGGCGCTGCAGGACGCGGGGGTGCACTTCCTCATCGAGTCCTTCGGCCCCTTCGGCGTGCCGATGCACGGCTGCCCGCTGGAGTTCGCGAAGCCGGAGAACCTGTTCACCCTGTACAAGGTCTCCGCGCAGCTCAACTACACCACGATCCCCACGACCTCGGTGGAAACGATCGACGACGCCGCGCTGGTCTACCGCTTCTACGCGCATATGGCCACGCACATTCCCTTCCTCTTCTGGGAGGGCAAACGGCTGGATGCCATCTGGGGCGAGGGGCACAAGCGCGCGCTGGCCGACTATCACGCAAATATGCCGCACATGAAGACGCGTTACCTGCAGGAGGATGGCCTCTCCGTGCTCTGGCACGACGGCGACGGCACGCGCGCCACGCTGTGGAACTTCACCGAGCGCACGGTAACCCTGGACGGCGCGGTGACCGACGCAACGACGGGTGTAGCGCTGCCCGCCGCCGCGACCTACGCGCTGCAGGCGTGCCACACGTATGTCATCACCGGGGCGATGCTGCCGAAGCGGGTGGGGGAGGCGGCGGCGGTTTAACCGAGCACCCCGTCGCGTAATTCCAGCACGCGCGTGGCGGCGGCGAGGGGGAAGGCGCCGTGGGTGGCGACGACGAGGGTGACGCCGCGGGCACCCACCTGGGCGAGGAGCGCCGCGACGATCTCCGCGCCGGTGTCGGCGTCCACGTCGCCGGTGGGCTCGTCGGCGAGGAGCAGCGGCGGGTCGTTGAGCAGCGCGCGCGCCACCGCCACGCGTTGCTGCTGGCCCACGCTCAGCTCCCCTGGCAGATTGTCCGCCCGTTCCGCCAGTCCCAGCGCTGTCAGCAGCGTCTCCGCGCGCGCCCGGCGCTCCGCGGGGGGCACGGGGGTGTGCAGCAGCGCGGCCTCCACGTTCTCCCGAGCCGTCCAGGTGGGGAGCAGGTTGAAGCGTTGAAAGATGATGCCGATGCGCGCCCGCCGCACCGTCGCCAGCGCCTCGGTGGAGAGCGTCTCGAACGCCGGATACCCGGTGAGCTGCACGCGGCCCGCGGTGGGCAGATCCAGCCCGCCGAGTAGCGACAGCAGCGTGGATTTCCCCGCCCCGCTGCGCCCCCGGATGAGCAATACCTCTTCGGCGTGCACGGTGAGGTCGATGCCCGCAAGCACGGGCACGCGGGCGCCGTGCCGGGCGGGGAAGCTCTTCGTCACGCCGGTGCAGGTGAGCAGGATTTGGGCGTCGGTCGTCATGGTTGTCGCAGCGCCTCCGCGGGCCGCCGGCGCGCGGCGTACAATGCCGGCAGCATGCCGGCGATCAGCCCCCCCAGCAGCGGCAGCAGCAACCCGCTGCCCAGCACCAGCGGCGTGAGGGCCACCGGGCCGGCGGCGATGCTGGTAAGCGCCCCCACCGGCGCCAGGCGCAGGAAGAATACCGCTACGCCCACCCCTAACACGCCGCCCGCCAGCGCCTGCAGCAGCGACTCCGCCACGATCTGCGCCACCACGGTGCCGTTGCTCCACCCGATGGCCTTCAGGATACCGATCTCCCGGTGGCGCTCCAGCGTCGATGCCCACTGCGCGCGCAGCGCCATCGCCACCGTGGCCGCGCTGATGAGCAGCGTGAGCAGCCACGCCGCGCCCTCGTTCATCCCCAGCACCGTCGCGGCGGGCTTCCAGCAGGCGTAGCTGGAGATCTGCATCTCCGGCATGGCGCCCGTAACCGTGGCCATCGCCGCGGGCTGCAGGGTGGACTGCGCCACTTCCACCAGCACCACGTTCGCCTCCCCGGCCAGCGGGCGCGTGAGGCGTGTGCCGATGATCCGCGCGGCGTCGTCGAAGTGCATATACACGTCCGCCTTCGCCGGGCGGATGCCCGGGTTCACCACCCCGGCGATGGGGAAGGCGTGCCCGGCGATGCGCATGATCCCGCCCGCGTGCAGGCCGCGCGCGGCGGCGTAGCCGGATTCCAGCATCACCGTGCCGCGCTCCGCGTCGCCCAGGAAGTGGCCCTCGATCACGTCGGTGTCGGCGCAGCAGTTGGTGGCGACGGCGGTGCCGTCGCCGGGCTGGTAGCCGCCCACGGAGAACAGCCCCCCGTGCTCGTCACGGAAGCGGTAGAGCAGGAAGGGCGAGGCCAGCCGGATATTGCGGTCGCCGTTCAGCCGCGCGATGGGCCCCACGGCGAGCAGACGCGTCTGCGTGCCGTTGAGGAAGAAACCCTCCAGCGGGTCGCGCGCCAGCTTCTCGCACGGCCCGCCCACGCAGATGGGGGTGAAGGCGATGAAGTGCGTACCCGTCCCCGCCAGGATCGGCGACGTGGCGGCGCGCGCATACAGCAGCAGCGACACGAGGATCACCAGCAGCGCCGTCGCGAGCAGATACCCGACAACGTTCGCCACCGTACGTCCCGGGCGCCGCGACACTTCCCGCCAGGCACAGAGGAGCAGGTCACGCATGATGTGCATATCATACCGTGGCCCGATGGGGATGTAAACGGTGGGGGCGGAGGGGAGTTGGCAAACGACACAACTACGGGCCTTAACAATATAACCTGTGTTATACTATCTCATGCCCATCTCCTGCTTCAAATGCGGCACCTGCTGCATTGCGCCGGATATCTCCACGCTGGGCAAACCGGTGGGAGTGCCGTGCGTGCATCTGCGCGCGGATCGGCGGTGCGGCATTTACCCCGACCGGCCCGCCGTCTGCCGCGACTACGCGCCCGACGAGTTGTGCCGCGCGTTGCACGGGCTCCCGCCCGCGGCGCGGGTGGGGCACTATCTGGCAGTTTTCGGACTGCCGGACGCCGATGACGCGAAGTAATGCCCCGGCTTTGGGAAATAAGCGGCTAACCCCTTGCTCCTTTGTGCGCCAACCTTTATAATGACTTAACATTTACTCAGTACGTGGATACCGCGTATCCCCGGCTATAGATTTTACGAGGAGTACCTGCATGCGCACTTCCCTATTAGTGGCACTGCTGGCCGTGTTCGCGGTCGGCGCACTGTGGTTGGGCACGCTGCCGGCGGCGCAAGCCGCGAGCAAAGCCCCGTACGTCATCGGCGCGGTGTTTGATGTCACCGGCACCGGCGCGCCGTTGGGCACCCCCGAGCGCGACACCGTGTTGCTGCTCGAGAAGCAGATCAACGCGGCGGGCGGCATCAACGGCCATCCGTTGAAGGTCGTCATGGCCGACAACGCCAGCGACGAAGCCCAGAGCGTGATGACCGTGAAGCGCCTCATCGAACAGGACAAGGTGCTTGCGATTATCGGCCCCAGCCAGACCGGCACCACGCTGTCGGCGGCCGGCACCGTCGAGGCCGCCCACGTGCCGATGATCTCCTGCGCCGCCGGCGTGAAGATCGTCGACCCCGTGAAGCCGTACATCTTTAAGACCGCGCAGAGTGACGTGCACGCGGTGGCGAAGGTGCTCGATTACCTGAAGGTGAACAAGCTCCACGACATCGCCATCATCACCGTGACCAACGCGTTCGGCGAGTCCGGCAAGGGGCAGTTGCTGGCGCAGGCGAAGGGGATGGGCATCAACATCGTTGCCGCCGAAACCTTCGGCGCCACCGACACCGACATGCAGCCGCAGCTCATCCGCATCCGTGGTACCAAGGCGCAGGCTATCGTGTGCTGGGGCACCAACCCCGGTCCCGCGCTGGTGGCGAAGAACGCGCGTCAGTTGGGCCTCAAAGGCCTCATCATCATGAGCCACGGCATCGCGAACCACAAGTTCATCGAGCTGGCCGGCGCGGCGGCGGAAGGTGTCGTCTTCCCCGCGGGCAAGCTGCTCGTGCGCGACGACCTGGCCAATACTGAGAAACAGAAGACCGTGCTGAAGAACTACGCGGCCGCGTTCTCTGCTGAATACAAGCACGAGCCGGACACCTTCGGCGGCCATGCCTACGATGCGATGATGGTCGTCGTGCAGGCGCTGAAAACGGCCGGCGACGACCGCGCCAAACTGCGCGCCACCATCGAGCACCTGAGCTACACCGGCATCTCCGGTACCTTCCACTTCTCCCCGACCGATCATAACGGCCTGACGAAGGACTCCTTCGCCATGGTCGTGATCCGCGGCGGCAAGTGGGTGCCCTTAAAGTAGTTCCCTCACTGCATTGCCGACGGGAAGGCGACGCAACCGCGCCGCCTTCCCGCCGTCGCATCTGTTCAACGTTGAACGTTGAACTTGGAACGTTGAACTTGGGGCAACATGGGCTGGATCTCCAACACGCTGCAAAGCTTGATCTCCGGTATCGCGGTCGGCTCGACGTATGCCATCGTGGCGCTCGGTTTCACCATCATCTTCAGTTCGACGGAGGTGGTGAACTTCGCGCAGGGTGAATTCGTCATGATCGGTGCGATGATCAGCTACTGGCTCACCTACGACGATTTTGGGCTGCGCTGGCCGCTCTACGTCGTGGTGCCGATCGCGGTGGCAGTGTCGGCGGTGGTCGGCCTGCTACTCGGGTGGGTGCTCATGCGTCCGCGCAAGGATGCCTCGCCCATCTCCCTCATCATCATCACCGTGGGCGCCTCCGTGCTGCTGCAGGGTATCGCCGGCAACCAGTGGGGCAAGGACGCGGTGCCGGTGCCGCCCTTTACAGCCGTCGATCCCCCGCCGCTGGACCTGGGAGCGATCTTCCACAACGGCTCCCTCTTTCCCGTGTCGGTGCAGTCGCAGCAGCTCTGGGTGATGGGCCTGATGGTGCTGCTGGTGATCGGCCTGACGCTCTTCTTCAATAAAACGATGGTCGGCAAGGCGCTGCGCGCGGTGGCGGTGAACAAACACGGCGCGCGGCTGGTCGGCATCAACGTGTCGCGGCTGGTGATGGGCGCCTTCGCCCTTTCCGCCGCCATGGGCGCGCTGGCCGGCGCCGCCATCGCCCCCATCAGCACGGGCAACTATGCGATGGGCGCCATGATGGGCTTGAAGGGGTTCGCCGCGGCCATCGTGGGTGGGTTGGGCAACTTCACCGGCTCCATCGTGGCCGGCGTGCTCCTCGGCGTGCTGGAGACTTGCGGCGCGGGGTTCCTGCCGCCGGAATTCGCCCAATACAAGGACGCCTTCGCCTTCATCATCCTGCTGCTGGTACTCTTTATCAGCCCCAACGGCATCTTCGCGCTGTGGCGGCGGAAAAAGGCGGTGCGCGCATGAGGTGGTTCACCGCGCAACGCACCTTCCTTGCGGCACTCCTCGGCGTCCTGCTCGCGGCGGCGCTGCCCTTCGTACTGCTGCACGGCAGTGCCGGGCCGCTGCTGGAGCAGAACAACTACTGGCTGGGTGTCTTTACCTTCATCGCCATCTACACCATCCTCGCCGTCGGCCTCAACCTGCTCATGGGATACGCCGGGCAGGCTTCGCTGGGGCACGCGGCCTTCTACGGGATCGGCGCCTATACCTCCGCCATCCTCACCACGCGTACGGCCTGCTCCCCGTGGCTGGCGATGCTCTGCGGCATCGTGCTCACCGGCGTCGTCGCGCTGCTCATCGGCATGCCTTGCCTGCGCCTGCGCGGGCATTACCTGGCGATGGCCACGCTGGGCTTCGGGTGGATCGTCTTCATCGTGATGCGGCAGTGGGAACCCATTACCGGTGGCTCCTCCGGCATCGAGAACGTGCCGAGTCTGGCGATCGGCGGGCTGGTCTTCGACCACGATGTGAAGTGCTTCTACCTCACCTGGGCACTCGCGCTGCTGGTGCTGGTGATCTCCGCGAACATCGTCAACTCGCGCGTCGGTCGCGCCTTCCGCGCGGTGCACGGCAGTGAAACCGCCGCCGCCGCGCTGGGGGTGCCCATCGCACGCTTCAAGGTGCAGGTCTTCGTGCTCTCCTCGATGTATGCGGCGCTGGCGGGCAGCCTGTACGCCCACGTGGTGAAGTACGTAAACCCGTCCCCCTTCGACTTTCACGCCTCGGTGTCGCTGGTGGTGATGGGGTGCATCGGCGGCATGGCCAGCGTGTGGGGCGCGCCGCTGGGCGCGGCCACCATCACGCTGCTGAAGGAGCGGCTGCAACTGCTGCCGTGGCGAGACATCGACGTCATCATCTACGGCCTCATCCTCATCGTCGTCATGGTCTTTCTTCCCGGCGGGTTGGTCAGCGGCGTGCAGGTGGCGGTGACGCGCCTGCGGCGGCAGCGCCGGACAGCCGCCGCGCGGGAAGGAGCGCCGTTATGACGCCCCTGCTGCACGTGGCGCACCTGCGCATGGTCTTCGACGGGCTGGTAGCCGTCGACGATGCCTCCTTCGATATCAGCGCGGGACAGATCAAAGCGCTCATCGGCCCCAACGGCGCCGGAAAGACGACGCTGCTGAACGTAATCTCCGGCCTACTGACCCCCACGAGCGGGCAGGTGGCGCTGGCGGACAAGCCGATTCACGGCCTGCCGCCGCACCGCGTAGCCGCGCTGGGCATCGCGCGCACCTTTCAGAACGTCGAGCTGTTTCCCGCGATGACGGTGCTGGAGCACGTGATGGTGGGCCGCCACCTGCGCAGCCGTAGCGGTTTCTTCGCCGCCGCGCTGCGCCTGCCCGGCATGCGCCGCGAGGAGCGGCAGATACACCTCGACGCCGAACGCTACCTGGCGCAGGTCGGTTTGAGCGCCCACGCGGACGACCTGGCGCGCGACCTGCCCTTCGGCAAGCAGCGCCTGCTCGAGATCGCCCGCGCGCTGGCCACGGAGCCCAAGCTGCTCCTCCTCGACGAGGCGGCCAGCGGGCTCTCCACGCGCGAGAAGAAGGAGCTGGTCAACCTCATCTTCGCCATCCGCGACATCGGGGTAACGATCTTCCTCATCGACCACGACATGGATCTGGTGATGAGCATCTCCGATGAAGTGGTGGTGCTCGACCACGGGGAGAAGATCGCCGAAGGGACGCCCCACGCGGTGCAGAACGACGACCGGGTGATTGCCGCCTACCTGGGAGAGGAGCCGGTGCATGCTTAAGCTCGCCAGCGTCGTCACCGCGTACGGCAACACCGAGGTGCTCCACGGCGTGTCATTGCACGTGCGCGCCGGCGAAGTGGTGGCGCTGGTCGGCGCCAACGGCGCGGGCAAGAGCACGCTGCTCAACACCATTTCCGGCATCGTGCCCGCGCGCCGGGGTTCCGTCCTCTTCGACGGCAAGGAGATCGGCCGCGCCGCCGCCGACCGCATCGTGCGGCTGGGCCTCAGCCACGTGCCGGAGGGCCGCCAGCTTTTCGGGCCGCTCTCCGTGCGCGACAATCTGCTGCTGGGCGCCTACTCGCGTGGACGCGCGGACACGCGCGCCCACCTGCACGACGATCTGGAGCACGTGCTGGACACCTTCCCGCGGCTGCGCGAGCGGTTAGAGCAGCGCGCGGGGACGCTCTCCGGCGGGGAGCAGCAGATGCTCGCCATTGCCCGCGGCCTGATGGCGCGCCCCAAACTGCTCCTCTTCGACGAACCGAGCATGGGGCTGGCGCCCAGGGTGATGGAGGAGATCTTCCGCGCCATCGGCGAACTCCGCCACCAGGGGCTGACCGTGCTGCTGGTGGAGCAAAACGCACGCTGGGCGCTGCGCATCGCCGACCGCGGCTACGTGCTGGAAAACGGCCGTCTGGTGCTGGACGGCACCGCCGAGGAGATGCTCGATAACCGCGAGGTGCAGCGCGCCTACCTGGGCAAAGGGTATCGGGAGGTATGGGAATGACGCCCCCGTGACGATCCGGGACCGCAGCTCGGAAACCCTGCGGCGCTTGCATATATGCAAGCACCGCGGGTATACTTAAAGCGGAGGCGCAATATGGCGACGTTGTATCTTCGCGGGGTGCCGCAGGAACTATACGATGAGCTGAAGGCGCTGGCCGCGTCGGAGGCGCAGAGCCTGAACGCGGAGGCGCTGGCGATCTTCGCGCAGGGGATGCACCAGCGGCGCGTGCAGGGGCAACGACGTGCGGCGCTGGCGGATTTGGATGCCCTGCGCGCGCGGATCGGTCGGACACCCGGCGACAGTTTGCAACTCTTGCGTGAGGATCGGGCGCGATGACCGTATTGCCGCGCGACTGTGTCGTCGATGCCAGCGTAGGGATCAAGCTGGTCCTGGCAGAGGTGGGCTCGGTTGAGGCACGCGCCCTGTTTGCACCTCTCAGCGATGATGACCCCCCGCGGCTGGCCGTACCCGACTTGTTCTTTATCGAATGCGCGAATATCCTCTGGAAGAACACGCGACGCGGCACGCTCAGCGTCGCCGACGGTCAAACCGGGTTAGCCAGCCTCATCGCCCTTGCGCTCGCGACCACCCCGACGGCCCACCTCGCTCCCCGCGCGCTGGAGATCGCCGCCGCTCACGACGTTTCCGCCTACGATGCCGCCTACCTCGCCCTCGCCGAACGCCTCGACCTGCCGTTGGTTACCGCCGACACCCGCCTGGCCCGCAGTGTAGCAGCCAGTTCGTTCCGGGTAGTCTTGCTCCCCACCGCCGCGGAGTGATCGATCCCGCACCCCGTTTCCCCTTTCTCCCATCCCCCCGCTCTCCCTTGCCCCCGCGCTCCCATTCCCCATTCGCGCCTCCGGGCGCGTTGTGGTATCATCAGGCAGGCCGCAACGTGATGATAGAAACACCGCTTGTCAGCATCGTGATACCGCATTTCAACCAGCCGGGGCCGTTACGCGAGTGCCTGGAGAGCGTGCTGGCGCAGTCCTTTACCGCCTGGGAGGCCGTGGTGGTGGATGACGCGTCCGCGGAAACGATCGTGCCGCCGGACGATCCGCGCGTGCGGGTGCTGCGGCACGACGTCAACCGTGGGCTGGCCGCCGCGCGCAACACGGGCATCCGCGCGGCGACGACCGACCTGCTGCTCCCCCTCGACGCCGACGACGCGCTGGCGCCGGAGTTCCTCGCCCGCACCGTGCCGCTGCTCGAAGATCCCGCGGTCGATTGCGTCTTCACCGACGTGCAGACCTTCGGCGCCGACGACGACGTGTGGCATTACGCCGTGCGCACCCCGGAGGCGATGGCGGACGCGCAGTGGATACCCGGCGCCGGCGCCTTGCTGCGACGTCTGCTGTGGGCGCGCGTGGGCGGCTATTGCGAGGACGACGTGCTGCGCGCGGGCAACGAAGACTGGGACTTCTGGATCGGCGCGCTGGAAGGCCCGCTGTGCCCCATGCATGTCGACGCACCCCTCTACCGCTACCGGCGCACCACGGGCAGTATGTCCGTCGCCCTGCGCGTGCGGGAATACGAGACGCGCGAGCATATCTTCCGCCGCCACCCCGACTTTTTCACCCGCACCGGACGCGGCCCGTCCTTTTTGTCCGAAGGTTTCCGCATCAGCGCGCTGGCCTGCCTGCGCGCGGGGGAGCCTCGCCGGGCGCGGGAACTGTTCACCCAGGCGTGGCGGCTCGCGCCGCGGAAAGTTCACGTGTTCACCGCCTCGCTCTATGACCTTTCGCCCGCCCCGGTGCGGCGCGGGTTGCGGTATCTGGGACGCCTGGGGACGCGCGGGGAGGGCGGCGCATGAAGGTGCTGATGCTTGCGCCGGGCAATTCCCCCCACGCGCGGCGCCCGCTGGGCTGGCTGCTGGCGCGCGGGGTGAAGGTATGCTTCCTCGACGAAGCCGATCCGCTGCCCGACGGCGCGCCGGGCTACCATTTCGTGCCGCTGCCGCGCTCCGGGCTGGGCGTGTTGCGCGGGCTGGTGGGGTCGCACTCGGCGCTAAGCCTCGCCAAGTGGCGCGCGTGGCCGCTGCATCGCATCTGGCGGGTGGCGCGCCCCGACGTGACCCACGTGCACTGGGTGGACCCGCGCGCGCAACACTGCGCCGCGGCGGGGATGCACCCGCTGGTGCTCACCGTGTGGGGCTCGGACATCGACGACCAGCTCGCGCCCACCGCCGACCCCGCCATGCGCGCGGCTATCGGGGAAGCCCTCGCCGCCGCCGACCTGGTGCTTATCGACGCCGCCGACATGGCGGACAAATGCACGCAGCTCGCCGGGTGCCCCGTGCCCACGCGGCTCCTCACGCTCGGGGTGGACACCACGCGCTTCGCCCCCGGGTATGCCACGGAAGCGGCGGCCTTGCGCGCGTCGCTGGACATCCCGGCGGACGCCCGCGTGGTGCTCTCCCCGCGCGCCATGGGGCATATCTACCGGCATCGCGAAGTGCTGGACGCCTTCGCCCACGCGCGGGTGCCCGGCGCGGTGCTGCTCTTCCTGCGTTACAACCCCAGCTCTTTCGCGGAATGCCGGACGCTGGAGGAGGACTTGCGCGCCCGCGCGGCGGAATTGGGCGTGACCGACGCGCTGCGCTTCAGCGACCGCCTGCCCGTGGCCGAGTTGCCCGTGCTCTACGCCGCCGCCGACGTGGTGGTGAATTTCCCCGCCCACGACGCCTTCCCCGTCACCTTCTTGGAAGCGCTGGCCTGTGCGCGCCCCGTCATCTCCTGCCGCCTGCCCAGCTACGCGGGCACCGTGGCCGAACGCTACGTGCGCATGGTGGACGACCCCGACGCCCTCGCCGTCACGCTGGCGGAGACCCTCGCCGCTCCTCCCGCCGACCTCACCGCCGCTCGCGCCGAAGTGTGCCGCACCCACGACGAAACCCTCGTCGCCGACACGCTGGTCGCGCTCTACCGCGAGCTGGCGGGGCGGAAGCCGTTCGAGGTGATTGCATAACCTTCCCGCTTCCTCCCCCTCCACCGTCACAGGACGTTATTGGGGGGGGCATACGCGTCAATGTACGATTACCGTTTGCCTGTTTTTCGACCTGACGATAAATCGTCAGGCTACCGGCTGCGCCCCTTGAAAGGGGCTTGTCAAGCGTGCGTGAACCTGGTTGTGCGGTTATTAGGCCGATAGGTTTTCGGTGGGAACGGTTTTTTCGCCCTTAAAGAAGCCCACTAAATGTGAACATTACCTTGCGGAGACTACCAAAGCCCCATTCATGGGGCGCAGCCGGTAGCCCGACGATTTATCGTCGGGTG